>CAYOIB010000029.1:0-30368 GCA_964403935.1 uncultured Puniceicoccaceae bacterium | reverse complement strand
CTAGCGATCTTCCCAATAACCAGGCTTACGCTTCAAGTGCATCACTGCTGCAACGAAAATCACATCCTCGTGAATCTGGAAAATAATCCCATAGGGAAATCTGGATAAAAGATGGCGTCGAAAATCTCCCTGTATGATTCGTGAAGCAAACGGATTTCTTTTTACCTCCGCAATTCCTTCTCGGAGCTTTTGCACAAAGGCTTTTCCCAACCCATCAACCTCATTCTCGTAGAATCTTGCGGCCTCACGGACTTCGCCCCGCGCTTCCGCTGAAAATATCAGGTCCATCCGAGATCCTTCTCAACCTGAGCAAAGAAATCGCTTTCCGGGACTCCAGTATCCTTACCGGTCCGATAATTCTCGAATCGCTGCGCCGCGACATCCATCCACGCGATATCGACCTCGTTTAGCTCCTGATTATGAACACTTTCTATGAGTTTCTGGGCTAACCGTTCCCTTTCTGCGGCAGGGAGTTTTCGAGCTATTTCCTCAATCTCAGCCATAGTAGTGTTCATATGATCAAATCTTACTGTCCTAGGTAAGTCCGTCAATCGTAACATGCTTCGCCCTTTTGGGCCAACGTCCAAGCTCACCTACGCCTACCCGTGGCGCGACTCCTGCCACGGGAGCGAAGCGACCAGCAGGAGGCGTGACGCGGGTAGGTGTAGGTGCCGCGCCTTTGTTGAAACCCGCTTTCCTGCGCCGTCGGTCGAAAGCTCGACTAATTTAAAAGTTTCCTAACTCGTTAATAAACAATGAATAGGAAAGGTGTGCCGAAGCAGGTAATATTTTTATGATATTTTAACATGTACTTTTGCGAGGTTTCTGCCATAACCGCTGACATGCATTCTTCGCCCTCCGATCTCCAGCGGCCCGAGGACCTTGACGATTACAAAGTCGCTTGCCTGCCCATCATCGCCAACTTCCTCCAGAAGCTTGGCGTCTTCGTCTGGAACCAAGGCCGACAACGAAAACTATCGCGCAAACTCAAAGATCACCAACGACATTACCTCCACGCCCTCGGCCTGCCAGAGTCCATCTTCACCACACCCGTTCAAACCATAATCCACAACAAAGAACATTGAACCCCCAAAAGAATTACCCGATTCCGCTCAAGCAGCGTAAGGAATGTGAGCTGGAAGAACAGGGCAGGTAGATGGAACTTTCTCCACGGCCCTCCCGAGCGCCCGCAAGCGGGCACGCCCACGTGGGGGACCGTGGCTCGGAGACACGGGTTTATGGCGTGTAGCGACATCGCCGGAAGCCGCCACGGGGGATGCTATCGTAAACGACCAGGAATTCGAACGCCCCGCCCTCCCCTTCGTGGACGACCAGCAGGCCTTCTTCCCTTCCTTTTCCAACCCGCGGCAGGGTGCCGGGGCACACACGCAAAAAAAGGGGCCTCAAATGAGGCCCCTTGGGGAATTGTGAATTCTTCGCGTTCCGCTTGCTCAGGGAATCCAGGTTTCAAAATCTTCCGTCTCGTAGCGGTAGTATTGTCCTGCGCCATACGATTCCGAAGCGACGAGCCAACCGAGGTCAGCTGAATAGACGAAGACCGAGGCTGTGACGGAGCCTTCCAGGAAATAAACCCAGCCGCGCTCGAGGTGATAAAGCCAACCGGATGCTCCGGATGTTTCGTCGTAGGTTTCACCCAGATAGAGGTAACCCCAGTTAGAACTAAAATCATCGGCCACCCACAGCGACCACCCACCACCAAAGTAGTAGAGCCAGTGCAGGGTGCTGTCTTCGTAGTAGTCAGCCGCCGCGTCAGTCGGGTCTTCACCATTGCCATTGCCGTCTCCCTCGGCCGCGACAAACACGAGCGTGCCCCATGTTCCGGGGTGCATCCAGGCAACGTCAGAAGGCCCCACGGGAGAACCTGGGTACATGTTTTCATAGTTTGCCCAGGCAGTCCGTTGTTCCTTACCCGAACCTGAATCCGTATCGGTTACGCTGATTTCAAAGCCAATCTTCCGATAGTCTCGAAAATTCGTTTCGTCGACACCTGCGCCGCCATCAGGAGCCACATCTGTCTCGCGGAAATCAAATGTTGCGTCCTCATAAGCGAGCTCAAGACCAATCTGAATCTCCATCAGGTAGCCACCATCAGTGGCCACTGTCTTGTACTTCACACCATTGGTCTCAGCGACACCAGGCTCAGGCATCCAGAAGGGTGTCGAATGCATGCCCGCCCCGATTTGTGGACCTAGCCCAGCCGCCTCGCCGATACCAAAGCGTAGTTGATAGTCATTAAAATCATAGACCGAGACATTATATGCTTCGGTAAACGTCCGGGTGTACGTTCCAGAGATGAAGACCTCCACGTTGTCAGCGTCATCGATACTGGAGTTTACCAAGGGGGTAAGCATATCGTCCAACATCGAAACGAGAACATAGAGGTTCTCATCGTCATACATGGCCTTCCACCAACCTGAGTGATTTTCGGGCTCAACGGCAGATGAGCGGGCCTTTGGAATGAAGTTCTCGATAGGGTATTGGGGCGCAGCATCCCAGGCATCGTCAATAACGCCATCAATCACGGGCGTGCCGGGGACGGCAAACCCGAGCACAACAGGATCAGCTGGCTGAGCAAGAAGGCTGCCAGCGACGAAGACGCAGCTAGCGGTGATAGTTCGTAGGGTCCTTTTCTTCATGGTGTTCTTGGTCGTTTTGGTGGTTTGTGATCGGGCCCTGCCCGCAAACGTCCATGAGAAGCCAAATGGACGCGGCATGACGCGAGGGTAAACAGAAAAAGAGAGATGCAGAGTGGAGAGTAGAACAGGAGCAAGGGTATGACGACAGAATACAAAACGCATTGCATGCGGCAGGTCAACCCGGAGTGTCCGCAACGCCCATAAAGGTGGCTCGAATTCGCCGGGGGCTGCTCAACCCAGTCAGGCTGTTCCGGCAAACGGGGTACCATAAGCGCCTTTGCACCCGATATTTCCCTGGGGAATACACCACCCATGCCCCGCCAACTTGCTTATCGTGGTCCGATCTCTTCTTTATCGCCGCCCTTTACCTGCGGTTCACCGCGACGTGCCTCCGGAAACTTGTCGTTCCTGGAGTTGCGCCTAACCCAAAATTCCGCAAACTTCCCTAGTCGAGTCCGGGTGATCCGGATTATTGCAGGGCACAATCATGAATTACACATACCAAAAGGAGTTGCACGATCTTTGGGATCGATCCGTAGAACGTTATCAAGCAGGAAAGAAGAAACCCGATTCCCTGTTCCTGAAAAAGGACCGCGAGCTCATTGACAGGATCGGTGCCACCCCGCAGGAGGTCTTCGACTTCATCGAGGACTTCTCTAATGGAGGAGAGCCCGACTTCGCCACCTTTGCTGTGCTCGCACACATCCGGCACCATTACTTCATGGAGAACCAGGGTGGACGACGGAGCAGCCAGACGCTGGACCCCGCACAACTTCCGGCAAAGACCGAGGCAGTGGAGGGTATAGAGTGGCTACCCCGCATCATTCCAAAAGCTCTCGCCAAGCTTCGGGGCGAACTTCACTGGGACATCATGTTTTGCTGTGGAGGGGATCGCGCCTTTTTCAGGAAGCACGATATCCATCCCGCAGATTTTCTCCGGATCGTCGAAGCCAACGAGAGTCGCCCCAAAGCCATTATCCGATGGGTCAAGGCGCGGAGCCGCACCGTCCAAGACAAGGAGTGACCTCGCCTACCGGGACCCTTCCTCCAGCAGCAAGTGGACCTGGATGAACATCTCCTCCACTTCAAACAGCGCATGGAGAAAGGCCTCCTCGGCCCGTTTGTCTTCGAAAAGAAGCTGCCCTTGGAGCTTGTTGAAATGCCACCGGCCCCACTCCGCTTCAAGAATGGAGATCGCCCGCATAATCAGTTCGAAGCCCTCAGCTTCCGTATAGCGAATTCGCGTGACCAAGGTGAATTCCGGGTCTTGAAGAATCCGTTCCAGTTCGGCGAGGGCGATGCGCTGGGCACCCTCATCCAGATCAAGCTCTCCGATGCCTTTCTCGTAACGATCCTTGAATGTGCTCAACTGATCGACCAAAGCACGCATCGTCTCATAAACTCTGTTGTAGGCTTCCCGTATGGCCTTCAACTCTGAGCGCGTCTGCACTTCCAGCCAAACCTCGGGGCTCTGCCCAATGGTCGCTTCAGCGGCTCGTTCGAGAGATTCATGAGCACGGATAATGCCACCCAGGAGTTCACCATCCAGCTTCTGGAGAGCACGCAAATCCTCACGTGACAGCGCAGCTTCATACCGTCGAAACCGATCCTGCGCCGTTGCTCTAAGTTGCCTTTCGAGCTGGCTTGCCCGCAGACCGGGATCCACCCCGACCAGTCGATCACGGGCACTCGCAACTTGATCTGCCACCACTTGATCGTGCCGAGTCTGGACCTCCCGCGCCCAGATCAGGAGCAGAATCCAAACCGTTCCAACAAGACCGAGAAATACCGGATCGAAAGTTGCGCGGCGTCGACTGCTGATAAGCCACAAAAGATGCCCAACCAACCAGACCACCGGAAGGCTCATCCCCAGAGCCAACCACTGCCAATGGCGCTCCCACGGAAAAGCCGGATAAGTCGTCACCTTCCATCCGGCGGCGACAGCCGCAACGACGAGAACCAGCCAAACCCACCAAGACGGAACGTAAATGGAGGATCTCCTCGATAATGGGGACTGGGCATCCATGCAAATCCTCACCTGCCTGGAACCATCAGTTCGGTATTCCGAAGAAAGACCGGGCGTTGGAGGTCGTCCTTCTGGCAAGTTCCGTCGGATCAATTCCCATCAACCCGGCAAGGCATGAAGCGGTATCCCTCAAGAAGGCGGGTTCATTCGGCTTCCCCCGATTTGGCTCGGGAGTGAGATAAGGTGCGTCCGTTTCGATCATGAGCCGTTCGAGGCCCTGAAGAGCGGCGGCCGCCCGAATCGATTCTGCATTCTTGTATGTGACAATACCGGTGAAAGATCCCCTGCCCCCACGATCCAGAAGAACCTTCATCGCTTCGGGCCCCTCAGTAAAACAGTGGAAAACAACCTTCGTCCAATCGACGCCGCTCTCGTCGATCATACGCACGCAATCCATAAAGGCGTTGCGGGAATGGATCACAACAGGACATTCGAGCTGGTAGGCGAGTTGAAGCTGGGAGCGAAAGGCTGAAGCCTGCAGCGCTTTCACCTCGGCGATCTCATCCGGATACTTCGGAAGGTGAAAGTGATCGAGTCCGATTTCGCCCAGCGCCACTGGAGCCGGTGATGTTGCAAAGAAGGTCGAAATCGCATTCAGTTCATCATTCCATCCTTCATCAACCGAGCAGGGATGGATGCCGACCGTCCAGTAAATCGTGCCCGCGTGCCGTTCAGCCATTGAGCGGTACAGCTCCCAGTCTTTCAAAGAAGTTCCTACGGCTATCATGGACCGCACACCCGCCGCCTCGGCCCGCTGAAGAACCTCGGCAAGCTGGCCTCCCTCGTGGGCCTTCGCCAAGTGGCAATGCGTATCAATCAATTCCATCCCCTCATGCAATAGATGCGGCCGCTTCAAATCCAGTCTCGAAACGACTCCGTTCGGTCCTCTACGCAAGTTTTTGCCTGCCATGCCCTAACGTTAAATGAAGAATTCCTCACCCAGACCGTTGACGCATTCCTATCCATCCCTCTATCACTTTACTTTTGATGGATCCCATAACCGCATCTGGACAACCTCGTTACAAACGCATCGTACTCAAACTGAGTGGCGAAGCCCTCAGTTCCCGCGAGAGCGGCGACTCAATCGATGGGGCGATTCTTCGCCGGACCTGTCAGGAGGTGAAAGCACTCTACGATCTTGGTATCGAAATCGGGCTGGTCGTTGGGGGGGGGAACATTTTCCGCGGGTTAAGCGGTGCCGCGGAGCGCGGCGTCGATCGGACGACCGGTGATTACATGGGGATGCTGGCCACAGCCATCAATGGAATGGCTCTGATGGACTGCCTCGAAAAGCTGAAGGTTCCGGTGCGGATCATGAGCGCCATCGAGATGAACAAAGTGGCGGAGCCCTACATCTTGCGCCGGGCTTCGCGCCACCTCGAGAAACAGCGCGTCGTCATCTTTGTCGGTGGCACAGGAAATCCCTATTTTTCAACGGACACCACGGCCGCTCTCCGAGCGAGCGAGATCGGAGCGGACGTCATCTTCAAGGCGACCAAGGTCGACGGGATCTATGACAAAGACCCGATGAAGTTCCCGGATGCGGTTCGCTACGAAACGCTCCCATTCATGGATGCCTTGAAACTGAGGCTCCAGGTGATGGACGCGACGGCCTTTGCCCTTTGCATGGACAACAACATGCCGATCCTCGTCTTTAACATGAATGAGCCCGGCTCGATCAAACGTGCCGTCCTCGGGGAGCCGATCGGCACCCTCGTCAGCTAAGCATTCTAAGCCCTCCCTCAGTCCAGAGAGATTTCATTCTGCAGGACCTGCGCCAAGGTCTGGCGGCGGCGGATCAAATGCGCCATCTCGCCATCCTCCAGCAGCACCTCGGGGGCTTCAGGATAGGAATTGTAGTTCTTGGCTGCCATTGAAGCACAATACGCCCCCGCTCCCCCAACGAGACAGATGTCTCCCGGGCGGGTCTCGGGAAGATGCCGTGTTGAAAGCAGTTCCGGATCTCCCGGTGCCGGTGTCAGGATATCCCCGGACTCGCAGCAGTGCCCGACCACCACGTAGTCAAAAGAATCGCTCACTGGCCGACCTGACAGAAGGTGGATGGGGTGCTGCGCTCCATACAACGAGGGACGAAGGATCTCGGTCATGCCTGAATCAAGCTTGATAAACCGATATCCTGATGGGCCGGTATCAACAACATCGCCGACTACGGAAAGGAGGGCTCCGGCGTTGGCGACCAGAAATGTGCCTGGCTCAATCTCCAGACGCAGTTCACGGCCCGTCTCCTGAAAAAAGTTCTGAAACTGCTCCCGCACCGGAGCACCAATCGACTGCAAATCGGTCGATGCTTCTCCAGGCATCCGCCCGACTTTGAAGCCCCCGCCCAGATTCAAGGTGGTCACATCGGGAAAAACACGCGCAAGCTCAAGGCTCATCCCTGCCACTTTCTTCCACACTTCCGGATCGGAACCCGATCCGATATGGGTATGGATGCGACTGACGCGAAGCCCCGAACTGGCGATGATCTTTTCGGCTTCCTCCCGGTGCTCGTGCCAGATTCCAAAACTGGAGGCAGGCCCGCCAACGTTCGTTCGGTTGGTGCTCCCCGAACCCAGACCAGGATTGAAGCGCAAGCCGATCGAACGGCCGTTGAGGGCCGCGCCGAGCCGCCTCAGCTGGTGCAAGGAGCAGGCATTGATCTCAAGGCCGCGCCGATAGAAAGCCTCAAAGTCATCCCCCAGTTCCTGCGACGACAGCGACACGCGCTCCAGGGGCACGCCGGCCGCCTCCAGGCGAGCCACTTCATAGAGGCTGCTGGCGTCGAACATCAGGCCTTCTCGAAGAAACAAGCGCAAGATGTTGGCGTTCGAGCAGGCCTTCATCGCAAATCGCACATTGAGACCGAAGGCCGCAGGAAAAGCTTTCGCCGCCGCCGCCGCCGCTCTCAGGCTGGAGGCATCATACAGATAACACGGTGAACCAAAGTCACGCCGAAGCGCATCCGCCCGCTCAAAAGTCATTGAATCCAACCAGCTCATCATCTTCAAAAAGGAATAAAAGGAGCGAGCACGAGCTGGCGGGTCAACGCCGAACGCTCAGTCAATAGCCGTCTGGACCTTCGGCTTCCGGGTCCAGCTCATCATCATGGATGTCGTCCAGCAGGTTGTGCTCCTCTTCATCCAAGGGATCGCCCACAGCCCCCTGCCATTGTCCTTCTGTCTCCTCGGATTGTGGGGGCGGAACCGAGGGTCCACCCAAGGCAGCGACCAGCGAACGCACTTCGTTTTCCGGCAGTTCCTGAAGCAACATGGGCAAAGCCTCATCAAGGTCTTCCTCGATCCAGTAGCGGCCGACCGCGAGGGCCGCGTTTGACCGCCTCCGGGAATCGCTTATCGATAACGCCCAATTGAAAGCCATTTCAGCATCAAGATCAACCAGCGCAACCACGATGGCTTCGATCGCTCCATCGAGGTCCGGGTGAGCGGGCTGACGCGAGAGCCATTCCGTTGGCTCGGCCAGCCCTTCCAATCGGAGCCAGTGCCCCACAATATCGCGCAGGAGGCTGCTCCGCTCCTGACCGCCCGGTAAACTGTAGGCCCATTGCGCGGCTGACAATGGATCGCGTGCTCCCCAGGTTGCAGCCAGTGTATGATAGACTTCGCCCCGCGCCCCAACATCCAGATTGGACGCCCATTGCGCCGCTTCCCATGGTTCTGAATCCCCCCAGCGCCGGGTAAAATAGGCAATGAGGTGAAGCGGAAGCCCGTCGGGATCCATTTCCGACAGCCATGAAACCGCCCGATCCCCTCCCATGTGATCGATCATCCAGTCGATCATCCTTCGCACAACGGGCTCCTGCAGCTCAGGCGATTCCAGCGACCGAACCCGTTGCAGGGCGGCAACCGGGTCGATTTGCGCTTCGACTGCCAAGATCTCGCCGAGCCATCCCGCCTTTGTCGACAGATTGATATCCTGCCGTATGGCCCAAGCCCAGGCGTCAGCCGCCGCAACGCGGGACCATCCGGCGAGAACGGTTTGAACGTGGTCGCGACTCCCTCCCGCCTCACCCCGCCCTGCGGCGAAGGCAACCGCGCTTCGTCCATCCAGCTCACCCCATCGAGACAAGAGCCCGTGCAGGACAGTGCGGCGGCCCGCGGAGGACGGTAGGTCCACAAGATGTTGAACGGAGGCCACAACCGGACGGGTTGGAAGCCCGCGCACCAGCGCCTGAAGGAGAAAATCCTGCCGGAGGCCCGGGGGCATGCCAGCCAGGGAATCCAGCGATCGCTTCAGCTGATCCGGAAAAGCATCCCGCGCGGAGATGGATTTGAGCGCAGCCAGATCCGCGGGTTCTCCGAGCAAGGTCTCGAGCGCAAAGGCAAGTTCGCGATCGGCGGGGGTCGTCCGGGAGGACAGCCCGCTTTCCGGATTCTGATGGAAGACGAAGGCAGAGAGGATCCCGAGAATAAACACGGCACCCAACGAGACGAGCCACCCCACCCCCAGCACAATCGGAGTCATTCGATGCGACTTCATGAATGAGAAATTGGTGAGGCCTGTCAGATTATGCAACGGGCAACTTTAGAAGGCCTTACGGAATGCGCCCTTCGTCGAAGTCGATCATGTCGGCAAAGGAAATCAAATCGGTGCGATGGCCGGCTCCCATCTTGTCCTTTGCCTCCTGCAAGGCTTCGCGCCCCATCTCACTCATGCCCTTCTGCACCAGTTCGCGATTCCACTTCGCCACCCTGAGATCCGCTGGCAACAACGCCATCAAGGCCGCATCCAGCCGGGTCGCATCGTCACCGGCAGCTTCGACGCATTTCACAATGTCTTCAGGGTCCACGCCCAAATGGAGGCAGAGAAATCGATCAAACCCTCGACAGAAATTCCGCTGATAGGAAGCGGGGAGCTCTCCACGAAGGTGCTTCCGGATCTTGGCCAGAAAACGCGGCAGATGCAGGAGCCCCGTGCGGGCATGTGGAATATAAGGAGAGGGCAAGTCCCGACAGATCGCTCCAGTCGGTCCAGTTTCATCATGGCTCATCCCTCGATGGAGACGGAATTCTGCGGTGCGTCAATCATGCAGGACAGCAGCTCCACTCACTTGACCGCGCGTCGGTTATCGTTAAACTTCGCTGCACGCTCGCTCAACTAACATCCCCCACCTTAACCACCCTCCATCACACTATGAAAACCCGAACATTCGCGCTCTTCTCACTGATCGCTGCAGCTGTGCTCGCTGGCTGCGCCAGCTCCGACACCCGCCGAACGCCGCAGGGACGAACGGTCACCGATATTCCTCCCGCACCGGCCCCGACCCATGAGACACTTTACATCCTGGTCAACAACAGTGGAGCCGGTGCCCTCACCATCGATGAAATGCACCTCTTCTCAAATGCCGTCCGCATTGTCTTCGATGAAAACCGCCATCCGAACGATTACGTTGTTCGACAGTTCGCGCGCGATGCGGCACCTGCAAATGAACCGACGCTCATTCTGACCATCGTTCAGTGGGGCCAGCAAATACCGGATCAGATCGAGTGCCGCGTGAGCGCTTACTTCCGGGAAGGCGGGCAAAGGCAGGATCTCGGCGTCTCGACCGGAACAGCCTCCGGGCTATCGACTGCCCTGGGACCGAGTGAAACGAACGATATCTTCCAACGCGCAGCAGTGGATGCTCTGCGACGGCTCTATCCGGATCTGTCGACGCACCTGCAGCGATCCGGTCTGTCACAGCGACCGGAAGCATCGGGGACGCACCCCCGAAACCGCTGACGGTAAAAGCCGGGCCCAGCTTCACCCACCCTCTGATTGCGGCATGGCGGGTCTTGCCTGTCCCACAACTCCCTATACGGTTTCCTTATGGCAGTAGATATTGAAGACCATTATGAGGATATCCTCGGCAAGGCTCAGCGTGGTTGTGGCCTAAGCGATGAACATATCTGGAAGAAGGCTGACATCCCGCCTGCGCAGTGGGAAGCGGCCCTGGGCGGTGAGTTCAGCGAAGCAACCGCCCGCGCCGTAGCCCCTGTTCTTGGCCTTGACCCAACAGCGCTCATTCAGGCCGGAGAGAAATCCTGGCGTCCAAAGGCCGTCGAACTGAACGGACTTCGCCAATTCAACACACCGTTTGATGACATGACTGTGAATGCCTACCTGGTGTGGGATCCAGCCACGCGTGAGGCAGCAATCTTTGATTCCGGCGCCAACGCCACCCCGTTGATCGAGTTCATTCGAAAGAATGAGCTGTCAGTTCGCCGAATCTTTCTCACTCATGGTCACCTCGATCATGTGGCCGATCTCTCCACCCTTCGCACGACCTTCAGCGGGGTGCCAATTCTTATCCACCCGGCGGAAGCCGTTGGGGGCGCAGATGCTGTCGGTGAAGGAGACGAATTTCAGGTCGGCAGACTCACCATCCGGGCTTGCCAGACACCGGGACATTCTCCGGGGGGGATGACGTACGTCATCAGCGGCCTCGATCGGCCTGTAGCCGTGGTGGGAGACGCGCTCTTTGCGGGTTCCATGGGCGGTGCCCCCAACAGCTGGAAGGATGCCCTCAAAGTCAACCGCAAGAAGATCCTGAGCTTGCCACCTCAGACCGTGCTCTGCCCGGGTCATGGGCCATTGACGACTGTCGGCGAGGAACTGGAGCACAATCCATTCTATGCACGCACCGGGCAGGCCTAGGCCCGACGCCCTCGTGGTCATGGGGGTCGCTGGTTGCGGAAAATCCACCATCGGTCGTGCCCTTGCCCTGCGCTTGGGCAGTTGTTTTGCCGATGGGGACGACTTTCATCCTGAGGACAACGTAAGGAAGATGCGCTCCGGCATTCCCCTCGATGATGCAGACCGCAGGCCGTGGCTGGACGCCTTGAATCGCTGGCTCCAGGTCGAGAGCGAAAAAACGGGGCCTCCTCCGGTGCTTGCCTGTAGCGCCCTGAAGCAGGTTTATCGCGACCGTCTCGCCTTGGGGATATCCGGCTTGAAGTTCATCTACCTGAAGGCTGACTTTGCCCTCCTTGCCCAACGGATGGATTCGCGAAGGAACCATTTCATGCCCCGTTCCCTTCTGGAATCGCAGCTCGAGACACTCGAGGAACCCGGTCCGGAAGCTTTGACCCTGACCGCCGAGAAAGATGTCCCGACACTTGTCGATAAGATCCTGACGGAACTTGGTCTCAGCGACGCTCGGCCAGACAGGCGCTCTTGATGACGCACGACCGTGAGTGCGACTCCAGCCTTGCGCATTCCGATTCCCGGGGATTGGAATCAAAGCATGAGCGAGCGTGATTACGATGTCATTGTGATTGGGGGCGGGAGCGGAGGTTATGCCGCTGCGCGCACCGCACGGGAACTTAAAGAGCGGGTGGCCATCATTGAAGGGGGCGACCCCATGGGCGGACTCTGCATTTTGAAGGGGTGCATGCCGTCAAAAACTTTAATCTACAGTGCCGAGGTGCTTCACCTGGCACGGCAGGGCGGCATGTTCGGCCTGGTTGTTCCTGATGCCCATGTCAGTATGCCGGCGCTCCTTCAACGAAAGCGGCGCATGGTGGATGAGTTTCGGGACTACCGGGTCGGGCAACTCGAATCGGATCGCTTCACCCTGATTCGCGACGAAGCAGAATTCATCGGGAAAGATAGGATCCGCCTTCGACAGGGAGGGTTCGAGTTATCAGCCGATCGATTCGTCATCGCGACGGGCTCCCTCCCCCGCGTACCCAATATCCCCGGATTAGCCGAGGCTGATGCCTGGATCAGCGATGATATTCTGGAACTCGATACCCTCCCCGAATCCATTATTGTCCTTGGAGGTGGGGTCGTCGCCTGCGAGCTGGCTCAGTACCTCCAACGTATTGGGTCCCGCGTGATCCAGATTCAGCGCAGCTCACGAATTCTCAAGGAAGGGTCGGCCCAGGCCGCGGAAGTGATCGATCGTACCTTTAGAGAAGAAGGGATCGAACTCTATACCGATACACAGCTCCGGCTCGTCCGACGCACGCCAGAGGGCGTGGAAGTAACCTTCGCCCATCAAGGTAAGGACGTAACCGTGCGGGCCGCTCACCTTTTCAATGCGCTCGGCAGGGCACCAGCCGTCCACACCCTCAACCTCGAGGCAGCCGGAGTGAACGTGGAACGAGGGGGTCAGATCCGCGTGGGACCCCATCAGGAAACCTCAAATCCGCGAATCTATGCCGCGGGCGATGTCTGCGGCCCCTATGAAATCGTCCACCTCGCGGTCATGCAGGGTGAAGTCGCGGCCCGCCATGCCTGCGGAGCCCCGACTGATCCAGTCGATTATTCAACGCGCACTAGCGTTGTCTTCACCGACCCGCAGATCGCCGAGGTTGGCATTCCACTGGAGGAAGCCACAGCCAAGGGGATAGACCTGGCCGTCGCGGAATACCCTTTTGATGATCATGGACGTTCGATTATTATGGAGGCCAGGCGCGGGTACGTGCGCGCCTGGGCCGATCGTTCCACCGGCAGGATCGTCGGAGCCGAATGTGTTTCGAAAGACGCCGGCGAGCTGATTCACGCGATGGCCGTGGCGGTTTCGCTTCAGGCAAAGATCGAGGACCTGGTGAAGGTTCACTGGTACCATCCGACGCTCAGTGAAATCTGGAGCTACCCGCTCGAAGATATCTTCGAGGAACTCTCCGAAACCCAGGAACCCTAGTCGATGGCCTCAAATGTGCGGGACCGGGCGGTGGTGGACTCCCTCTACCGCATCAGCAGCCTGGTGAGCGATACCGAAGATCCCCGGGAAGCCCTGGAGATCATCATCGACCAGATGATGCAGGTCTTGCCGGCACAGAGTGCGGCTATCGAGTTGTTGAATCCGGACACCAACCGGCTCGAAACGGAGGTCTTTCGCGGGCACCGGAACGATGTCCGCGAAGTCCCGTATCGATTGGGGCACAGTGTGGCTGAATGGGTTACCCTGCACGGAGAGCCCCTGCTTGTGCCCGACATCAAAGCGGATTCCCGCTATCTCTCGGTGAAACCCGGCATTCGCTCCGAAATGGCGGTCCCTATGATCGGCCAAGAGGGAACGGTCATTGGCGTGGTCAATGTCGACAGCATCCAGGCTGATGCTTTTGAAGAACGTGATCTCAAAATTCTCACCCTGTTGACGAACGAAGCCAGCCGCGTGGTCAACCGCATCTGGATGATCAAGAAGTTGAAAGAGAAGGCCGGGCAGCTGGAGGCTCTGATCAAGACAGGCCAGTCAATCGTCAAGAAGCGCGAGATCGACGAACTTCTGGCGAGCCTGGCAAGAGAAGCTCAAATCCTGATGGGCTGTCGCGTCTGCGCTGTCTTCCTCCTCGACGAGAGCGGCGAGCACCTTCATCTGAAGGCGACCTCGGGCGCGACGGTAGACGATCTCGCCGCAGAGACGCTTGCCCTCCCGGAAAGTGCCATTGGTACGGCCGTTCTTCGGCGCAAGACAATCGAGGTCCAGGACCTGAAAAGAACGGAGGAACACCATTTTGTCGGTCTCATCCAACGCGAAAGCCTCGTTTCGATGCTGGTGTGTCCGATCATCTATGAGGATGAAGTGATCGGCGTTCTGAACGCCTATACCGATCACCATCACCGTTTTGACAACGAGGAACGGCGCATCTTTCAGACGATTGCCCGATTGGGGGCCTCCGGCATCCAAAACGCGCGCCTTTACGGGCGCATCTTCCAAACGGAAGAAAGCCTCCGCCAGAATGAACGCCTCACAACCCTTGGCCTGCTCTCGGCTGAGATAGCCCATGAGATCCGGAATCCCCTGACTGTGATTCGACTCCTCTTCGAGGGCCTTGGGCTCGAGTTCGATGGCAATGATATGCGGGCGAAAGATGTGGAGATTATCGGCGAAAAGATTGACCAGCTCGAAGCCATCGTCTCACGGGTCCTGAGTTTCGGGAAATCGCGCGAGGACCTCCGCATGCGTTATGAGTTGAGTGCGCTCGTTGCTGATACGCTGCATCTGGTTCGCCTGAAGCTTCAGCAGAGCCGGATCGAACTCGTCCACGATGTTGGCGCGGAAGGTGGGGCAAAGGTCGAGGTATGCAAGGGTCAGATTCAGCAGGCGATCCTGAACCTCGTCATCAATGCCATGCAGGCGATGCCCGATGGCGGCCGGATTGAGGTGTGCCACGGTCGGGAGCAGCGTGAGGGCCTTCCCATTGCAACGCTCACCCTAAAGGATACCGGTCGTGGCATCCCCCCTCCCCTGCGAGGACAGATCTTTAACTCTTTCCTCAGCGGCCACAGCGAGGGCACCGGGCTCGGGCTGGCGATCGTCAAGCGCGTCCTGAACAGCCACGGCGGCGACGTCGAACTCCTTGAAACCAGTGAGGCCGGAACCACCATGCGTTTGTGGCTTCCGCTCGACTCGCACCACGAAGGCAGTTGACGACGCCGCCAAGGTGGAAATCGTTGAGATCATGTCCAAAAAAGCAGCCGTGCTCATTAATCTTGGCTCGCCCGACTCCACTTCGGTCGCGGATGTCCGTAGCTACCTGAAGGAATTTCTCGGAGACAAGCGGGTCATTGATGTTCCCTGGGTGCGCAATGTGATCGTCCCGGGAGTCATGCTCAGGACCCGTCCGAAGAAGTCTGCCGAGGCCTATGCCACCATATGGACGGATGAGGGCTCCCCTCTGATGGTAACCAGCTACCGGCAGAAGGAGCTGGTTCAGGCCTCACTCGACTTTCCTGTGGATGTGGCGATGCGTTACGGCTCGCCCGCGATTGCCGATGTTATCGGGCAGCTGATCGATTCGGGGGTCGAGCAGATGTTCGTTCTTCCGCTCTACCCACACTATGCCATGTCCAGTTATGAAACGGTTGTGGTGGAGGTCATGGACACGGTGCGCAAGCTCAAGCCAGAGCTGGATATCGAATTCCTTCAGCCCTTTTATAAGGATTCCGACTATATTGAAGCCCTCTGGGAAAGCGCCCGCCCCTATCTGGAGGAAGATCCCTTTGAGCGGCTTCTTTTCACATTTCATGGCGTTCCGGAACGTCACCTGCGCGTGAGCGACCCTTCGCATGACCATTGCCTTTGCACCCACAATTGCTGCCAGAACCCCAATCCAGCTCATGCCACCTGCTACCGGCACCAATGCCTGACGACAGTGGACGCCTTTCTCGAGCGCTCCGGCATCCCCAGGGAGAAAACAGCCATCTCTTTCCAGAGCCGCCTCGGCAGCGACCCTTGGCTGAAGCCTTACACCGACCAAGTCCTCGAACAGTGGGGCAAAGACGGCATCAAGTCGGCCAAAGTCATCTGCCCGGCCTTCGTCACCGATTGCCTGGAAACGCTCGAAGAGATCGCCGTTGAAGGAAAGGAGATCTTCCAGAATGCGGGCGGAGGATCCTTTGAAATGATCCCCTGCATGAACGACCATCCGCGCTGGATTGATCTCATGGTTCAACGTATCCGCCTGTGGCAACGTCAGAAGAACGGGGCCACTCACTCCACCAGTTGATGGAAGCCGATCGCTTTCTTCTTCTGGCCGGGGCAGTTGTCTATGGCTTCGCCCTCGCACCGACTTTGTATTTCCTTCTACGGCGTCGGCCGCCCCCCCACCAGTTTATCTTTGGCGTCGTGCTCATCGGGTTTGGTCTTCAGTCGATCGGGCTCCACCTCCGGGGCATGGCAGTCGGGAGCTGCCCGGTTGGTAATCCTTTCGAAATCCTCCAGTTCATCAGTTGGTCGATCATTCTCATTTATATATTTACAGGTACCATCTTCCGGGCAACCGTCCTCGGAACGATGTCTGCCATGCTCGCCGGCCTGCTCGGGCTCTTGTCCGCGGCTGTCCCCGGATGGGACGAAGACCGCACCTTCCGTCCCCTTGGCGGGAATCCCTGGATCGAATCCCACGCCGCCCTCGCCTTTCTCAGCTATGGTGTGTTCGGCCTCCTGGCCGTCACTTCAGTCATCTATCTCTTGCAGAATCACAGTTTGAAGGAGAAGCGTTGGGCCTCGGCCTTACAGTTTCTCCCCTCCATTGTTCAGTTGGAAGCGGTACATTTTCGACTCCTGTCCGTCGCCTGCGGGATCTTCACGATCTCGATTGGCATCGGCCTCATGTATTGGGTGAGCACTCCAGACCCGGATCTTTCGGGCAAGCTCCTTGTCATGACCGCGCTCTGGGCTGCCTATCTTGGTGTCTGGGTCTTGCGCATGCTGCAGCGTCTTTACGGCATGCGTCTGGCCTGGATCAACATCACGCTGTTCATGGTAGCCCTGCTTTCCATCTGGGTGGTGGAAGCCTACCGTCCGTCCCCAGGACAGAATCCCACAAGCCCATCCGCCCACGCCGAGCCCTCCGGCCCAGCGATCCGACATTCAAAATGACGGTAGAATTGCCCGAACTCCTGCTCATTGGTGCCAATCACACCAGCGCGAATCTTGCCGTGCGGGAAGCCCTTTCGCTTTCCAACGATCAAGTAGATGCGCTCTATCGCCGAATGGGTGAAACAAATGGCATTTCCGGCGTCGTCATTCTCAACACCTGTAATCGCATCGAGATCTACGCTTCGATTACGCGTGGTGCCCACCAATGCCTCCGGGAAGTGGAATCCCATTTGTCGGCGGTGACAAATTACCCGGCTACGGCCTTGCGTGAAGTGCGTTACACTGTCTCCGACATGGAGGTCATTCGCCACTTGTTTTCTGTCGCTGCCGGACTGAATTCACAGATGGTGGGTGAAACGGAGATTCTCGGCCAGGTGAAGCTCGCTTATCAACAGGCTCAGACGCTTAAGCGACTCGACAAAACCCTGCACCAAGTCTTTCAGAAAACCTTTCAAGCCGCGAAGTGGGTCCGGACGCATACAGGTATTTCCGAAGGCCAGATCAGTATCGGAAATGTGGCGGTAGAGCTGGCCCAGCGAATTTACGGTGATCTGAAAAAAGGCCGGGCCCTCGTCGTCGGATCAGGCGAAGTCGGGCGCGATGTCGCCAAAGCTTTTGCTCGCCGGGGCGTGCGATCCATGGGGATTTCCGGCCGAACGCCGGAGCGGACTGAAGCGCTCGCCGCCGAGACCGGTGGATCTGTTATACCCTTTGGGGAATGGCCCTCCCATCTCTCGGAATGGGACATTATCATCTGCGCCACCTCTGCGCGCCAACCTGTCATTTCCTGTGCCGATGCGACCCACGCCCTTCAGGCACGACCCGCCCGGCCCCTCTTCTTCATTGATCTGGCCGTACCCAGGGATGTCGACCCACAGGTGGGAGAACTGACTAACGCCTACCTGTACAACTTCGCGGATCTCGCGGCCATCGCCAATGAGAACCTGAAGCAGCGGAAGGTTGCCGTAGAAACCTGCCAACGGGTTCTCGGGGAACGGGCTGCCAATCTCTGGGATACCCTCTCACCGAAGGCAAGCCGCAACGCAACCGAAGCCGATCTTCGGAGCAAGGGTGCGCTCCCCCTGCCGCCCCCGACAAGATCCTGAAAATCCGCCCGTCTCCCCAAACGTCATTGCATTCAGTATCAAGAATGCCACCGTTTCAGGAAATCGGTCCTGACCAGCAACACAAATGGCAGTTCCCCACTGTCAGATGGCCTGTTTTCTGCGTCGCCTCCTGCCATGAGCTTTACCCGCCGAATCTACTTTCGTAGTCCCAGCGACTGCCGCTCATCGTGGCGGACAGGCTGGCCCCTGCCTGTTCTCCTGGTCGTGATACTCTTGATCCCCGGTTTGTTGGCTCATGGGAACAATCAGGTCGTCATCTTCGAGAGTGGAGATCGTCTCACCGGGCGCGTCCTCGGTGACGATGAGGAAAGCGTCCACTTCGACAGTAACAGCCTTGGTGAAATCCGGATCCCCAAAGAACGGATCAAGCGCATCGAAGTTCCCCTTTCTCCGGAACCCGTGAGGATCGCCCAGGTGATGGTGGAAAGTATTCTTCCGCTGCGCGGCCCACCCGAACAATTACCGGAGGAGAATCCGGCCCTGAGGCTGCAGGAAGGTGAAGACATCGCACAGACGGAAAGCGACGGCCTCGACGATCCGGAGGCCCCGGTTGATACAGCGGATGACAGTCTGACCGCCGCCGAAAGCATCGACATTCTTCCGCCACAGGAGCCTCCGCCCGCCCCCACGCTCTGGCAGGACAACCTCTTTTTCCAAACACTCGATCGCTATAACCCCATCGCCCACTGGGACTCACTCCTCCAGGTGGGCTTTGTCCTCAACATGGGCAATGTTGACCAACGCGACCTTTCATTGCGGTTTCAGACCGAGCGGACGCATATCCCGAAACGAATGATCAAGGTCGAGTTAAGCTGGAACTACGGCACGCGCAAGGAAGCCGACGACACCATCCTCCGCTGGCAGGATCGAAAACGGGGTCTCTACCGATACCGCTACGCCCTCACCGATCGCTCCTTTCTTCAAGCCGCGACCCGCTATCACAGCGAAACGACACAAGGCATTGCTCATGAGTTCGACCAAACAGTGGGTCTCGGCTACACCTACCTCGACTCCGGACGCTGGAAAGGCAGTGCGACGCCTTCAATCGGGATCCGCTATCGGGACGCGGTCGACGGCGACGTCGGTTGGCTTGGCATCATGTCCCTCTTTCAGGATCTCGAATACCGGGTGACGTCGACAACCCATATCCGCGAGAGCCTCTCCGTCGACGTTTATCCAGGCGATGGGTTTGACTCGGCGATCAATTTTATGACCTCACTCGACAACCAGTTGTCCGATCGCCTCCGTCTGAGCTTGCGCTACGAGTTCACCTACAATGGCTTGGCCGGGCCCGATGTCCAAAGCGACCAGCAGGTCATCAGCTTTGCCTTTGGGACTTCCTTCTGAGCGTCAGTGCCGGGCGGCGCGCACAAACAGGGTGAGCCCAAGAGCCTGACAACCAAGGTTGGGAATCCATACCAGAAGCTCAGCATGAGCCCCCGGCGTTCGATCCATCCAACCCATCACAATGATGGAAAAATAATACGTTAGGGCGAGCACCAGCGCCAGCCCCGCATTGACGTAGGTCTCCGAGCGATTCGCCTTGATGCCAAGAGGGATCGCTACCAACGCCAGCGAAAAGATGCTGAACGCCATCGCAAAGTTCCGGCTGATCTGAAACTGGACCTCCGCGAGATCCTCCTTCACTTCGGCCCGCACCTCCGGATCGAGCGCCTCGCTTCCAAGAGTATTCCGGAGCGCGCTCCGCCGCTCGCGCAACAGGTCCAGGCTCATCCATGAGACCTTCAAAGGTCGATGCGCGCGTCCAAGGATTCGGTCCAGCGGCAACATCACCGTTGTGCTTTCAAAGGACAGCGTTGGAGAGATCGCCGTGAGGTCGTCCGGATTCCGCTCGCTCCGCAGTTCCGTGAACCCCTCCTGAAGCGTGAGGAGCAGCGCATCCCGCTCTATGTCATAGCGGAATGAACCGCTCTCCGCCCGCAACAAACGCACCGCCCGAAGCTCATCATCAAGCTCCCAGAGCCAAAATGAGCGCATCTGCTCCCCGTCCTTCGCTCCGACATAGAGCACATAACCAGGAAAATCGTGAATGAACGCCCGGGGCACGACAAAGCTGAGCGGATTTGAACGCACCAGATCATTTAACAAATCCCGATAGGAGGCGCGCGCCTGTGGTGCGAAGTAGGCGTTGATCCACGTCGCTAAAACCGACGCTGTGAGCGCAAAGAGCAGAATCGGAGCTCCAACAGACCACAGGGAAACACCGCTCGCCTTCAAGGCCGTCAACTCACGGTTGGCTGAGAGCCGACCCACGAGGATCAGGATGCCGATCAAAATACCGAGCGGCATCGCGAATGAAACCGCATATGGTACCAGCAAGGCCAGCATCCTCAGAAACATTCCCAAAGAAAGCCGTCCGTCCGCCAGAAGCCCGATGATGTCCCGCATTGCATTTCCCGTCAGCA
The DNA here is from genome assembly GCA_964403935.1 of uncultured Puniceicoccaceae bacterium. Lineage (GTDB taxonomy): Bacteria > Verrucomicrobiota > Verrucomicrobiia > Opitutales > Oceanipulchritudinaceae > SLLG01. The sequence goes on along the minus strand of CAYOIB010000029.1, from coordinate 9,801 downwards.
ATACGAAAACAAACAGCAAAACGCCTCCGATACACATACCGGCCAACGAGGCAAACAGGTGGCGCTGGATCAGGTTCATCGGCAGCAGAATATCAGAATCGAGCCGTGCGGGCGCATCAACCGAAAGAAAAAAACAGCCCGCTCAGGTTTCGGCTAAGGCCTCAGTTGAACGAACGCCCACACCCGCAGGTCGACTCAGCATTCGGATTGCGGATCTCAAAGCCTTTCCCCGAAAGGCCGTCATCGAAATCAACCTCCGATCCCGCCAAACGCTCCAGACTCTTGGGTTCAACGAGAAACTCCACACCGTGACTCTCCAACGTCTGGTCACCCGGATGCGGGGCATCAAAAGACATCCCATACTCGAGCCCGGAACATCCGCCTGACTCAATGAACATCCTTAAACGATGGCCCTCTGCCCCCCGCTCCTTCTGAAGGTTGCGAATCGCGGCCGCAGCACGTTCTGTGAGTGTTATCATGGCACAGAATATCCCGCCATCCCGAGGTCCTGTCAATTCCGGCGGCACCCTTGCCCCCAATTGAAGCAATTTTCGTGCTCATCTGAACAAGCAGCTTGCAAACGCTAAACCGAAGACCCAAACCTAACAGCCGTGAATGAGCCAGGCGAGCTTCAGGGACAGCTTGCATTCCGACTCACCGGATTTCTTGCCGAGGGGGGGATGGGCCTCGTCTATGCGGCTGAACAAGTCGGAGCCCGCCGCTTCCGAAAACGGGTAGCGATCAAGATCATACGGGAAGAGTTCTCCCGCCTGAAAGCCTTCCGGGCAAACTTCGCCGGTGAGGCCCGGCTCGTGGCAGACCTCATACACAACAACATCGTCCAGATCTATCACTTCGGTGAACATCAGGGCCGCTACTTCATGACCATGGAATTGGTCGATGGCTACACCCTCGAAGATTTCATCCAACAGCACGAGGCACTCCGTCTCCGCATCCCGGTGGAATTCGCGGTTTTCATCGTCTCCCGTATGTGTCGGGGGCTGCGCTATGCCCACAATAAACGCGGGCCGGACAATGAGCCTCTGGGCATCGTCCACCGCGACGTGAACCCGCGCAACGTCCTCCTTGGCAAGGAAGGCGAAGTGAAGCTGACCGACTTCGGCATCGCGAAAGCACGCGACATCATGCACAACGAAGAAGGTGCCGTGGTCGCGGGAAAGGATGACTATTTATCGCCCGAACAGGCGCGCAAAGAGGTGACAGATGCCCGCGCCGATCTTTACTCCTGTGGCATTCTCCTCGCCGAGCTCCTTACCGGGGAAAATCCGTTCAGCGGTACAACCGCCGAGGAGACCCGCCAGAACATCATCGCCTTACCACTGCCCAATTTTCGCGACTACCGCGAAGGAATCGATCACCGCCTCCAGCGTATTCTGCGCCGGTCGCTTGAGCGGGATCGTTCGCGGCGGTTCCAGAGCGCCAGTGAAATGCTGCGTGAGCTTGAGCTTTACCTTTACAGCGACCACTATGGCCCCACGAGCGAGAAGCTTGCGGACTACCTCCGTGGGCTCTTCGCCAATGGTCCCGCCTTCCGGCCTTTGGAAGCATCGCCGAAACGCGACCGCTCTCCGTTCAGAATCGTTTCCCGCACCTGAATCTTTGCCATGCCGTCTCAAGGACTTCAACAAGTTCAGAAACTCAAGCAATCACTCGTACTTGCTCCGCAACTACGTCAATCGCTCAAAATTCTTCAGGTTCCCGCACTGGAGCTTCGCAACGTGATCCTCGAGGAACTCCAGGCAAACCCCGTCCTCGAAGAGCTCTCCAATAACGATATATCGCTCGAAGCGCAGGCGGAAGAACCGAAAGAGAACGATGAATCAGACGGCCCATTTCAGGATCCAGGCGATAATGGGCACCTCGAGTTCTCCAACGACTTTAAAGTTCTGAAGAAGCTCGGGGAAGACTGGGCCGACTACATAAGCCAGGAAGCGGGCGAATTTGAATACACCAGCGACGACGCCAAACGACGCCAGCATTTCTTCGATTCCACCATCGGCGAAACTTCGCTTCAAGAGGGACTGATGGAACAAGCCCGAATGAGCGAAGACGATCCAGAGATCCTTCGTGGACTTGAATACCTCATCGGAAGCCTCAACGACAGCGGATTTCTCACCGCCTCCATCGGCGACATCGCTCTGATGGCAGAAGTTTCTCTAAAGAAGATACAGAATGCCGCCGCTCTTCTCAAGACGCTCGAACCTCCCGGCATTGGTGCAGAGGATATAAGAGAATGCCTTCTCATACAGCTGCGGCAGGCAGGAAGAGGAAACAGTCTCGCGGCCGTCATCATAAGGGAGCATTGGAGCCTGCTCCTGCGGCGGCGGTTGCCGGACATCGCACGGAAACTCGGGGTATCCCTGGAAACCGTGCACGATGAAGTCGAGCTGATTGGAACCCTCGATCCCGCTCCCGGCCGGCGATTCAGCGATGATGCGAACCGCATCATCGAACCAGATGTCACAGTGGAAAAGGGCGATGGTGGTGAATGGATTATCACCTTGCAAAACGACTACATTCCCCGCCTTCGATTGAGCCCGCGTTACAAGGAAATGCTGGCCCAAGGTCGCCTGACAGGCAAAGAGCGCGAGTATGTCCAGGAGAAATTCCGAAGCGGCCGCTTTCTCATCAGCTCTATTGAACAACGTCAGCAGACCATAGAACGGATCACGCGCGAAATCCTCCGCGTCCAGAATGACTTTTTTGAAAGTGGCCCCTCATACCTTCGCCCCTTGACGATGAACCAGGTCGCGGAGACGGTCGGCGTCCATGAAACAACGGTGAGCCGGGCGATTGCGAACAAGTATATCCGAACACCTCATGGAGTCTTTGATTTCAAGTATTTTTTCACACCCGGTTATTCCGGAATGAACGGCCAAGCCGTTTCCAACACCACGGTGAAAGACCGCATTGCGAGGCTTATCGAGTCTGAGCCCCCAAACAAACCTTACAGCGATCAGGCTATCGTCAACATGCTCACCGAAGAAGACATCACGATTGCGCGACGAACAGTGGCCAAGTATCGCGAAGAACTTGGGATTCTGCCCACGAATCTCCGGCGCCAGTATTCATGAGTCAGCCTTTTTTTGAGCGACTTTCGGGCACCTGCCTTCTGCTCGATGCGGCCGTGCTTCCCATACGTCTGGCCCTTGTTGTCGCCGGCCGGGTGGAGGCAACGGAAGCTTCATCGGAAGAAGCCCTGCACGGGATCTTCCGTGCCAGTTCCTCCCTTCTGGAGACGACGGGCCTCGCGTGGCATAAGATCGACGGGTTTATCTATGGAAGCGGTCCGGGAACCGTTCTCGGGTTGCGACTCGCCGCCATTGCGATCGAAGGCTGGCGCGGGCTCAGGGAAGAGGTGGTACCCATTTACCAATACAACACACTCCAGGCGACGGCCTGCGCACACATGCATCGCACCGGCGAAGACAGCTTTGATCTTTTAATATCTGTGCGCCGAGACCGGGTCGGGCGCTTGCCTATTCGCGCCGGTACCCTTGGCACCATGCTTCTGGAAGAGCGAGAGCTCACCGGCTCCGAGAGTGGGAAGATTCCCCGCTACCATCTGGCCTCCGCAAGCAACCGACTTCCGCAACCACCTGCCTCTCAGGAAATTGAGTTTGACCCGACGACCTTGCCGCCCGGTTGGTTCACGGGTGCAAACCTGAAATACGTGTCCGCGGCGGAGCCGGAAATCCCCTCGCCCGCTACTTACCAGAAATGGTCGGGCGAGCGGCATGGAGCCCCCTGAGATGTCAGATGCCGCACGAAAACTGAGGGCATGGGCCGAAATCGACCTCGGCCGGCTCGAGCGCAACCTCGCCAACATAAAGAGAGCGCTCCCCGATCACCTCAAGTTCATCGCCGTAATCAAAGCCGATGCCTATGGTCACGGGCTTGCCCCGGTGGCCACTCGCCTGATGCGGGCAGGTGCGGATATGTTCGCCGTCGCGAACCTGGAGGAAGCGTCGGCCCTTCGGGAGATCGGCACCGGTTGGCCCATCCTTGTCCTCAGCGCCATTCTCCCAACCGAACGTCCGGACATCTTCACCCATAACGTCATCCCCACGGTATCATCTCTGGAGGAGGCCAAAGCCCTGGCAGAGCTGGCCAGAGTCCGCTCCACCACACTCGGCATCCACCTGAAAATCGATACAGGTATGGCCCGTCTTGGCATCTGGCATACGGAGGCGGTTGATCTCTTCAAACAAATCCTTCGTCTTCCTGAACTCCGTCTTGAAGGGATCTACACCCATTTTGCCTGTGCCGATTCAGATCCAGAGGTGACCCGAGCTCAACGCGATACCTTTCTCGCTCTTCTTTCTCAGCTTCCTGCAATCCCCGGCGTACACCCGATCATTCATGCCGATAACAGCGCTGGCATCGAAAGTTTTCCGGCCAATGGTCCATTGACAGGGGCCCGCATCGGACTCCTCCAATTTGGAGTCCTGCCATACGCGGGCAGCTTTCTTGCCAATGTCCCGGTTGAACCTGTGTTCTCCTTCCATGCCCGGGTCGGCCTGATCAAGCAGTTGCCGAAAGGCACCCCCGTGAGCTATGGCCATACGCATGCTTTGCGGCGCGACACCCGCCTCGGCATTCTCACAGCCGGTTATGCGGATGGCATCCCTACCCGGATGAGCAATCGGGGGCACGCTCTCGTCGGGGGGCAACGTTGCCCCATTCTGGGCCGGGTTACAATGGACCAGACTTTGGTCGATTTGACCGACGCACCTCCAGAGGTTGAACCCGGGATGGTAGCCACTTTTATTGGGAAGCAGGGAGGCGAGACATTGAAGGTCGAAGGTTTTGCCGCTGCAGCTGAACAAGTCCCATGGGAAACTTTCTGCTCTGTCAGCAAACGGGTCCACCGGCTCTATCGGTTGGACTCCGCCCTTTGAGGGGGTTGCCTGTTCAGCAGGAATCCATCTATCCGAGCGCTGCGGCCTCCGCTTTCGCAGCCCGTGGCTCAACGCGGGACCCCACGGGAATCTCAACAATGAAGGCGGCCCCGGCACCCGGGGTACTCTCGCAACAAATGCGTCCGTTAATCAGGGTGACGAGACTCTTCGTGATGGCCAATCCGAGACCAATGGAACTTTCCCCATGCGTTGGCCGAGCGCTAAGCGTGGCAAATTTCTGATACAGCCTGGTGCGGTCAGCCGAGGTCAGCCCCGGCCCGGTGTCCCACACCCGTAGAAGCACCCAATCCCTCTTCAAGGTTGTCTCCACACCAATCCTTCCTCCAAAGGGCGTGTACTTCACTGCATTTGAAACAAGATTATCGATTACCCGAAAGAGAGCCTGACTATCGGTTCGGACGGAGAGCCCATTCTCCAGGTTAGTGGAAATGATCTGTATCGATTTTACCCGTGCCGACACCTCATAGGAAGCGAGCACTTCACAAATCAGCGGATTGAGCTTCACCCATTTGAGTTGCGGTTCGTATTCCCCCGCTTCGAGGGCGTTCACCGTGATCATCTGCTCAAGGAGATCATTCACCCGCTTGGCCTGGGATCTGAGTTCATCCCGGGCCTTCAGCAGATTACCTCTCAGTTCGTCGGCACTTGTCGCCGGGCGCGAACAAAGCAGATCCAGCCGGAGCATCATGTTTGTCAGCGGACCCCGGATATCGTGAGCGACCATGTTGATGACCTGCGACTTTTCGGCATTAACCTTGTGCAGGTGGGCGTACACCTCCTTCAGAGCCTGCTCCGCCTTTCGTCGCCGTTGAACGTCACGCGACAGAAGATGGTTCCAGCCAGCCAGAGCAGCGAGAAGGACGATGAATACGCCAAGCCCTCCGACGACATACGGTTTGAGGCGGCTCCATACAATGAGGTCGGAATGCTCCACATAAATCCAACGCCCGAGGAGCCTCGCTTTCGTGTCCGCATCCACATTCAAAAGGGCGGCTTCAAAAATGGCGGCAAGTTGCGGCCAGTCTTTCCGGACTCCTGCCCGCAATTCAAAATGATGCGGCGTGATTCCACTTATCTTCAGATTCGTCAGGCCCTTCGCCCGGATGATATGACTGGCGTTAGCCAGATTGGCCACAGTTGCATCGACCTCCTTCCGGGACAGGAGGACAAGCGCTTCCACATTGCTCGGTGTTGTGACAAAGTCGATCCACGGATACTCCCGCATGAATGTCTCATGGTAGACGTAGTCCTTTGCCACCGCGATTCGCCGGCCCCGGAATTGTTCGATGGCGACAAGAAAGGGTCCCCCACCGCGAGTGATGATCGCAGAGGGATATCCGAGGTAAGGTTCGGTGTAGGCGAGAAACTCCCGTCGCTCTGGTGTTTCCGCTGTTGAAAGGAGGATATCCACCTGGCCCTGTTTCGCGAGCGCGAGGAGGGCCTCCCAGTTCTCGGCCTTGACGACCTCGAACGAAACACCCAGCGAGGCTTCGATGAGCGCAAGCAGATCCACGTCGTAGCCGACCAGCTCCCCCCGCTCATTGTAGAAGGAAAAGGGTGCCCAGTGTGGGTCCATCCCCACCCGCAGCGTGGGGTGCGCCTCCAGCCATTCTCGCTGATCCGCCGTCAACGCCAAAGGCCTGCCGATCGTCGTTGAATCGGGTTCATCCCCAACCGCCAATGTCACGAGGACGACGGCAAGAAAAGTGGCAAAAATAAGAAGGGTTCCAAAACAGAACCCAGGGAACCGGGCAGATCGCTGTTTACCAAGGATAGCCACAGGTGGATGATATTAGCCGCAAAAAAGACGCATCAGACGAGAGCAAGGACCCGAACCTATTACCATCATAACATATCGAAACCCGGCCAGGTGGAGCAAGTCGGATTCACGAATTCTGCACCCTTTTTCGTGAAGTATGAGTGCTCACCCGCTTGAGGCCGGATTCAAAGCGCAAAGCGTCAAAGCTTCGCGTAAACATCTTCCAGCGTGAGGCCGCGGGCGATCAACATCACCTGGAGGTGGTAGAGAAGCTGGGAAACCTCCTCTGCCAGCCGCTCATCGCTTTCATGCTCGGCCGCCAGCCAAACCTCGCCGGCCTCCTCAAGGATTTTCTTCCCGATGCCGTGGACACCTCCTTTAACCGCACGAACGGTACCCGACGTCGGGTCATCACGGCTGACTTTCTCCTGCAACTCGGCAAACAAGCTTTCAAAGGTCTTCACATCGCCTAGAAATGCCGCCTGCGGCGGTTGTGGCAAAAGCTTTTTCCGAAAAATGCGCCGGGTGCGCAGATCGTTGCGCAGCGGTCAATCAACCGCTGAAACCGTCACCGGCACGCCAGGATCGCCTTGGCGGGCATAGTCCATCACCTGCACCATGAGACCTGTTCTTGAGGCCCGCTCCACCTGGAGGATCACCGGAAGCTCCGCGTTCTGAGTCCGTCTCAGCCGCACGATGTTCTCCACTCGGGTCAACGAGATATTCGATCCCTCGTGCATAATCTGCCCCGAGGCTGTCAGACGAAACATGATGGGGTCGTCGTTATCACTGAGGGAAGGCGAGACGCTCGGGGTCGGGCGATCCACGCCCAAGCCTTGCTCATCCACAAAGACGGTCGTGACAATAAAGAAAATCAACAGGATGAAGACCATATCGATCATAGGCGATATGTTGATGTCGGTCTTCTCTTCGGCCTTATTAAAGAGGTTGCGTCTGCTCATAGAAATATTTGTTGGCTGCTGTATAGAAAGATGCGATTGCTGAATCTTACGTTCAAGGAAATACTTTACCGACTCTTATGGCCCGATTTATCCCAGTGAAGCCCAATCTCCTCGAGGCTACACCCGAGACACTCAAACGGGAGCTTGGTGAGGTCGGCGAACCCGCCTTCCGCGCGCGCCAGATCCTCGGCTGGGTCTACCGGCAGCGCGTCGGGCATATCGAGGCGATGACCAACTTGCCAAAAGGGCTCCGGGCTTGGCTTCAGGACCGTTTTGTCCTCAACCCCACCCGCCAGCTCCTCGCAAAGAAGGCGAGCGACGTTACCGAAAAACTCCTCCTTGAGCTGGAGGACCGTTCGCTCGTGGAAACAGTCCTGATCCGCTACCCTCAGGAAGGCGTGGGCGTGGACAACGCGCGAAGCACGATCTGCGTTTCCAGCCAAGTGGGCTGCGCCTATGGGTGCCGCTTCTGCGCCTCCGGACTTGCGGGTTGGAAACGGAACCTCACAGCTGGCGAAATCATCGGCCAGTTCCTTCATGTTTGTCATCTGGAGGAAGGCCGCCGCGGCCGCTCGACCGGGAACAATCTGCCCTTCGACAACGTCGTTTTCATGGGCATGGGCGAGCCTCTCGCCAACTATGACAACGTCATAGCAGCCATCGGAGCCTTGAACGCCGAATGGGGGCTTCATTTCGGCGCACGCCGCATCACCGTCTCCACCTCCGGTCTGGTTCCCGAAATCCTGAAGCTGGCGGATGAGCCCATTCAGTTCCGCCTTGCCGTCAGCCTCCACGGCGCGACCAATGAAGTGCGGGAGCGCATCATGCCAATCAATCGGCGCTACCCACTTGAGGCCCTTATTCCTGCGGTGAAGAAATTCTCCGACCAACGAGGCCGAATGCTGACCCTCGAATATATTCTCATTGAAGACGTCAATGACACGCTCGATCAGGCCGAGGCGCTGGTTCCGATTGCTCGGGAGCTTCATGCGCACGTAAACCTCATTCCCTACAACCGCGTTGAAGGCCTTCCCTGGGTCCGCCCAAACCTGGCACGGCAGATGGCCTTCGCCCGCATTCTTCGAGAAGCGGGCGTGTCCCATACCGTCAGAAAAGAGAAAGGGCACGATATTGACGCGGCCTGCGGACAGCTCCGATTGCGCACCGAAGAGGATCGTGCGCTGGCCAATGCAGCAACTTGACGGAAGCTCCGCCTTCCTCAGCTCACCTGGTAATTCGTCAGAAGACGCATGATGCCCGGGCTGTAATATTTCCGCCCCATCATCACATACTCGATACCCCGCCTCAGTTCATCGAGCCCATAGGCCTTCTCAATGTAGGCGTCCGTCTGGTACTCCATTGCAATCCTCAGACAGTCGTCATCAACCGTTCCGGAGAAGATAATGATCTTGGCGGTCGGCAATCGCTCACTCAGGCACTTCAAAATCTCCAGCCCGTTCATTTCGGGCATCCGGATATCGACCACAACAATATCCGGCTCCAGTTCGAAGCATTTTCTGACAGCCGTCATCCCGTCCCGTGCATCGCCCAGATAGACCAGGTTCGGGATGATCTGAATATACTCGGCAAATAATTCGCAGAGCAAATCCTCATCCTCGATCAAAAACAGTGACTTCTTCATTTTCAGTCCGGCGCGGGTAATGAATTGACCTTGTTCTGTCGTCGTCATGATAAGGTTAATTCTTCACAAAAGGCTATGAATACTCCCAGACCCCTGTAAATCTGAAAACAGTTCAAGCATGGGGTTTCTCATAGATTTAGCAATTAAAGGACCTGATCGGCACATTTAACGCGCCACTAAATAAATAGTTCACATCCAGTGAGGTGGATAACCCAGCCTTGGATAAGAAAGTGGCGATTGATGTCGGTAAAGCACTTGTGTTCGTTAAACAAGGAAGCAAACAAACGCCTTTCACTCAAGCAGAAAACGGTTTTGACCTGAGCTTGGACACCGGTCCTCGATTCCGTTCTCAGAACCGTTACGCCACCCTCTCCAAGTCCAAAAACCAGCGAATGGGCGTGTGGAATCGGCCTTGCCAACGGGTCGCGCTCAAGTCCTACTCATTCGCATTGAAGGGTGGCGACAAAAGCCACCGTTCGTGAATACAACCCCGCG
>CAYOIB010000028.1:0-30486 GCA_964403935.1 uncultured Puniceicoccaceae bacterium | reverse complement strand
TCAACCGATGGTGTCCTTCCGCAGATCACGGAGACTGCACAGTCCAAACCACCCGCCGCCGCGCATCGGTCGCGGGGATGCCTTCTTCGGCCCGATGCTCTCCTTCAGTTCCCCGGCCTTCGTCTCGATAAACCCGCGGCTTCCGATGATCGCACCATCCGTCATATAACGCACCCGACAACGCAGCAGCTCCCCCGTGCTCAGCGTACCTCCACGCGCCAGAACCTCCCGCATTGCTTTCCGGCTCATGACCCGCCCGGCCTTCTTCTGGCCCCGGGGCCCCTCCACCGGCGTCGATCCTTCCACATACAATAAAATCCGATAGGCCTGCGCGGCCTCTTCCAAGCGCTTTGAGAGCGACCCAACCGACCGGCGTCGCACCTGATGAGTCCCAGAGACCCCTTTGGCTGACGCCGCCTCACCAACTTCAGAGGCACAGCCCCCACCGGCTTCCAGACCCTCCGCCGGCAGGCCTGCCAAGCGGCGCATCAAGCCAAACCCTGCCAGCCTCCCCCTGCCGATCGCCTCTCCATACCCGCTGAAGCGATAGTCCTTCGGGTCCTCCACAATCCCCGCCCGGACCGGATTCAAATCAATATAAGCCCCCACCACCGACAAAGCCGACCGCGTGGGCTCCACCAAAACACTCTTAAAAGGACCCTCCCACAACGTCCCAACACGACCCCGCTCCCGGTTATAGGCCAACGAGAACCGCTGCTTCAGGATCTTCACAAACATCGACAGCGAACCCATCCGCGAAATCAACAATGCGCGCATCGCCTCCCGATCCACCCCACCCTGCTCCAGCACATACCGGATCCCCTCATAGCTCAACACCTGCCGCTCGCGCACCTTCCCATACAGCAGCCTTGAGCGGCGCAACACCTCCGCATCATCCAACTCCCCAACCGCACCAGGAACCGACACCAAAATGTGGAAGTGGTTGTCCATGAAACAAAACGTCAGAACCTCAACCCCACAAAAACCCGCTACACGCTCCAGCAAGTCCCGAAACAAAGCCTTCTTCCCCTCATCCAACACATGCGCACCCCCGTTCACCCGGCTCACAATATGATAAAACCCCTCCCGGCCCTCAACCACAATCCGCTTCCGCCGACGCATCCGCCGCGGCACCAACCGGGAAACCCTCTCCCGCCCCCACACACCAACCAACAATGATCCCCCACCCTTTAATTTCATGCACCCAACCCTACACCTCACCCTCAATATGTCCACAATATATTACGTGGTAATTTATTTTGTTAGGAGGAACGCACTCCCACTCGCAAGCCTAAGCCTCATTCAAGATCAGATCCGGTGCCTCGATCTCAAGAAGCAGGCCTGAAACTCGACGCACGTGCTGGAGCTCAAGGCCCAGACACGCACGAGGCATAACAAGACTTACTCGATCCCGTGCGCGAGTGATTCCTGTATAGACCAATTCCCAAGTCAGGATGGGACGTCGGGTCTCGGGCAGAACGACCACGACCGACCCGTATTCTGAACCCTGCGACTTGTGAATTGTAAGGGCAAAGGCAACTTCCCATTCCGGAAGCGCATAAGGATCGAGTTTCCGAATGCTTCCGGCATTCTCTCCTGGAAGGTACGCCGCCATCGCCCCATCGGTATCAGCCAAAAAGACGCCGCAGTCTCCATTCCAGAGCCCGAGCGTCCGGTCGTTGCGGACAATCATGAACGGCAAGCCGTGAACGGGAGCCCCTGATCTTATTCCACTTCCGAAAATCCGTTCGCAAAGAAGTGCATTAACGGCGTCGACGCCCTCTGGTCCCGCTCGGACCGCACAAAGGATCCGCGAGCGATTCAGTTCCTCCAGAACAAGCTGCGGTTCGCTTCCATCCCTCACCCTTTCCGCATAATGTCCGGTTGTTCCCAGAAGCATCCTTTCCCAATTGTCTTCCAGAGTCAGCATATTGGGAAACTCGCCTGCAGCCGGAAGACGCTGCTCTTCGAGAAGCAAGCGAGCCAATTGCCCCACTTCAGATCCGCCCGTGAACCGGTAGCTCTGGATCAACTCGGTTACATGATCCCCACACACCGGAAGGGCCTCCCCCAGGCTCGTCAGTTCATATCCCGCCATGGAGGCAAAGGCATTCCGGAAGCTCTTACTGAAAGCGTTGAGAGGACCGCTCTGGACCGTAGTCAGATCCGCAAACACGTTTCCCGTTTCAACAGCGGTCAGCTGATTCTTATCGCCAAGCACAACCACACGACACGCATCCGGCAGAGCCCGAAACAGAGCGACAAACAACTCCAGGTCCACCATTGTCGCCTCATCAACAATCAAAACGTCGCAACTTAACGGGTTTCCGGCATGGTGCTGAAAGCCCTTCAGGCCACGGCTGCCCAAGAGAGCATGGATTGTCGAAGCCCCTCCAACTCCGAGTCTTGCCCGGTCAGCCAGCAATGCGGCTTCAGCTTCCGGCAGCACTTGCAGCACCTCCTGCAGATTGTGTCCGAAAGACAACCGCATACGATCGGTTGCCTTACCGGTTGGTGCAATCAGGCGAATGTCTTTAGGGCGCGCCTCATCGGGCAAGCTCAGAAGAAGGGCAATCAAGCGGGTAATGGTTGTCGTTTTGCCCGTGCCCGGTCCCCCCGTGACAACACTGAAGTCATTGAGCAAGGCCGAGAAGCAGGCCACTGCCTGCCACGGATTCTGTTGAACCTCAGCCAATGGAAAGAACTGCCCAAAGGTGGCGGGAAATCCCTTTGGCAGCTGACGGGGCTTTCGCGATAGGCGCACCCGGATCCTGCTCCCAAGTTCAGCCTCCAATGCAAACCAACGATGAAAGTAGACCAACGACGCCTCCCTGCGGACGACAAAAGGCGCATCCAGACAGCTCCCTGCGGAACTTGCCAAAACGACCTTATCCGGAAACTGACTCAGGAGAGAATCCACCGTTCCCACAACATCCACCAGTCTCAAATCCAGCACCCCCGACTGATCCTCCTGATTGGAGAAAAATGCCTGCGCTTGTAGTGAATTATCCAATACCAATCCGCTATGGGATTCGCTTTGGGCATAGCTCACCCACGCGGCCAGCCAAAACAGCTGAGCTTCTCCCGAAGACAATTCTTCCAAGGTTGGTCTCTCCGCAAAAGGTGAACCCCGGTAAACCTGAAGCGCCACTCCAAGGTCGACCGGTCGCAGCAAACGCAGGAGCTGCGCCGCTTGTTCCTGCGAAATCTGCAGAGCCTCAGGCATCGATCATTCTCCCTTTGCTTTCCGACGTTTGCCCGAGAGCCTGAGAAGCCTGCAAGATCTCGACTTCAGAAAATTGCCCGTGCAACCATCCTGTCTGAGCGCTCACGCCCCGCAGGAAACAGTATAGAAATCCTCCCACGCGGGATTGAAAATCAAAACCGTTTCCCAAACGGTCCTTCAGATAGGCGGTTGTCGCGACCGAATAGATGAGGGCCTGAAGGTAATAGCGGCCGTCGGACATCAAGGAATGCATACCTTCGCTTCCATAGCTGGAAAGGCTCCTGGGCCGCCCAGGGCGCGGGCTGTTCGTCTTCCAATCCAGCAGGTAGTAACGCCCCCCGGCCTGAAAGAAAAGGTCGATACTTCCCGTCAGAAAACCATCAATCCCACCCGGGTCGATGGCGCTGGCATTATAGCTGACATGATTACGTCTCGCCCACGATTTGATGACCCCGTCCAATCCGATCACATCGACTCCCTTTACGGGGAAATAGAACTCCATCTCATGCAACTGTTGGTCTGCTCCAATGGACTTCAGGTTCAAATGGTTGCCGTCACGCAACGGGACTGGTTCATCCGCCAGCTGTTGAAGAAGTGTCAGGACTTCCTCCCCTCGCTGTTCCAGAACTCCGGGCCCGCCTTCGCTAAAGTGCCTGTGCAGCAAACGCTTCACCTGTGGACGCCACGATCCCGGTGCGGCAAGGTTACAACATTCCATGACCTCATGGATAAAAGTGCCCGTCCGGATACCGCCCGGAAAGGAGTCCAACATAAGCTTTCCACTATTCTCCCCTGCGGAGACAACCGGCATTGACCCCTCATCCTGAAACTCTTCCTCGCCGCCCCGCACAGAAGGATCCTCCCTCGAGCCCGCATGAGCCTCACCCTGGGCACGCGCCAATGCACTGTAGGAGGTAATCTGATACGCTCTTGGAATCTCGCACCCGAGAGAACGCGGCTGAATCACTTCAGGCGGTGGGGGCGGCGGCGGCTCCAGTGGACTCACTCCCGCAATCAAAGAAGGAAAGGCAAATGCCTCGTGGGCCACCCGCGCGGATCCAGCCTGTTCCTCGATCCATTGATCGAACCAGCCGTCCTTGTGATTGGATCGGGGGTGCTGCTGCGGAAGATCCGAAACCCGATAATAGACGCAGAGGTGCACCGCTCGCGTCATCGCAACATACCCGATTCGAAGAGCTTCACTCTTCATTCGGCTGGCAATCAACGCTGGGTCCGGCTCAAGGGATTCGAGGCAGTCCGGATCCAACGCATCAAGACGCACGACCGGATCATCTTTTCCCTGGATTGTCTTCTGCCAAAGCGTCGGAAGGAAGACAACCGGGAACTCAAGACCCTTCGACGCGTGCATCGTCAGCAACTTGATTGCGGCATCATCACTTTCCAAGCGAATCAGATGGGCCTCGCTCCCTGTATCGCCACCGTAAGCACCCGCTTTCACCCTTTCGAGAATCTGCGAGGTCAGTCGGTCGGAGCTTAGGGATTCCGCTCGTTCAATCTCCTGTGCCAGCTCACAAAGGTGAATATAGTTCGTCATCCGGCGCTCGCCATCGGACCGACTGAGAAGTCGGGCCCGGACTGACGCTTCGGCCAGAAACTTTGCCCAAACCGCGCTAACGGACGCACCACCCTTCCAGCTGCGTCCAAGAGCATTGAAAAGCTCATACAGTGACTGCCGCTCCACGTCAGCCATGGCCAATAGCTCAGCATTCGTCTTTCCGAACAACGGGGAGACCAGGAGAAGATTCAGGGAACGCTCGCTTGGCAGCAGACAAGCTAGCAGAAACTGGAGAAAGTGCCCCGCTTCTTCCGAGGCAAAAATGTCACCGCTTTTGCCCCGCACTGCGAGCAAGCCTTCCTCCCGAAAGAGATTTTGCAAGGCCTCAGCCTCCCTATGGGTATCAACCAGAACAGCAATATCTCCACATTCAATTGGCCGCCGCTGAAGGGCACCATTGCTCTCCGACTCAATCAAGACGCGTCCCGTTTGAGAATGGCTCAGGAGCTCGGCCACATCCCAAACCGTCTGCCTGAGAGAATCCTGGGCTGCCGCGCGCACGCGCCCCGAAACCGGGGGCTCCACCTCTCGCGTCACCAAGCCAGGAAGGAATAAACCATCCCCTGCCACAAGGCGCGCCCTCCCACCCGGATCAGCCGCTCGAACCGGTTGAAACGGAATCGCCCCCTCACCTGATTCGGCCCCCCCCTCACCCAGGTTGATGCCATTGAAGAATTGATTCACGCCCTCGATGACTCTGGGTTCGGACCGAAAATTGGTTGGAAGCGTGTATCGGTGCCCGGCATCCTGACGGGCTTGTAAATAGGCATGAACATCCGCTCCGCGAAACGAATAGATCGATTGTTTAGGATCACCGATCATTGCGAAATATCGCCTGTCGTCTGCCTCATCCCCGGAGGCAAAAAGGGTGCGAAATATCCGGTATTGGCGCGCATCCGTATCCTGAAATTCGTCCACCAAGCCCGCGCGGTAGCGCCCCTTCAACTGAGCCCGAAGCCTCTCATGCGATTGAAGCGCCCGGTCCAGATCAAGGATCATGTCATCGTAAGTGATCCGAGCCTGTTCCAGCTTGAGGCGATTGAACTCCCCAATAAACCAGGCATCAAAGCAGCGTAGAAAATCGCCTTCAATTCGCGAGCGCGCCTCGAGAAACCGCTCACAAGCGCCAAAGACCGGGTGAGCAACGCGGGTTCCGAAATGCGCCTTCTTAAAGGAACGCTCTATCTTTCCCGCGCCGAGGCGTCCCAGAACACTATCATTCACCTGAAAGGGATCCGTCAAAAGCTGCTCCAGGGAATCTTCAATATCTTCAAAAAAAGCGGCCCGATAGGACTGCGCGTTGAGCCGCCCCTGAAAGGATCGCAACTCCTCTGCGATGTCCTGCAGATTCATCCGCTGCTCGACAATGCGTGCGGCACAGCCTTCAAGCTCCGAAAAGACATCTTTGATCGCCTTTTGACAGGGAGCTTTCACCCGCAACAGTCGGGTCAGTTTTCCAGCACGCTTGCAGAGTGCCTTAAAATTGACGGACTTTGGCAAGGGCCGTTTCAGGTGCAGATTGCATACTCTGAGAAAGTCCCGAACCAGGTCACTGATCATCCCGCTGGTATCCGCGCAAAGCTCAGGTGAGAAACCGACATCAGCCGCGAACGCGTTCTCCTGCAAGGCCCGTTGGCAAAAACCATGGATCGTATAGATCGGCGCAGCGTCGATGTGCAGCATGGCGCGGTGCACAATGTGCTCGACGGCCTCAGCCCCGAGGCGGGAGATCCCGCGATCGAGGACTGAGCGGAGGGGCTCGCTTACTGATCCCTCGGTCAAGGCTGTGCGGACGTTCGTCAGGAATCCTTGCAATCGATCTCGAAGCTCCTGGGTCGCAGCCTCAGTAAAGGTCACAACGAGGATCTCCTTCAACTCCAATCCCTTCAAAAGCAAATCGAGAACGAGATATTGGATAGTAAACGTCTTGCCCGTCCCCGCGCTCGCTTCGATCAGGGTCGTTCCGGGTTCCAGTTCAAAGGTTTCAAGATCGAGTGCGACGCCCGCGTGCCGAGAGCTGCCTATCATGATTGCCCCCCTTCTACGACCGAGTTCTTCCATTCCATAACAGGCCGAAGAAGTGTCTCCGCCAGGACCAAGAACGATTCTCTGTAGGGCGATCCAGGGGCAGCGGGAGAATCCCCGTCAAAGCAAAGCCGCTGTGCAGGCGAGTCATCGCCCATAGCCCAGGCATTCTGCCAATGGGCTTCATACGCTTTGGTGAGAAGATCATCGGCATCTGCCGGGGCACTGCTCCCCTCCGCTTTCATCAGCGCAGCGACATACTCCATTCCGATGGCGAGGCTGAACGGAGCGGGCCTACGCAAGCCATCCTTCCAGGCAGCGATCACCCGAGCGAGCCAAGCGCGGATGGTGTCCATATCACCAGATGCCTCGACCTCAAAACAAGTGGCGTCCTTGAGGCAGACGATAAGGCTGGCAGCTCCCGAGACGGCATGCCGGAGACAGGCATCAAGAAGATGCCTTCCCTCGAGCGCCCCTCGAAGGACGATCAGTTTTCGATGCTCGTCCAATACCCAGCCCTCGGATGATACGGAAATATCATCGATTTTGATTTCCACACGATCCCTCTTCAGTTGCACGCCCTGAAGGTGCGTCTCCAGACACCTCAAGACCGGCTCCGCCACAGTGTTCCAGATCGTATCGCCCGCGAGCCCCGGCGGCAGGACCAGTTCCGTCTGAAGTTTCTCGCGCAAAATCTCAGGGAAATGCCGGGAGTCGCCGCCCTCAGGTGGGCGATGCGTCCATTCATCGAATACCCGCATGCGGAGGTGCGATGCCTCCAGAGTATCAACCTCCAGGTCCTCCCAATCCTGATGGATGTTCATCCATTCCAGCTGAGTCAGGTCGACTTTCAATCGGCGCTTGAGGTAATACTTTGCCGGATCGGTTAGAAATGCTCTCAGCTCCCCCGGACCGACTTGCTGGGGAAGGTCAAACCCGAAATCCGTCCGTAACGCCTCCGCATCGTCAAGAAAACCGGGCGAAGACCCGGGTTCGTCGCCTCGCGTCCTCACCACCGGCTCAAAATGGATCAGAACAGGCGGCTCACCCCGTGTGGGCTGGCGCTCGCGGTGGTTTCTCAGACTCCAATCCTGCAGGGGGTGTCGAAGATGGATTTTCGCCAACTTCCTCGAACGGTCTCCGTCATCAGGGTCGTCCCCCGCCGGTGCCCGACGGAGAAACTGGAGAAGTTCGCTCACCAATAGCGACGGCGGAATCGCTTCGTTGCTCTTGTCGCTCTGCCCCACGTAGCTGATGTAGAGGTGCTGGCGCGCATTGAGAACGCAATCGAGAAAGAGTTGCCTGTCCTCCTCCCGCAGGCGGTGGTCCCCGAGGTACTGTATTTCGCTGAGCTTCAAAGGCCCGCCCTTCCAGTGTGGGGCCTGGACACGCTGAAGGTCGATGAGGTCAAACTCGGCGCGCCGATCCTGCCTGGGGTAATCCCCTTCATTCATCCCAAGAATACAGATAACCTTCGCCGGAATATGGCGAACGGGCTGAAGCCGGCAAAAAGTGATACCGCGTCGGAGCAATCCGCTCGGGCCTGAAGCCTCCTCCCGAGAACCGCTCAGGATAAGGCAAAAGGTATCGAAAGCGATCGGAACATCGGTCGAGGCCTCCTTCAGATGACCCACCATGATCGCCAGGTAACGCATCCAGTGCATGCCTCCGGAGTCGCCGAGGACCGAACGAAGCAGAAGAATAAACTCATCGGCCCACTCCCGGAAAGTCCGCTTCCTCTGCCGCTCGCGCACCATCCTGAAGACGGGACGGAGCAACTGCGTCAAGTTACCAATGACTTCAGCGATCCGGTTGCCCAGCGCAATAGGTGCCCTTCCCTCCCGGACAACTTCGGGAAAAATCAAGCCATCAAAAAGCCTTTTGAGACCAAACTCCCAACTGTAGGCTTCAAAAGCGGGCTGCCCCTGCTGACTGCGCGTCTCGGCATCGATCCCCCATCGGATGCCCGCCTGCTGCAGGAGTTCCAGCAACTCCTGCAATTCTTCACGCCCCACATTCAAGCGGTCGCACACCGGTTCAAAATCCAACAAGCTCGCCACCTGCGAAAAGGGCTGGCGCCCTTTCATCAATTCGATGAGGCAGAGGAGGAACCGCCAGCAACTTTCTTCCACGTCACGACGCTGATCGGCGATACAGTAGGGAATGGTCACCGGTGGACCGCCTACTTTGGCCGCAACCCCCTCACCAAAGACCGCTTCGATCGCATCGGCGTAATCCGAGATTTCTGGTGCCAGCACCATGATCTCTTCCGGACGCAGATCCGGATGGCTGGCAAACAATGACAGAAGCTGCTGCTGCAGGACCTGAACCTCCCGCTTTCGGCTGTGACACGAATGGAGGCTCACTGTTCCGTCAGCGCGAAAAGACGTCGCCCCCAGATTCTGCCGAAGGGAACGCTGAAGGGCGAGCAAGTCAGTATCCACCGCGAATTGAGCCCGATCCGGCATATCGCCGATGGGATAGTCCAGTGCCAGGAGCAAAGACTGAAAACGGGCGGTGGCTTGGCCGCTTGCAACCAGGATCGGATTATCAACCATCCCGGCCATCCCGGTGCCGTCTGCCAATAGGTAGTCTTCCTGGAGCATGGCCTCACGAAAGCTCCGCGGCAGATCCCCGAGGAACGCCTCACTGCATACCAGATGGTAAATTTTGACGACCCGCGTTTCCGCCAGCCGCAAGAAGAACCGCAGAAAGGCGGGTGAAAACGAACTGATCCCAAAGACATGCAGCACGGCTTGGCTGGGCGCCAAAGTTCCCCGTCCCTCACAGAAATTCTGCAAAGCCAACCCGAAAATCCGCCGTTCGA
The DNA here is from genome assembly GCA_964403935.1 of uncultured Puniceicoccaceae bacterium. GTDB lineage: Bacteria > Verrucomicrobiota > Verrucomicrobiia > Opitutales > Oceanipulchritudinaceae > SLLG01. The sequence continues at coordinate 20,832 of CAYOIB010000028.1, read as the reverse complement.
AGGACTCGGGATCCAGCTGTATGCGCTCCATGACCGCTCGCAAGAGCCGTGCCTGCCAATCCCAATGAAGGGCCGACGGCAGCTTGTTCTCTCCGCGCAGCCACCACTGGAGCCACTGCGGCCGATAGATCGAATACTGGTCAAACAGGTCCGAGAGTTGCGCCGCGAGCTGCCAACAACGCCGTTCAAGATTTGGATGGTCCGCTCCCAGATAGGCTCGGAGGGGTTCACCCGCCGCACCCCAGCCCTCAAAAATGCGCTCGGCAAGGAGTTGAAAGAGCCGCCAGGTCAGCCCGGTCCCTTCAATTATCTGGTCGCGATCCAGCAACCCGACCTCCGCCAGGGCCCCGGAGATAAATGACCGCGCAAAGGGCATGTCGACAGCAGCTGAAATCCCACATTGCCGAGCTTGCCACAACCTCAGCCAGCGTCCGAGACCTGCATTCTGGACCACCACACAAGCGGGTTCAAACACACCCCTCTGCGGCGACTCCCCGGCCAGCTCGCTGATCAAGGCCGCCGCCAGTTGTTCCTGCTCCAATGCCTCAAACAATTCCAGCGCCACGACCCCCAGCGTTCTGCCCTCAGCCCAACAACGCAAGCCGCAAGGAGATTCCCATACGGATCCAACTCTAGTCGCTGTCGTTGTCTATCCGGGCAAAAATCATTTTCCCACCGGCCGAAGGAACAATGCTCTCGACACGCACTTCGACCTCTTCACCGATCTGCTCAGCTCCGTTGGAAATCACGACCATCGAACCATCTTTCAGGTAGCCGATCCCTTGAGTCGCTTCGCGCCCTGGCTTGACGATTTTGATCGGAAAAGTCTCTCCAACTGCCATCTCGGGATGGAGCACGCGCGCGAGCGCATTCAGATTCAGCCACTCCACACCATGGAATTCCGCAATGCGCGCGAGGTTGTAGTCCGTCGTCAGCAACTTTGCCTTCAGCGACTGGGCCACAAATACCAGCTTTGCATCCACCTTCTCCCGCTTATCCACAATGCTCTCGTCGATGCGAAGATCGACATCTTCCAGCTGACGCAGGCGATTGAGCGACTCCAAGCCCCGCCTCCCCGCAGCCTTTCGCTGCACATCCGGTGAGTCGGCGATGGCGTGTAATTCCTCAATGACGAACCGGGGAATAACAAGGGCATGGCCGAGAAATTTATTCTCGCAAATGCCGACAACCCGCCCGTCGATCAAAGCGCTGGCATCCACCACCGCAAGGGGCACATCTACCCCATGGGGCACAAACCGCACATACGGGATAACGAGGTTGAACTCATCCCGGCCGCGCAACGCCAGGACGGCGCCCAGGTACATCGCGACAACATAAAGAATGATCCGGATGAGGTACTGGTTCTGATTCAGAAGAACAGACAACTCATCGTTCGGGTCGTAAGGGAATTCAAACAAGGGGGAGTTGGAAACCAGCGTCGAAACCAGCCAGCCGACAAAAAGCCCGAAACTGAGTGCCGACAGCCCGCGCAGGGAGAATCCCTTCATTAGAATATCGATCAGGATGACAAGGATTCCGGCAAGAAATCCTACCAGGACGCCCGTCCACCGGTACTGATCCCACTCCGGGACGACGTAGGTAATCAAGTAGCCTCCGCCCATCGACAGGAGGAGAAAGAAGATACGGATAATGAGGAGTGTCTTGGCCATAGGTGCCTGAACTGGACGCTATGAAACCGCCCACGCCTTGTAAATGGCAAGAACCTTCACCTGTCTAAATAGGAGGTACAACATCGATGCTTTCCGCCATTGGCCCGCCCACGCCCCGTCTTTCTGATCTCAGGCTGCGGACCAGGCCAACCAGCCCAGCAAAGCGATTCCAACGGCGAGCCGATACCACGCAAAGACAATAAAGGTATTGGTCCGAAGAAACTCCAGAAGCCACTTCACGGCAATGAAAGCAACCACCAGCGAGACGACAAAGCCCACCAAAAAATGCCCAAGTTCGTCCATTAGGGACTCCCCTCGACTGTATTGCTCGACTGCAGCGTAACCGGTGGCCGCAAACATCGTGGGAATCCCCAACAAGAACGAAAACTGGGTCGCGGCCATTCTCGAGGTTCCACAAAACATGGCCGCCATGATCGTTGCCGCCGAACGCGATGTGCCCGGAAAGATGCCTGCAAGAACCTGAGCCGTCCCAACAATAAGGGCGGTCGGCCAAGTGATTTCATCCCGCGTCCGGTGATGACGCAGGAAATACTCCGCACCAAAAATCACCAGGGCTCCCAGCAAAACGGCCCATGCCACAGGAGCCGGAGATTCCGTCAGCTGGAAGCCAAAGGCCTTCGCCATAAGGCCGAGGATCGCGGTGACAACAAATGCCGCCACACACTTGAAGAGGTACTGACGCACCTCGGGATCGCGCCAATCAACGATCATCTCCCGGATCTTTTCCCGATAAACCAAAACGACCGCAATCACTGCTCCGCTCTGAATCCCAATATTAAAGAGTTCGGACCGGGGGCTGTCGAACAGGTGCTGAACAATGATCAGGTGACCCGTCGAAGAGATCGGAAGGAACTCGGTAATCCCTTCGACGATTCCATATATAATAGTGACTATGTATTCCCACATTAGATAAAGAGAAGATAAGCAACGTAACCCGAATAGATGGCGAAAAGCCCACAACCTTCCAATCGATCAATCTTCCAGCCCGTGCGCGCCAGGGGCAAGAGCAGGATGGCCAAGCCCACCATCAACCCGAGATCGACGGGGCTCATATCCGTGTTCTCAAGTGGCCGCACCAGCGACGCCGTCCCAAGAATGCCAAGGAGATTGAAGATATTCGATCCCACAATGTTGCCCACCGCGATGTCCCCTTCCTTCTTCAGCGCCGCCAGAATAGACGTGGCCAGCTCAGGAAGACTCGTCCCCATAGCAACAACCGTCAGCCCGATAACGGCCTCACTCATCCCCAGTGTCTGAGCGATAAAGACGGCCCCCACCACCAGCATCCGCGCACCCACGACGAGCAACACCAGCCCGCCGAGAGCGATTAAGCTGCTCATGAAGATCGATAGATCCGCCTTTGGAATGACGTCCTCAAATAACTGAGAAGTGTTCGCTTCCTTTCGGGCCGCACGCAGACTGAACACAGTATAGGCAATCAAGCCGCCCAGAAGGATGGCACCTTCAATCCGCCCAATCCTCTGATCTGACAACACGAGGATAATTGCCAGCGAAAGCACGACCAGGAGCGGAAGGTCCAGCCGGATAATCCGCGCGTTGACCGCCAATGGACAGATGATGGCCGAAAGACCGAGGATCAAGGCGATGTTCGCGATGTTGGAGCCGATCACATTTCCAGCCGCCAAGGGTGCTGTTCCAGCGAGCGCAGCTCCCACACTCACCACCAGCTCCGGCATGCTCGTGCCCATGGCAACGACCGTCAGCCCGATGACCAGAGGCGTGAGCTTCAGTCGGCGCGCAAGCGCAGCACTCCCGCGGACAAGGCCTTCCGCTCCGAAGTAGAGCAAGACAATGCCGGCGATCAAAAGAGTGATGTTGAGAATCATGACTTGGAAATGGGATGACTGCAGGAACCTGAAAAATCAAAATAGATGCCGACAGCATCCAACCCGTCGCATTCAGGCCGCCGTTTCAGAGCTATCCGATCGGTCTCGCCCGATGTAGGCAACCGCCGCTGTTATGGCAAAGCCGCACAAAACCAGGATAACGGAAGCACCTGCCTGCCCTGCCGATGGGGCAAAGAACTCGTAAGGGTAGTCTTTGGTGGCCACTTGGGCTCCCGTTTGCTCATAGACGAGCTGGCCATCCAGCTGAACAACAGTCTGACCTTTCAGAATCGTGCCTGCCTCCGGCTCAACACCCTCTTGAAAAGGCCAGAGTCCCAACACCGCACCGAGGAGGAGACCGAACAACACTCCGAGCGTCGGGCGCGGAAATCGCTCCAGAACCCACTTAACCAGATTGCTCACACCCACGATCCCAAGCAGCACTCCAAGCCCAACGGGAAGAGCGACATACAGGGCCGGAGGCAGAATCATTGAGATATCAAGAGCTCGTACACCGTCGAAGATTCTGCCGATGCTCTCAAGAATCGTCACATACACCCCCAACAGAAGGAGAAGGTACCCCCCACTGACCCCAGGAAGGACCATCGCACTCGCACCGGCCGTGCCTGCGACAAACAGCAACATAAATCCGTCTTTCCCACCGCCTTCGCCCGCCCCTTGCATTTGCAGAAGTCCCAGACCGATCATGAAAATGAACCCAGCGAGGGCCCCAACCGCGAAGGCCGGAGTTTTTGCTCCAGCCATTTTCCAGATCAAGGGCACACCGCCCAGAGTCAGGCCGATGAACAAACTATACATGATCCAGGTGTAATCGACCACCAGCGCACCGACGATACCGGCCAGCGACCCAATCACCAAACCGGCGCTAAGAACGATCGTTCCCAGGAGAATAAGAGAACGCTGGTGAAACCGAACGCGGGACACGTCCGCCACCGCCTGGATAAAATGCGGGAACACGCCCGCCGCCAACAACATCGTCCCGCCACTGATGCCCGGAACAAGATTTGCCATTCCCATCAGGGCTCCCCCAACGCCAGCCCGAACCACCAATGCCGGTACGGGAACCGTATCCAGGGATGCCGGCGGCGATTCAGTGGATGTGACATCAGCGGCGTTATGCGTCATCAGAGTTTGTCTTGAGAAGGTTGGAGGTCTTTCCGTGGAGAAACGTCCACAGGCAATTCAGAGTGAGCCTGCCGGACGGATCTGCAAAGGCAGGAGAAAACCTTCAGGAATCGCAAGGATTCAAAACAGACCGCATGGTAGATTCCCAAACCACAGAAGGCGGAAGGCCACGCATACCTTCCCGATAGCCCTCCTCGGAAGCTCAAACCTTTACTCGACGAGATCAGCGAGGGTCCACCGGATCCAGTCCCGAAGTAGATCCATCTCAAAGCGGAAAGCATCCGCCGCCCCCATGCGCACCCTGCCAAGATAAGTCGAACTTCTCAGCTCTTCGGAACCTTCGGCAAGGATCGCCCCACTCCCATCAAGCACCTGGAAATTGAAATTCAGGCGGGGTGGATAGTGAGATTCCATGTAACGTATATTCCGGTTTTCACTCGAACGCCATGGCTGAATCTCTCCCGCCATATCAATGTCGGTGAACTCCAGAACCAACCGATTGCCTTCCCCGATTGTCCGAGCCACCAACCGATCAAGGTCACGCACCACCTCGCCTTCAAAGACCAGCCCGGTGCGGTGGGCCCGCATCCCCGAAAGCGAGAAATCGCGAAAGGATTCCGGCTCCATCAGCTTGATCTCAATCTGCGCCGCATTCGCCAGCGAAGAGAGCCCGATCCATCCCGCCAAGAGCAGTTTCAATGTGCGATTCACGATGACCTCCGTCGTAGAGTAGATATGAAAGAGACGACACCTTCCGACGCCTCTTCCTATAAATAAACCTACGCGGCCCGGATGCAACCGGATGCGTCCAAAGTCTTGATTCTCGCCCGCAAATACAGAATCAGAAGAAGCGGATCGGCTTGGAAGCCATCCGCGCGTGCTCCTCATCTGTGCACGGGGCGTTGATCGGGACGTCAGGCTGCGCATCGTTCGCTGCAATGAGATTATTCGAGAGCATGTAGTTCTCTACTTCCTCTCCGCTCACGTCCGCCAGCATGATGCCATCAATCTCCACGCAGGGCGACAGCGGTTGGCCCGACTTCTGGACCATTTCCTGATAGTTACTCGGATCATTGATGATATCCTTGTCCGTGTACTTCAGCCCATACTTCCGGAAGATGGCGCGAACGCCCTGACTCCAGCCACATGTTGGTTTCAGATAGGCAACGATTTCCATAACAGACGAAAAGTCCCCTTGAGAGCCTGAATGTCAATAGAGGACTTTTCCATCGCCTGCGGATCCGAACCGCCGGATGGTCGTCCTTCTCCCCCTGACCTCAAGCCCCTGAAGGACTTACGGGCCTTCGGATAGGCGCGGTGATGGCTTAACGCCCGTCGCCCGCACCTGCCCCCAATCGCCCCGTTCTTGCACCCATAACCACCGCAACCCCGATCAGGATAGCGACAAGAGAATATGCCGTCCCCCGGCTCAGCCCGAGAATTGCCGGTGCATCGGGCTCGCGAAATACTTCGCCGATGATCCGAAGCACACCGTATGCGCACAAAAACTCCCCCGCCAGCTGCCCTGGGGCCCTCCCGCGCTTCCCCCACCAGAAGCGCATCTGGACAATCGCCAGCAGCACAAGTCCCTCAAGGAAGGCAGCATAGAGCTGCGACGGATGCCGCGGATTCACCAGGTAGCCCAATGTTTCCGAGAAAAAGTAGGGTGCCCCCCTCTCCAGGGGTGCCTCTGGGAAAATGACGGCCCAGGCAACCGACGAAGGTTTGCCCCACAATTCCCCGTTGATGAAATTGGCGACTCGCCCAAAGAAGAGTCCCAAGGGTGCCGCGCTCACCACGAGATCCCCAATCGTCCAGCAACTGATACCCATCCGCCGGGCCGCCCACAACACGGCCAAGGTCACCCCGATGAATCCGCCGTGGGAAGACATTCCACCCTCCCAAACAGCGAAGAGCGAAAGGGGATTTCGCACCAGGCCGGAAAAATCATAAAGCAGCATGTAACCCATCCGCGCCCCCAGGATGACCCCAAGAATGAGGGCCGTAAAAAGACTCTCCAGACGGCCCGGATCAATTGGCGAACGGCCTTTCGCATAATAGATCCGAAACAGAATGTAAGCGGCGACAAAGCCTGCGATGTAGGCCAGGCTGTAGTAGCGAATCCCAAAGGTCTCCGAAAACCGGATCAAGAACGGACTCAAGTCATGCACCCAGTAGGGGGCGTTGCTCTCCAACTCCATCTTCCCGAAAGTGCGCCTCTACCGAACGAATGCGAGCTCATCTTCATCCCCCGATTCCTCCCCGAGCCGATCGACCATTTGGAAATGTTTCAAATGATGGACTCATACAGCGAATCTTGCCAAAGATTCGATGGGGGACCGTGTAAAAAAAGGTGCTTTGGAACAGACAGGAATGTCTGTTTCACCCTGCCAACCGTGTGCGGCACAGGCTGCCTGTGGTTCGAAAGGCGGGGGCTTGGAGCGCATCGAAGGTCCACATTTTGGCAAATGCGGCTACAGGGGGGGAAAGGTTCTGGCTCTGGGATTTTATTTCACTGCCCTCTCCCGTTCCATGGCTTTAGCTCGGGGTTTCTAACCGCCCGCTCGTGCCTCGCTTGAGAACGCCGAGGGCACGGAGAAGGAAGGGTGAAGGAGCTCTTCTGTCACGGATCTTGCCAAAGACTTGATGGGGGCGATCCTGGACTTGGAGCGGGTTGCCGATCCCCTTTCCAACAAGATCAACGGAGTGTTTGCCCCGCTCCCCAGCCGCCGTCCGGCCTCAGCCTCCGCAGGACTATGACTTGGCGGGCGACACCGGGTGATCCGTCTTCTCTGGTGTATCTATTTTCTCATTGGGTCCATCCACTACGGATGGCGTTGCCGGTGGGCGCTTCTCCGCCCGCTTTTTGGCAAGCTCCCTCATGTCTACCGCCACATCGCTCTCATCATAGATCTCCTTGCCGATGAGCTCTTCGAAGATATCTTCCATTGTGACCACACCGACCGTCGAACCGAACTCATCGACCACCACGGCCAACTGCTTGTGCGTCCGAAGAAAGTGTTGGAGCGCATCAAGGGCGGACGCCGTCTCCGGTATGAAGATCGCCTTCTTCATTAGATCCCGCATGCAAAGATGATCCCCGTCTTCATTGTACGCCTGCACCAGGTCCCGCCGTTTCACGATCCCGATGATGTCATCGATCCCCTCCCCATAAACCGGGATCCTTGAAAACGGCAACCGCCGCAGGTCGACACACACCTCGCCCACCTTCTCATTATGACCAAGGAGAAATGTCACCGTCCGCGGCGTCATGATCTCCGCCACGCTGACGTCGTCCAGCCCCAGCGCATTAGTTATGAGGTCGCGCTCGCTGTTTGAAAGCATCCCCGCCTGAGCAGAGCGCTCCGTCAAAAGGCGGATTTCCTCCTCCTGGTCCTCCGCCGTCGGTTGCTGCTGCACGACCATGTTTCGCAGAAGTCGGCTCGCCATCCAGGCAAACGGCTTCATCAAAAGATTCACCCCCAGCAATGGGTAGATCAGATAGATCTGGAGCGGTCGACGATACACCAGTCCGATGTTTTTAGGAATGATCTCTGACAGAATAAGAACTCCCGCCACCATCCCGACCGTCACCCATCCCAGAATTTTCGCGTCATCTGGATAAACCGCCACCGTGATGGCCCCCACCAGCGACATCCCTGCGGTGTTCGCTATCGTATTGAGCGTCAGAATAGACGTCGATGACTGCTCGATGCGGTCCTTGAAACCTTGCAGCAAGGATCCCATGTGTGGATGACGCTGCTTCAGGCTCTCGATCTCAGCCGTCGTGGTGCTCATAATGAAAGCCTCCAGGAGCGAGCAGATGTGCGAGATGCCAAGCGTCAGAACAATGGCGATGATAAGCAGGCTCATCGGACGCAGCCAGAGGTGAACCACAGCGCCCGGCTTCCATTCCAAGACGTGGTGATGTTATTTAAGTCCCGACAACAACTGTCAGGATCCGGATCTTCGCTCAACGTTTCTAATTTCATTGGTACAAAATCCCTGTATTAAGATCTCAACCCGCGTCAAAAGGCAAGCTCTAGCGGATCCCCGACACCCTAAAGAAGAAGCAGAAAACATCGATCCCAACGTGCGGAGGCATATCCATTTCAATCAAGCGGGGATTATCAAAGAGAATGGGAAAATATGTCTTGCGCTCTTGAAGTTTCCTCAGAAGCGGACGTTAATAGGCGTTGACATTCCGACAGTGAGGATAGTTAACCATTCCGCACTCTTAAATCACCCAGTAAGTGATTTGACGTGTGCACTCTCAAGAACACTCCACGAGAGCCGTATATATGACTACAAGTAAACAACTCCGGGAAACCAAACAGCGCAACGCGATCTGGTTCGTCCTCGATTCAACGCAGCGCCCCCTTTCTCCTTTGGAGATTCTGAAGCTGGCAAGCGACGAAGTCCCTCGCCTCGGAATCGCAACCGTTTACCGTAACATCCGCTCCATGGTTGAATCCGGTGAACTCTCCACAGTTGAGCTTCCAGGTCAGCCAGCCCGTTTCACCCTTCCGGCCTATCGTCAGGATCATGTCTTTCTCGATACCGAGAGTGATGAAGTTTACACGTTTGAAGCACCGGCAGCGGAGCTTCGCAAGCTTCTCCCTCGTGGCTTCAAGGCGAACACGGTCACCCTCTATGCCACCGGGTCGATCGGCGTAACCGCGAAGCGCACGGCCAAGAAGGCGGTCAGCACGCCCGCGCCAACAGCGAGAAAGACAGCTGCCAAAAAGACGGCTATCAAAAAGGCAGCTGCCAAAAAGACGACGGCGAAGACAGCGCGGAAGGCTTCGAAGAAGGCCACCCGAAAGCGTGCTTCCTGAGGTCACTTTCCGGGCTTCAGCCGCCCCGAAAGTTCGGGATAGCTTTATCAAGAAAAGGAAGAGCCGCGACCGCAAGGGCGTGGCTCACTTTTCCTGTGTACACCCAGTCGCGATAGGCTGACCGCTCCAGCTCCAGAACCTGAGTCTCCTCATTGGGATCTCCCCCTTTGCAACCCGTTGGCTCAGCTTGACGGACCATGACAAAGTGACAGCGGTTTGCTTGCAACGCCGGATTCGGATGCAACACAGCGACCGTCTCACCGGCCATGCCCCGGTACCCGGTCTCCTCTTCGAGCTCGCGGATCGCCGCCTCTTGCACCGATTCACCCGGATCGATCAACCCGGCGGGTAATTCCCAGGTGAAGTCGTGTACCCCAAAACGGAATTGCCGCACCAACAGAAGCTTATCTGCCGGGGTCAGTGCGATCACGCAGACCCAGTCGGCCACTTCAATGGTGTAAAACGTCCCCTCCCTTTGATCGCTCTCTCGCTGGCATGACCGACGACGTATCGAAAACGGACCACAACTGGCATGGACGACGTCCGATAGGATCGACCAGGAAGCCGGAGCCGGGTCCGTTGGCATTGCCTCAGGGCGTTGGGAGGACAATTCGCTGACCCACTTGAAGACGCTTCGGATCAACCCCGGGGTTGGCATCGAGCAGCCGTGCCAGCGGGATGCGATAGCGCGAGGCGATGTTGGACATCGTGTCCCCGGATTGAATGGTGTAGACACCATCCTCGGGCGCGGTTGCCAAAGACTCACCCGAAGCCGCGGTGGATCCGCCTTCCGGAGGAGAGGCCTGAGAGGGCCGTCCACCGCCGGAACGAACTTCGTTCAGCCCGGCCACCACTTCTTCAACCTTGGCCGAGAGCTCATTGATTCCAGTGCGGTTTGCCCGAATATCCCGAATCACCGAATCAAAGGCGCGCTGGGAATCCTCCCGAATCGAGCGCAATTGCCGATCATACTGCCCCACCTTTCCCAACTCCTCGCCAAAACGCACGAGACGAGTATCAACATCCTCGTAGCGACTATCCAGAGAATCCCGTAATTCCGTTGTCGGATCTGGTCGTCCCTCCAGCTCCGCCCGAAAGGCCGCAACCTCGCTTCGAGCATTGGAGGCCAGGTAAATTCCGACCAGCCCGCAAGCCACGCCGATCAAGCCAATCACCAGCCCCACCGTTCCAAAAAACGCCCCGCCACCACCCGTCGACGGTTCTGGAACTTCAAAGGGTTCACCTTCCGAATTTGGCTCAATCATTTCGTGCAGAACCGTAATCCCCCGTTCGCATGTGGCAAGTCAGATAAAAGCTGTGAACAGCCCAAAGGGACTGCCAAGCAAACCATCTCCGAAGCAGACGGGAGAGACGATCATCGCCACAGATCCATGCGATCCTGCACTTGCGCAAGAGAGGCGCGGAGCTCACTTTTCGCCCCATGCCCTTCAGCACCTATGAAAGCGATGCCTCACTCGCCCAGTACCTGCTCTTTCACTACGGACCTTCTGAGTTGGCCATGCCTTGGGAGTTCGGCCCCAGATCTGCGTTGAACTTCCCTGTTCGCTGCGTAGCTAAGTGTGTCAATCCCAGCATCTTGTCACAGAATGCCCGCGCACTGGATGTGGGTTGCTCCGTGGGTCGGTCCACCCTCGAACTGAGCCGGTTTTGCCGACAGGCTGTCGGGGTTGACGCCTCCTATACCTTCATCGCAACAGCTTCCACAATCTGCCGCAATGGCTCTATTCATTTTGAAGTACCCGATTCGGGCACACAGTGGGTTTCAGCGGTCGCGCACCTGCCCGAGGGCGTGGACCTCGCGCGCGTACAATTTCGCCGCGAAGATGCGGACGACCTCCCGACGGAACTCGGAACGTTTGATGTCGTCCTCGCTGCAAACCTTCTCTGCCGGTTGCCGAAGCCACAGCGTTTCCTCAAGCGACTTCCTTCACTCATGAACCCGGGCGGTCAGTTGGTCATCACCACCCCGCACTCCTGGAGCACCGAATTCACCGATCCCGCCTTTTGGCTTACCTCCGGAAAAAGCGAAGACTCGATGACCGTGCTCGCCCAACACCTCGGAAGCGCTTTTAAACTGGTCAAGGTCATGGACCTTCCCTTCTGTCTCCGCGAACACGCTCGAAAATACCAGTGGTCCGTGGCCCAAGCCTCTGTCTGGCATCGCCAGTAACCGACTCCGTCAAGTAACAGGTCCGGTTTCCGATCAATCGCTCCGCCACCCGGATCCTATTCCAAATGAGCGGTATACTCCGGAACGAGCCGCTGGATCAGCTCCTTGATTTCGTTCGGACTCCCCCTGTCCGCCTTCCCACTGAGCTCGGAAAAAACAGCCGCATCCATGCGACAACGGTCCGCGGGGGCGATCAGTCGATGAATCCTCGGGTGAGAGGTCGATTCATGCGCCTCCGACGAATGCTGAAGCTCCTCATAGAGCTTCTCCCCAGGCTTCAGCCCGGTGAACTTGATCTCGATATCTTCCTCCGGACGCAATCCGGAAAGCAATATCATCTGCCTCGCCAAGTCCACGATCTTTACCTGCTCCCCCATGTCGAGAACGAAAATCTCGCCGCCCTGGCCCTGAGTGGAAGCCTGAAGGACCAGCCCCACCGCTTCAGGAATCGTCATGAAATAGCGCGTCACATCCGAATGGGTCACGGTGACCGGGCCACCATCCACGATCTGACGCCGGAAGATCGGGACCACGCTGCCCGAGGAGCCGAGGACGTTCCCAAAACGCACAGCCATGAACTTGGTCGCCACTTCCGCCCGATGCTGCCGCTCAAGAAGCTGGAGCTCCGCCAAGCGCTTCGTTGCCCCCATCACACTCGTCGGATTGATCGCCTTATCCGTCGAAATCATGATAAAACGCTCAACCCCGTGCTCGATCGCTCGATCTGCAATATTGAGCGTGCCCATCACGTTGTTCTTGAAGGCCTCCCCCGGATGACGCTCCATCAAATACACGTGCTTGTGCGCCGCCGCGTGAAAAATAATCGTCGGCTTGTAGCGCTCCAGCACTTCATTGATCCGTTCCCGATCGAGAATGTCAGCGATCACCGGGGTCGCCGGCGATCCCTTGTAACTGCGCTCCAACTCCTGCTCAATTTGAAACAGCGCCCCCTCCGACTGCTCCAACATGATGAGGCGACGCGGATTCTGCTCCAGAATCTGACGGCACAACTCACCCCCGATGCTCCCGCCCGCTCCCGTCACCAGCACAACCCGGTTCTGGATCATCTCACGAATGGAGCCTGAGTCCAAATTCACTGTCTCGCGACCGAGCAAATCCTCGACATCAACAGGTCGCAACCGTGAAACCCGAACCTTTCCCGACGCAAGATCATGCAACGAAGGAACAATCTCTACCTTCCGCCCCGCCGCACTCATTAACTCGATCACCTCGCGCGAGCGCCTTGCCGAAGCCGACGGCATCGCGATGACCGCATGCGAAAAAGCAACCTTCCTCGCAATCCGATGCAGATCTTCCGGCACGCCAGCAACGGGAATCCCATGAATGATCTTCCCATGCTTGCGCGGGTCATCATCAAAAAACACCACCGGTCGAAATCCACGGGCCGGCATCGAAAGAAGTTCGCGCGCCAACGTCGCCCCAACATCCCCCGCCCCGACAATGGCCAACCGGAGAAGACCCCCCGTTCGGTTTGAGGATCGGCCGCGGTAGCGTTCGTGGTAGACCCGGAGCCCCACTCGAAACAGCCCGAGCAAACCCACCGAGAGAACAAAGTTCATCAGCACAACCCCCCGCGGGAAGACCACCTCCTGGGTGTCCACCCGAACCACCTGGAACATCAGAAAAAAAAGGGCCGCGGCACCCAGCGCCAGACCAAGACGCATCAAGTCCGGAAGACTGAAATAAGAAAGCATCGTTCCGAATTGGCGCGCAACGATCAACAGCAGCAGCTGGATCACCACAACCGGAACAATCAACAACAACCGCCCCCCTTGCATCGGCCCCGGAACCTTGAAATCAAAACGCAATTCGAAGGCCACCCAGAAGGCCCCACACAAAAGAACCGCATAAACGAGCCCTAGAAGGACGAAGCGCCCACCCTTCCCCAACTGAAAAATCATTCGTTTCATCGCCCCACACCTCCTCGAACCTTGCCACCCCCGCAGCATGCCGCGCCCCGGACCCTTCCTCCAAATTGAATCTCAACCATGTTTATCATCTTCCCCTAAGAAAGCAGAGCACCCTAAGGCGTTCCCTCCCTCAATCAAAAGAATAATCTCAACTATTATATGGCGGGCATTAATTACTTGCCTTTTCTTTTTTGTTTTTTGATGTTCGGGATCATGGCGCTTTATCGACGACCTTCACCGCGGCGAATTGTTATGAACAAAGCTGTTGCTGCCTATCACTGCTTCTGCCGCACCGCTGGCCAAAGCTTTCTTTTTGATGATGAAGCAAAGCGCGTCTTCGTCGAGATGTTGAACGCAGTGGCGGCCTTCAGCGGTGTGGAAGTCCTGACTTATTGTGTCATGACTAACCACTTTCACCTCCTCGTCCGCATCAACCCCAAGGCAGCAGAAGTCAATGATGTTGAGCTCGTTAGACGCTTTCACCGTCTGTATGGCTCGAGACGCTGTCCCTACCTCCAGCTTGATGCCGAGGGCGTTGAAGCGAAACTAGCCCATAAAGATGCCGCTGACGCCGATGAATTGCGTGCGCATCTCCGAAGTCGCATGGGGACCTTGGCTCCTTTCATGAAAACCCTCAAACAACGCTTCAGCGTATGGTTCAACGCGACACACGAACGGGCCGGTACGCTCTGGGCCGAGCGCTATCAAAGTGTTCTCGTGGAAAATGAGCCCGCAGTCCTGCGTCTTGTCGGGGCCTATATCGATCTTAATCCCGTCCGTGCACACCTTGTGGAGGATGCCGCCGCCTACCGCTGGAGTGGCGCAGGGGCCGCCTTTTCAGGAGACGCACGGGCTCGCCAAAGGCTCCTTCGGATGCTGGGCCCCAGTTCCATCCTAAACTCAACACCACCGAAGCAGGAAGCTCTTATTCAGTCTTATAAGCGCCTTCTCCAAGCCATTGGGGCTCCAGAAGCACCCCTCTCCTCCTCATCTGAGGGCCGCGCGAAGCCTCCTTCCTCAGCAAGCCACTTTCTGGACGCGATCATACGCGGAGCGATTATCGGGACCCGAGATTTTGTCGAGCGCTGCGCTGACACCACACGACGCTCCCGTCGCTCTTGGCCATTACATAAAGATAAACACGACAACGAGCTCGCCCTCCACCAACTCCGACGGCCCCGTCGAAGACCCAAAGCCCCTTCCCTATTTTAAGACCACGCGCTGCGGCTCAGTCCTCCAGACCCTCGGCACTCTCTTCCGTCCAAAACAGAAGCGACGGCCGCCCAAACTCGATCCAGTCGCCTGCTTGCTGGTGCGCGACCAGGCACCGAAAGAGTACCAGTTCGGCTTCGGGCGGCGATTCAATGAATTGCCGCAACGGTACCCACTCAGGCCACTGCCCCTCCGGCAGCCGCACATCAATGCTCGGTCCAACCAAAACACCCCCCGCCGTGGCCCAACGCACGGACAACAACACATAAGCGCCGGGACTCAGATCTCCCCGCACCTCCATCTTAGCCTGCCCAACATGATCGTCCGGCATCGACACCCACTGCCAAAACGACGTTACCTTATGATTCTCCAGGCGCAGCACCCTCACGTCGCCCTCCCGGCGCACCTCCGTTTTTAGATTTTCCCAAGGCTCCACCTGGCTCCGCCATGCTTCTGGAAGATCGAGTCGATAAGGCAACCCCGCTATCTCCTGACCCGTCCTATCCCCCAATGGCCACTCCGCAGCAACCAATCCCTCAACAGCCGCCTCAGGAGATGCCAGTCTTCCTGTCAGATGGGCCTTCGCAGTGGGCCCTGGATCATGAAGCAAATAGCCGCTCAGGTCCGGAGAGCGAAATGCCAACGGCTCCTCTGCCGTCAGCAAACGGGCGTATTCAAGCAGATCATCCCGCGCTTCATTGTATTTGTGAAGCAAAGCCTCAAACCCCGCATCTGCCTGATGTTCTGCAAACAAAGCATCCCCCAGTTCCCGCCGCACGTCGACTAACTCCAAAAAGCGCTCCGTCAATCCAAAGGCTCGACTCACAAAAGCCACCCGCGCCGCAACCACTTCATCGGTGCCTGCCTCCGCCACCGCGGTCTCCAGATACTGCCGCAGCTCGCGCCGAGCCTCCCCCGGAATTACCAGCGCCTGTGATTCGTTTCTAAAATGCTTCAGCCAATAAGACGGACCCTCCTGCTCTGTCCAGAGACGCTCCGCCAAATCAAAAAACGCCCTCATTGACCCTGCTGCGGGACCAAAGAAGCGCCCGTAGTATTCGTTCAGAAGCGCGGTCACCTCTTGTTCGGGATCCTGCAACAGTTGCGCCATAACCCAAGGTTGGGGTCCATCGATGCCCCAACTCGGACTCATCTCGGCAAAGTAATCGGTGAACCCCGCTTCCCGCGCATTTCCGAGATGCTCCGAAAACGCATGCATATAGATTCTCGGTATTAAAAATCCACGCCCGTAGGAGTAGTCATAGATCCCGAGCCGCTCCGCCCCCGACGCTCCCCAAGCCCGCTGCAAAGCAAGCTCCTCCTCCTTGAAAGATGGATCATAAAACTGGCTCCGGTCCGCCGTCAGAAAGGGCAACACCTGTCGATGGAGCGGAAACGAAGGCACGTTCTCCGACCAATAATAGGCCAGGGCCCCGAGATAACGATCCGGATACTCGGCTTCGATATGCTCCGCTGCCGCGTTCATGAACTGAAAGATCAGATCACTGTAATCAGGACGCTGGCGAAACCACCGCGGCGGATAGACCCACTGCAAGGTCTCCCCGGATTCACCGTAGACGAGCCCATCGTTCGTCCCCAGCGCGAAGGACATGGCCTCCGGATGTTCTGTAAAAAACGCCTTTGCCACCCCCGCAACGTATTCCGCCAGGGCCGGGTTTCCGAGGTCCGGATTCCAATTAACGCGGTTACGTGGTGGCTCCCAGCGCTGACCGCCAAGCTCCGGGAAGAACTCCGGATACTCCATAAAAAGTGTCCCCGGCACCACCCGGCTCAAATTATGGGAGAAACTCAACCGCGGCGTAATGCGATTTGCCCGCGCCCAGACACCCCCGTCTCCCACATCCGTCCCCCCCAATGCCCGTGTAAGAAATGCCCGCTCCGTGACCTCTGGCTGAGGCCTGCCCGGCTCATACCCCAACGGTCCTGGCATGAACCAACGTTCGTAAGCGGCGGAAGCTTCCACAGAGGTCGCCTCCCCTGGTGCGGCCCCTTGTTCCGGCGGCGCACACGAAACAACCAAAAAAAACAGCGCACCAACGACACCGCCTCTGACGACATTCTTTATCCAAAACATTCCCTAACAGTGGCAGCCATCATCGACCCGTTCCAATAAAATACATACTTTCTCTGCCTTCCGCGACCGAGGCCGAAGCCGACCGTATTCGGTCCAGCGACAGCTGCACAAACGCCCGATTTCAAGACGCCAGTGGCCGGGCAGGATTTCCGAAAACCGTCGTCCTCGGTCGCACCTTTCGGATCACAACCGCCCCCGCACCAATAACGGCCCCCGCACCCACGTGAACACCAGGAATGACGACGGCATGCGAACCCACGAAAACGTCGGGCTCAAGAACTGTGCGACTGGTCAAATCCACGTGGCCACTGATTGTACAAAAATCCTGCACCGCTACATCGTGACCCGCCGAAGCCGCGCAATTAAAGAGCACAAACTCACCCACCGTCAGATCGCACGTCAAGATCACACCCGGGCACAGCACCGTACCCCGCCCGAGGCGCACCCGCTCACCCACGACCGCTGTAGGATGAATAAAGGTCAAGAATTCGGCCCCACGCTCGAGCAGCGTCTTCACCATCACCCGCTTTGCCGCCGGACGCCCGAGACCACAGACAAAGAGATCCTCCGCGTCTGGCTTGATCTCCTTCACAGGGCCGACGATAGACAAACCAACATCAAAGCCCGCCAATGCCTCAGCGTTGTCATCGATAAACCCGCGAGGTTCCCAGGTCTGCCCGCAATCAGGATGCTGTCGCAACCATGCAAGCAACTCACGTCCGAATCCCCCCGCACCGATGATATATAAGTCTCTCATGTCATTATGAAGCAAACCAGCCACCAAAAGCAGGCGCAATCGAGATTTCCCGAAAGCCTCCGCTCATTTCTCCAAAACCGCTCCTGCTCCCCCTTCATTCGTCATTCGTCCCGCTTTCAGATTCATTTCCCATGAACTCATGCATCGTGGCTGAGCCCTCGGCCTGGATGCCTTCGCGCTGAATCACCTTCCATCCTGTCAAAGCAAGGATCTTCAGATCACGGATGAAAGATGGATTCTCAACGTAATCCAAGTCATGGGCAAAACGCTTCTCCCATGTCGTCGCATTGCGGCCATTCACCTGCGCCCACCCGGTAATCCCCGGCCGGACCTCGTGTCGCCGCCATTGCACCGTCGAATAGCGGTCCCGATAAATCGTTGGCAAAGGACGCGGCCCGACAAAGCTCATCTCCCCGCGCAGGACATTCACCAACTCCGGCAGCTCATCCAAACTGGATTGTCTTAAAAACCGACCAAACGGAGTCAGTCGATCGGCATCGGGCAACAGATCGCCTTTCCGATTTCGGGCATCAGTCATCGTCCGGAATTTTATGATATTAAATTCTCGTCCCTCATACCCAATCCGCCGCTGCCGAAAAAACACAGGCGTCCCCAAGCGCCACCGCACCAAAAGCGCCAATCCCAGCAACACCGGACTCAGGGCGACCAACCCCAACAGGCTGAAGACGATATCAAAGGATCTTTTCATCCTGCCCGCTCCCTCCGCCGCGCAAAGACCTCAGGTCGATCCCGCGTCGACTTTCATACACTGCCCGGTGATCGAGGCGGCTTCATCCGACAAGAGAAAGCGCACCGTCGAAGCGACTGATGCTGGATCCGTCGCCATCTTCAAGGCCGACCGCCGGTAGATTTTCTGGCGCTGTTCCTCCGATAAGCTCGCGCTCATCTCCGTCTCCATAAAGCCCGGTGACACACAGTTGAAACGGATGCCCCGCGGGCCCCATTCCCGCGCCAAATTGCGGGCAAACGCTTCAAGCGCGCCTTTCGACGCCGCATACATGGAAAGCCCCTTGAAGCCTGTCGCCGTGCTCACCGATGAAATGAAGATCACAGAGCCGCC
The DNA here is from genome assembly GCA_964403935.1 of uncultured Puniceicoccaceae bacterium. Lineage (GTDB taxonomy): Bacteria > Verrucomicrobiota > Verrucomicrobiia > Opitutales > Oceanipulchritudinaceae > SLLG01. The sequence goes on along the minus strand of CAYOIB010000028.1, from coordinate 2,043 downwards.
CGTTCGATGAAGAAGCATGTTGCGAATGACCGCCCGCGTCAGTGCCATCGGACTATAGACGTTTGTCGCAAACATCCGCTCCAGCCGCTCCAAGTCCATATTGGTGATCAAATCGTCGTAGGCTTCGGCCGCATTGTTCACCAAGCCATGAAGCGGCACGGCATAGGGCACAAAATCCCGAAAGATCGCCTCCCCTGCTGCCGGACTTGAGAGGTCAGCAGCAAAAAACCGGGCCTTCCCTGAATACCCTGCTGCCAGCTCTTTCCAAGCGGCACTTTCCGTTCGACTGACCCCGTAAACTGTCCAGCCCGCCTCAAGCACCTTCCGTGCGATCTCCAGACCGAGCCCGCGCGAAACGCCCGTTATGAGGATGTTCTTCGTGTTGTTATCGGAGAGCTTCAATGCCTCTCAGAACAAGCGCCCTGCCGGGCTCCTTCAAGACAATAACCGCTTGCCCGTGCGCCCCTGCGGCAGCTCATCGACAAACCGTATGTACCGCGGGATCTTCACGGGATGTAGCTGTTGAGCTAAAGCCGCCCGCAGGGCCCCTTCATCCAAGCCCACCGACGCCTGTACCTCCGCGCAAAGGATGGTACCCAAAACAGAGTTTGCCCGCCCAAAAACCCGGGCTGCCTTTATGTGGGGATGCGCCAGAAGGGCATCCTCCACCTCGGAAGGATCCACCTTCTCGCCGCCAATATTAACCCATTCGCGGTCCCGCCCCGCAAAGCGAAAGCGCAGTGGATTTTCTGATACAATCTCGACTTTATCCCCCGTTCCATACCAAGCGTCCGCCAGATGCGCTTGCGTCCCTCTCCCGAGGAGTGATTCATGAATCTCAACTTGTCCATTCCGAATCCGCACCCGGTCCCGCAGATCATCCGGAATGCCAAACGTATCGCCATCGGCGGAAAGCACCGTTCCCGCCTCGGTCGATGCATAGATATTGCGGATACGGGCCTTCGGAAAGGCCTTCTGCAACCGCTCGATAAGCCGGGCATCCCCGCGCTCACCCCCGAGAGTCACAACACACACACCGGTCTGCGGCGGCACCCCCGGCAACAACAGCCGATAAAAAGAAGGGGTTGCCGACACGTGAGTCACACCCTGGCGATGGATCGCCTCCGCCACTTGATCAGGAGTCTGCAGGTAGCAATCGATGATCGTATTTCGATTAAAAAATGCCTGTAACACCACCTGCACGGCAGCGATATGCGTGGGATTGTAGACCAGCGCCCAAACCGCGGATGCGTGGTCACCGCCTCGCCGCACCGCCCGCGCCAGGGTTCCAATCCCGTGCGTCACCTGCTTGGGCAATCCGGTGGAGCCCGAAGTCAGAAGCGTCAGACGAAAGTTCCGCGCCTGCTCCGCCCGCGCGATCATCGAAGCAACATCCGGCAACGCTACACCTGAAAGGGGAACCTCGCTCGCCAACGCCTCCCTTCTCTCTCCGACGGCGGCGAGTTCGGCAACACTCAGCAAGGGATCATAGAGTGCCAAAGGCTGATCCCACAAAAGCGCCAGCAACAATGCCCGCACCGCTTCTATCGCACCTTTCGGACGACACACGGGGAAATAACCCTCACCTGCGGCAACCGCCCTCCGCAGTTCTCCATAGGTTAAGCGCTCACCCGACAACGGGTTCATAATCAGCACGGCGTCTTCATCCGTCGACATTCCTTTAGTGAGCAAGCAAAGCCGGTTTCTTTGCAAGTTTCATGACTCGTCCTGGAAATTGACCGAAACAAGTGAGAGCGGATTTCAGGCGGCAGATATTCAAATTCATGCCGAATCCCTTCGGACTCGACGGCGGCCAAGCGTCCGTTTTGGTCATCGTAGCGATACTCCGTCATCCGGGCCGCGATTCCGGAGCCGAAAAAGGCAACCGTTCGAAGACGATTAAGGGAATCGTAATTGCGGCCGATCACCCCGACCGCCATGAATAAACGCTTCCTATTGGTTGGTTAGCGCGCCAGCCCCAGCAGCATGCACTGCCGCCTCAACGGCACCTTTCGCGCATGCGTATCAATCATAGAACGCTTC
>CAYOIB010000027.1:0-30972 GCA_964403935.1 uncultured Puniceicoccaceae bacterium | reverse complement strand
CCGCGCCCTTCGACGAGGTGATCGCCTTCAAAAACAAGGGTCTGTTGAACGAAGCGGCTGCTCCAGTAAGTCCAACGATCGCCTTGAAGTGAAGGTGTGGCATGTCCCGGAGGGTAGCCCCGAGCCATTAAAACCAATTCCCGGGTCATTCCGAGCCGGGGTTCTCCTGTTCGGATCGCATTGGCAAATCGATCGGGCAATTGCTCAAGCGGAGTCTTCTCATCGGCGAGCATTCGTTGGGCCAGTTCGTTAATCGATGCATTCGTGTGTTTTGGGACGTTGGTGATGGTGACCACGGCATCTGTGTCCAAGCGGCGGAGTCTCAGCTTATTTCTATCGATGCCAAGGAGTTCCACTTCAGTGTTGATGGGGAGGAATTCACCCCGGGCGTAGTTTGTTGCGAGATGTTGACCCTTCTCATAGTGTAGAGAATGGCGCATGAAATAGGTCTTTCCGCTCTCCGGGTTGATTTTCGGTGGGGCAATGGAGGGAAGTTCGACCGCGTTCTGTTTGTCGGAGCTTGAGGTTTGTGCCCCCGCCGGATGGCCTTCCTGCTGTTGAGACATCAGGGCTTTGTGAATCACTTTTTCGGAAAGGCCCGCTTTCTTCAACTGGATGAGGCCATCGGTCGAAAGGTCGAACTCGGCTGATTCCTGATCCATTTTCGTAAGGATGAGGTCCTCGCTGAGCCCTGCCTTATGTAATGCGATCAATTCCTTATTATTGAGGGCGTGCGTATTTGGAAGAAATGCTCCGAGGAGGAAAGGAAGCATTAGGGTCAGTATTCGGTATCTTGTCATTGGTATTCGGGGTTGAGAGAAAGCTGGCTTGTGGAGGTGCCGAGTCTCAGAAAGATAAGGCATCGGTTGAGCATTGAGTCGGAGGGGGTGACATTTCCGGGTAATAGTGTCGTCTCAATTTTTTTGTCTGGCTTAAGACGGAGTCAATCTCGGTATTGTTGAGGCGTATCTTCCAGGTCTGGGCCATGGCCTTGGCATCACGGGCTTTAGGGACCCCCTGTCGTTCATTGCGGCGGGCTCAGAGGTATGACTTCTAATCTGAGCCGTCATCTCTTGCGGGACAACCTCTTTATCCACAAAGAACCCGATGGGCCGATCGTGAAAGGGAACTCAGCATCACAAGGTTTCCGTTGCGGCCATCACTTTTTCAAATGGAAGCTCCGCGAGCGCACCATAAAGGGGATGTCGGTTCAGTTTGGCCCGGGTGGCGCGGGGAGAACTGAGGCCGCAGAGAAAGCGGGCCGATTGCCTTGCGGTTTCGAGGGCTTCGGGATGGGCGGCCCGAAGTTCGTGAAACCGGGGAGGGATGGCGACCGTTATCGTCGTGTCATTTCGACGTAACCCAGGACTTTTTCCGGCGCTTCCCAGACACCGGTCGCAGTGCCCGCAGTCGCACGCTCTCTCTTCTCCGAAGTGCTTGAGAAGGTGCCGCACGAGACATCCGTTCTCTTCAGTGAAGGCGACAACCTGTTGGACACGAGCGATATCGTTGCGATGGCGGGTGGCAAATCGTTCGATCAACAACTGGATAAGATCCTCGGTGTTCGGACTTTGGCGGGATTCCCCCGCCTGCGGGGTGATTCGCCGATACCCTTGTCGAAACCCGGCCACCTTCAAAGTCAGGTCGCCCTGTTCTTCCAGAAAGGTGAAGGCTCGCACCAGGCGGTCGCGCGTCGTCCCAAGGCGTGCGGATGTTTTGTTCAGATCGATGTTGAACCACTTCTTCGCCTTCGTTGCACAAGCGAAAACTTTCTTCAGAAATTCGGCACGCTCGGAGTCGAAGCGGCTGAGGATTTCCGAAGAAGGCTTGTTTGGGACAAATTGGTAACTGCTGTAAAAGGCACCTGTTGCCTCTATAGCGCCCTCCAGCTCAAGATACGTGAGGAGCGTATCCACGACCAGAGGTCGCATGTCATGAGCTTGGGCCAAATCGTAGGTGGAGACATCGAAGGTGCCTTCATGCTGCAAGAGGGCACGCACCATAGACGCCAGGGCGCGGTCGTCCGGCGCATCGCCATGGCTGAAATTCTTGAGAACAATAACATCGTCGGGACTGGCGAGAATCTCGCAGACAGCGGGGTTGCCGTCCCGTCCGGCCCGGCCGATTTCCTGAGAGTAATTCTCCAGGCTCTTTGGGAGGTTGTAGTGGTAGACGTAGCGAATGTTGGACTTGTCGATGCCCATGCCGAAGGCGATCGTGGCCACGACGATAGCATCCGGTGCCTCCATGAATGCCTCTTGGGCGGCCGCGCGATCCTCGCTCCGCATTCCGGCGTGATAGGCCTGAGCCGAAAAGCCTTCGGCCGCCAGATAGGCGGCCACATCCTCGGCTGTGGCTTGGAGCGTAACATAGACAATTGTTGAGCCGGTCGGGCGGCTCCTTAGGCGGTCCCGCAATAGAACCATGCGGTCTTCGGTCGGGCAGCTGGTAACGCGCAGTTCCAGATTGGGGCGGTAGTATCCGGTATGGATGTGGTCCTGCGGTCCGATTCCGAACGCGCGACAGATGTCTGCCGCCACCGACGGGGTGGCCGTCGCCGTCAGGGCAAGCACCCGTTCCACCTGAAGGCTGTGCGCCAGTTGAGCCAACTTCAGGTAGTCCGGACGAAAGTTGTGGCCCCATTCAGACATGCAATGAGCTTCGTCCACGACCATCAACGAGATCTTCAACCGCTCGAGTTTGGCCACAAAGCGCTCATTGGAAAGGCGCTCGGGGGCAACGTAGAGGAGCTTGAGTTTACCGGCCCGGAGATCCGAATCAATTGCCTGGTATTCTTCGGAGCTCAGACTGGAATCGAGCCGAGCGGCGGCGACGCCTTTCCCCTGAAGGAAATCAATCTGATCTTTCATCAGAGCGATCAATGGAGAAACGACAACTGTCAGGCCGTCGAGGTGAAGGGCACTGAGCTGGTAGCAGAGGCTCTTTCCCGCACCCGTCGGAAAGACGGCGAGAACAGACTTTCCTGACAGGACACGGCGGATGACCGGCTCCTGGCCCTCGAGGAAAGCCCGAAATCCAAACACCGCTTTCAACGTTTCTTCAGGAGAGGGCATAGGTGTCGTATATGGTGGGTGTATGTTCATTGGCTGGTCTCCGCTTTCGCCACAAGGGGAAAATGAAAGGCTGATCTCTCAGTCAAGGCAACGCCTGGGGCCTCAGAGATAATCGGCCTGGCCCCAACGGTATTTGAGTGAGCGTCATGATTGTTGGATCCTTGGGTGCCTGGGAGCGATAGGTTTTGACAGGGGTGTCGGCCGGGGCATTATCATTATTTCCCGATATGAGTAGCCCAAAGATCGACGACTCAGAGGGGGATGTGCAGAACGGCTTTCCCCGCTCTCCCTTTCATCGGGTGCTGGTGCTCAACCGGAATTGGCAGGCGGTGAACATCATTGGTGTTCGCCGAGCTTTTTCCCTGATGTGGCAAAACCACGTCCAGATCATCAATACTTTTGAGGGCGAATATACGGTGCTTTCAACGGCTGGCTGGATGGCCTACTCAATGGAGCGGAATCCGCCTCCGCCGACAGCCGAGTACATTCGCACGATCCGGATGCATATTCTGCTGCCAAAGGTGTTGTTGTTAAAGTCATTTGACCGGCTGCCCGTGGCTGAAGTGAAGTTCAACCGGCAGAATGTTTTCGAAAGGGACAACTTCATTTGTCAGTACTCGGGACGGGTTTATAAGCCAAAGGACTTGACGCTGGATCACGTGATTCCGCGTGAACGTGGAGGGCGGACGACTTGGGAGAACATTGTCACTTGTTCGCGCGAAGTGAATGCTTTGAAAGCAAATCGTTTGCCGCATGAAGCCGGACTTCGTTTGATCCGGAAGCCGGAGCGGCCGAAGTGGCGTCCCTTTGTTTCGGTGGCGGCCGGATCCGACATCGACGAAGCATGGGGAGGCTTCCTCCACATGGAAAGGACGGCCTCCTGACGATGAAAGGGGCCGGGGCGCTTCGCAAACGGGCGCGTATCTGTGAGCTTACCGTCCCAGCTCGCGTGAACGGTCCGCGGCTGCTTCAACAGTTGTCCGAAGGAGCTGGCGAAAACCCTTGTCCGAAAGGATCTTGAGGCCGGCCTCGGTGGTGCCGCCCGGAGAGGTGACACGGTCGCGCTGTTCTTCGGCGCTCACCGAGGGGGCGTGATCCAGCAGGCGGGCTGAGCCGAGAAGGGTTGCTCGGGCGAGCCGATCAGCCACGTCCGGCGTCAGGCCTTGGGCAATCCCCGCTTCACGAAGGGCGGCACAGAACTCGAAAACGTAGCCAGGTCCACTCCCGCTGACAGCGGTGACTGCATCCAGATCCGATTCGGCGACGGGGACAATCTCTCCCAAGGCACCGAGAAGATGAGCCACCCAGTCGGCGTCAGCGGGTTCGGGCTCGGGTTGGGTGGCGTAGCCGGTGATCCCCGCACGAATCTGGCCGGGGGTGTTCGGCATGGCCCGGATAAGGAGGCGAGCTTTTGGAAACGCTGTGCGAAGACGCTTTATGGGAATGCCCGCGAGGATCGAAAGGATGGCCTTGCCTGAACAGGCTTCTGCGAGCCCTGGATCGAGGGATTCCAGCTGTTGAGGCTTGCAGGCCAGGATAACGAAATCAGCGGTGGCCGCCGCGGACGAGGCCGTAGGTGCCACCTGAATGCCGGTGCGATCCCTGAGGGCTTCAGCGGTGAGGTCGGGGCCTGCGCATGCTATGATTTGAGAGGGCTTGATCCTGCCCGCAGCGAGAATCCCGTCCACCATGGCCGAGGCCATTCGGCCTGCACCAATGAATGCGAGCGTCGTCATTTAAATCTAAAGAGCGGTTGATGGATGTTCCTGTTCTTCCACCGGCTGTGGCATCACAGGATGGGTGATGAGGGCCTTTGTTCCTCCGCTTCGCCGGTTCTCCAGCTGCACGCTGCCACCCAGGCTCTGAATGCTGTGCCGGACGATGGTTAGGCCCATACCGCGACCGACGGCGGACTCGGTCGTGACAAAAGGTTCGAAGACACTATCCCGGATCTTGCTGGGAATACCGCAGCCCGAATCATACACCGCAATTTCGATGTAAGGCCGCTCTTCGCGGGTGGGGGAGATCACGTGCTGGACCTCGATTTCCACCTGACGGGAGGTGTTGGCGGGTGCGTTTCGATAACTTTCCCAAGCGTTGATTAACACGCGGCCGAGGATATCCTCAAAAAGCTCTGCATTGGTATGGATATCCACTTCCGGGACGGGTGTCGTGATACGGATATCGGCCTGAACCGGATATTCCTTTTGGAAGCGTTCGATGGCCGTGGTCAGGAGGTTGCCGAGGGAGTGAGGCGTCTTTCGGACCCGGTCAAACTGGGCAATGGTTGTCAGTTCACGCACGATATCGACCATCCGTTTGACGGCTTTGTCCAACTGATCGCAGCTTCGCGTCAGGCGTTTCGGGTCGTTAAAGGAGGTTTTGAGAAGATCCAGATAGCCGACGACGACTCCGAGGAGGTTATTCAGGTTGTGGGCAATTCCTTCCGTTACGTGAGCAATGGCGGCGTGTTGGCGGGATTCGGCGAGGCGTTGGCTCAGCTCCAGGTTGATCCGGTGGTTTTCCTGAATGCGCAACTGGGTATTTATGCGGGCAACCGTTTCATCGAGATCGATCGGCTTGGTGATGTAATCTGCCGCGCCGATACCGAGGCCTTCGATCTTTCCCTCCTTGGACGTTTTGGCCGTGATAAAGATGATCGGAACGTTACTCAGCTTCGGGTTTTCCTTCAGCCGGCGGCACACCTCCAGACCGTCCATGCCCGGCATCATAATATCCAGAAGAACGATGTCGGGATGCTTTTCTTCGGCTAGAGCCAAGGCTTCGGGTCCACTGAATGCCGAAATCACATGGATGCCGCATCGCTGCAGTTTCTTTTCCAGAAGCCGGACATTGATGGGCTGGTCATCCACGACCAGAATACAAGGTTCTTTCTTCAAGATAGTAAGCGTCAGAGATTGTGGTGGCGACGGTAGGCCTTGACGGTATTTGCCATCAACATGGCTACTGTCATAAGGCCAACCCCACCTGGCACTGGGGTGATGTACTCACACTTATCCTTGACGTCGTCAAACGCAACATCACCCACTAAACGGTAGCCTTTTGGCCTGCCAGGATCATCCACCCGGTTGATCCCAACGTCGATCACGGTCGCTCCTTCGCGGACATGGTCGGAACCGATGAAGTGAGGCCGGCCTATGGCGGCGATGAGGATATCCGCTTGTCGCGTTATATTCGGCAGATCCCGTGTTCGGGAATGGCAGAAGGTCACGGTGGCGTTCGCGAAGGGACCCTTCTGCAGGAAGAGCAGTCCGGCGGGTTTGCCCACAATGAGGCTCCGGCCCACGACGACAACATGACGGCCCTCGACCGGGATGTTGCATCGGCGAATCATTTCGTGGATGCCCGCAGGGGTGCAGGCGACAAAGCCGTCTTCGTTTTCCTGCACGAGGCGTCCAAGATTCACTTCCCCGAAGCCATCGACATCCTTGTCCGGGTGGACGCTGTTGAAAACGCGTTGCTCGGAGATCTTGGATGGGAGGGGTGCCTGAACGAGAATGGCATCGACAGCCGCGTCCGCATTGAGCTTCTGGATGTGCTGGATAAGGGCATCCTCCCCGATGGTGTCAGGGAAATGATCGAGTCGGCTGTCAATGCCAAGCCTGGCAGCGGTCTTCTGCTTGGCATTGACATAGGAAATCGATGCAGGATCGTCCCCAACCCGAATGAAAACAAGCGCTGGGGGGCGGCCGGAGAATTGACTGATTTCGGCGGCAACGTCATCGAGGACAGCCGCGGAGATAGGTTTACCTTCGAGAAGCGTCATGCTGAAAGGGGAATGGGCGGTGGCTGAAGTCTTTTTACCGGCTCTCACCGCTGACGGACGGTGTTGGCATAAATGATGATTTCGGGACGGGATTCTTCTTTTTCCCATGGCCCGAAGACGATGACATGCTGGTCGAGCAAAGGTCCGATCCCGGCGGGGATAATAGCCTTGGAGAGGTCCACCCAGGCGATCCGCTTGCCGCGGGAATCCACCAGTTCATAAGGCTTGATGGATCCACGGAAGAGATTGGCGCGGCGCGCGCGACGAAAGGTGCCTTCAAAGTTGCGGGAAAGCCCTTCGGCGACAGTGGGCCCGTGGGGATCTTCCCGGACTGGGTCCGGTGCCTGACGTCCGACGAAAGGCGGGGGGGGCGATGCCGCCTCGGATACCTCGCTGGGTGGGGGCTCGATCAACCGGACTTGACCTGTTTCAAGGAGGGCTCCGTCCTCATCGTCGAAAGGATTTGCCACAACGATGTCAGGGAGCTCGGGCTCCAGTTGGTAATAAACCCTGACGGCCGTCGTGATCTCGACTTCCCAAAGTCTTCCGGAATCGAGGGCGTTGACTCGATCGTCCGCGCCGACCCGGGTAAGCATGGGGCTGTCAGCGATTCGTCGAAGGAGAACTTCGGCTCCTTCAACGGGTTGAAGGTCCTTTCCAATATCGGCATTGCGGATGTAAGCCGTGAAGGTGTCCGTAAAATCAGCTTCATGCCAGCCCTGGGAGGCGAGTTCCGCTTGAGTGACAGGCACCTCCCCTCGAAGTCGATGATCGTTTTGACGGACCTCGGTGAGTTGTTCCGAAGATGCGTCGGGCTGAAGGAAAAGCTTGATCGAGCTGCTTTGAGCCCAGCTGGAGAGGGGGAGAACGAATGCTGAGAACAGCAGGACAGAAGCTTGGGTGATATTCATAACGCCAAAGTCATCAGAGTAGGCCGGGGCCTCATGACCTCAACCGAATAATCGTTCGATTTCCCGGGGCTGGAGGACCTTAACCGAACCCCGGTTGATGCCCCGCAAGGTGAACCGGCCGATCTGGAAGCGTTGCAACCGCTGGACCGAATAGCCGATCCCAAAAAGGAGTCGGCGGATCTCTCGCTTCCTGCCGTGCTCGAGGTGGATCTCAATCTTGCGCTTGGCTTCCGGTGCATTGTAGGGATTTGGAATGACGCGCTCGGCCTTGAGGCGCTCGCCCTCCCACACGATCCCTTTGAGGAGGCGGGGGGTGTCGGCAGGGTCATAGGGTCGATCCAGCTCCACGCGGTAGCGTTTGACAATCCGGTTTGACGGATGAGTGACGCGCTGGGCGAGCGCCCCGTCCGAGGTGAGGAGGACGAGGCCTTCGCTCTCCTTGTCGAGCCGGCCCACGCAAAAGAGCCGTTCGCCGCGCAAATGGGGCGGCAAGAGATCGAAGATTGTGCGCTCGTGGTGGGGGTCGCGGTTGCTGCAGAGAACGCCCTTTGGCTTGTGCACAGCGATCGTCAGGGACTTGCGTGGCTTTGGCCGAATGGTGCGGCCGTCGACCGTGACGACATCCTGCCCGGGCACGATCTTTTGTCCGAGGGTGGCGGTCCGGCCATCAACCGTGACGCGTCCCTCCTCGATCATGGTTTCGGCGGCCCGACGGGAGGCAACGCCTTGTTCGGCGAGAAATTTCTGTATGCGTAACGCTGTTTCAACCATGACTTCAAAGGTGTAAGGTTGACGCTTGATCTTCCTGGTGCAAGCGCGGTCATGGCCGGGATAGGCTTTTATCGAGGCGGGAAACTTCAGGAGGCTGAAGGCGGATCTGAGCGCTGCCGGAGACGGTAGTTACTGTGGAGGAGGGCCAAAGCACTGATGGCGAGCACGGCGACAAGTCCCCCCTCGGCCAGTCTGTTCCAAGGGTGAGCGGGGCGGTCCTCCGAGGTCGATGCGTTGTCGGGCAGTTTGGTCAAGGTAGGTGTGGATCCTTGATCGCGAGCGGTCGTGGCATCCTGGGGGAGCACGGCCGTCGGGGTCTTTTGTGCAAGCTCGTCAAAGTGAGCGGCCAGTTTCGTATGATAAAGTGCGGCATCGACGTTATCCAATCCCTGGTTCGCCTTCTCGAAGAGCCGGTGAAAGTCTCGCAGCAAGGTGTAGGACTGGAGGGTTTTCACCTGAATGAATGCTTCGTTCAGCAATTCGAGGGCTTCTTCAAACCTGGATTGCTGGAGTAGATTTTGGGCAATACTCTGGACGGTGGCGGCGGCATGCCAAGGTCGGTTGGGCAGATTTCGCTGAATGGCGAGTGCATCTTCATAGTACCCTTCTGCTTCTTCCCACGCATGTTGTTGTGAGGAGACATCACCGAGAAGCTTGAGCGTGATCGCGATATTGGCCGGTGTCCCGTAGCGCCGCTCAAGCGCCAGGCTCTCCAGCATCAGGTTCTTGCCCAGTTCCAGATCGTTCAGGGCAACGTAGGACTCACCCATGTTGCTGAGAACGGCCGCCCGGCGAGTGGGCAAGTCCATTCCATCGATCACCTCGAGAGCCTCTTCATAGGCTTCGATCGAACGTTTGTAATGACCCATCCGGTAGAGTGTGATCCCAATATTGGACAGGGCGGCATGAAGCCGCCGGGGCGAACCGAATTGCCGGTTCAGGCGGGCGTTTTCCTGAAAGGTATCGAGAGCCCGGGGGAGGTCTCCACGGTGCCAGTCGAGAATGCCGGATACGTTGAGCATCGCAGATTTCTCGCTCTCCAGATTGTAGAAATCCGTCAGGGTCAAGCCGACCTCAATAATGCCGGCTGCTTCGTCGACGTTTCCATTGAGGTAGGTGTAGATTGCCTGCTCGGCCTTGGCCCGGACCCGGAGGGTGGGCTGGCCTGATTCGCGGGCGAGATGGAGGGCCTCGCGAGCGTGCGGCCGCCCCACCTCCAACTGGCCGAGGTTTCGATGCGCGACGGCCAGAAAAATCTCGCTATGGACGCTCTGGTGGAGGGAGGCGTCGGGATCCGCTGTTGCAGAGATATAGTCGATACAGCCTTGGGGATCGGTCTCGGCGAAAACCTGGAAGCGCTCGAGGTCATCATAGAGAGACAGGGTTTCCTCCGAATTGGATCCTGAAAGGGTCAGACAGCAAAAGAGTGAAAGACCAAAGAGCTTCAGGCTCAGCAGGCGGCGAAAAGGGCGGTTGTCCTGACGGGAAATAGGGTAAGGGGTGTCCAGAGAAGGAAACACTGCGGCAGAGCATGCAAAGGCGATTTCACAAGGCAACGGAAAACCAGGAGTTGCATGGTGTTACTTGCAATACCGCCGCGCAGCCGCGACGCGAATGATCTTTCGTTCCGGCAGTAATACGCCGGTGAGGAAACCACCGTAGACGCACCCGGTATCAATCCCGAGGGCAAAGGGTGCTTTTGCCACCGCCTGTTTGGGTGTGTGTCCGTAGATAACGAAGGGCGGGCCTTTCCAGAGAGGGGCCCAGGGCGTTCCATCGCGGCTCTTGGAGCGTTTGGCGGCACGGCCCGCGGGTGTTACAACCTGGATGCGGGTGACAACTGAGACGCTTTGCGAGTGCCAGGGTCGATCTGGAAGAAATCCGCCGTGTACGACGACGGTGTTGAGTTCCGGGAACTCGATGGTGAGGGCCATCGTCTCCAGGTAATTCCAATCAGCTGGGCGGAGTTGGCGAAGGGTTGCGTGATCGGACTCTTTGAGAAGTCGGGGATTCTTTGAGGCACGGGCACGCAAGAGGCGCCACTCGTGGTTTCCCACCACAGAAAAGGCATTGTGCTGGCGCGCTATTTTTACGACCCCGTGGGAATCCGGCCCATTATTGACAAGGTCACCGACAAAGACGATGCGGTCGTTTTCACCGAGATCGGCCGCATCCAGGAGCTGGGTGAGCTCGCCCGAACATCCGTGGACGTCGCCGACGACCAAAACCCGGCCGGCGGGAGGCATGTTGAGGGTGAGATGAGGAGGTTCGATCACGACGCTGAAGGCTTGCCTTGTCTGGTGCGCACGTAAACTCGAAAGAATGGATCTGGAATTTCAACCGCTGGGGCGGGAGTCGGCGGTCAGCGGTGAACGCTTTATCGCCGGGCAACGTATTTCCTCGTTTCTCTTCAGGCACGAGCGGGGTGAATTGGTTCGGGCAGATGTTTTGGAGGCGGAGGCGGATGACTTCCAACCGGAGGGTCATATTGTTTGCCGCTGGAACCAAACGGTGAGGGATCGGTCGGATCCGGAGGCCGATGCCAGAAAGTCATCGATGCAGAGTGCCGAAGCTGTTTTCCTGGCGCTCTTTGACGAGGCTCTGGACGCGGATGAGGCGCAGGACTTGCCGTCGCGTGAGGCGGTAGCTGAGCAGAGCAAGGTTCTGAAGCATCTCTTGGCTCTGATGCTGGAGCGGCGTCGTGTCCTCCGGCGGGTTTCGCGTGGAACCTATTGGCACCCAAAGCTGAAGCGCCACTTTGAGGTAGCCGATGTAACCTTGGAGCCGGGAACCCTGCTTGCTCTGTCTGACCAGCTCTCGCTCATCGTGGAACCGCAGGTGGCTTGAGGGGGAGGCCTCAAATCAGGCGGCTGAGCTGGACGGCATCAATTTTACCCCGAGGCGTTCGGGGGAGCCGTGAAAGCTCCCGCACTTTCGTGCGCGGCTGAAGGTGGGCAATTTCCTGGCGCAGCGCTTCTTGCGCGCGGGCAGCATAGTGCGTGGGAACGAAGAGACCAAAGCGGGAGCGCTCGGCGCAATAGATCATTGCGACTTCGGAGGAATCCAGAGCTTTGCGAAAGGAAGCCTCCAATTCATCCAGATCATAGCGGCGTCCCCCGTATTTAATGACCCGGTCGACGCGTCCCAGCAGCCGAAGGCATCCGCCGTCGAAAATCTCAACGCGATCGGCCACGACGAAGCGTCTACATCCTGAGCCCGCCGCTTCACCCAAGGCGTAGCTGACGGCCGCACTTTTCACTTCGAGGCAGCCTCCTGGATCGACTGAGAGGGAAACTCCGTCAAGGGCGGTGCCTATGGCCACACCCATGAGAGCCAGCTCCCCCGTGCGATCGTAGGCGATGCCACCGGTTTCGCTGGAGCCATAGAAATTATGGATGTTCAATGAGAATCGATCCGCAAAATTTCGAGCGACTTCGGGCAGCAGGGGAGCGGCGGCGGAGATGACGAGGCGGAGGGGGGCAAGGTGGCGCACTTGGGAGCGTATCAGAAGATCCAATACGGCGGGCACGGATGGAAAGACGGTGGCTCCACTCCAAGCGACCTCCTCTTCGATGGCCGATGGAAGCTGGCTGCTTCCGAGACAGAGCGGCACCCCCTGCGTCAAAAGCGGCAAGACGAGATTTCCGAGGCCGTAGGAATGTGTCAGCGGCAGGAGGGCAAAATTCCGGTCATCCCGGTGAATCCCCATAGTCCGGCAAATGTTCTCTCCATCGGCTATCAACTCGCCTTCGCCGAAGGGAAGTGCCTTCGCCCCCCCAGTGGTTCCCGAAGTTGTCTTGAAGAGAGCCGCTGCGGCGCAAGGGGACTCCGCTTTTGAGGTCCAGCGAAATCCATTCTCATCGAGAACAGCACTTGAGAATGTTGTCTTGTTATGGAGCCATGCTGTCCTGGCCCCCGGACGGTGTTCAACTGGAAGGAGGGATGCATGGCGCGAGCGGAGAGCAAGAAAGGCAGCCAACCAGTCGAACCCATCTTCCATGCACAGAATAACGGTATAGCCGAGAAGGGATTCGGGCAGCTTCTTTGCGATGGCTTCAGCCCGGTCGGCGAGATCGACAAAGGAGTGAATGGTCCGGGTGCGGGCATTCCAAACTGCAGGGGCCTCGCCCTGTTCGGCCACCACTGCCTCCCACCGTGTCAGGAGGCGATTGTCCCGGGAAATGATCTTGTTCTCGGGCTCAACGCTCATGGCTTGAACCTGATGGAAAGGAACTGGGTTTCGGCACCCAGCATCGCAAGAAGCGTGGCGACGGACACCACCAGTCCGAGTTGAGCCAGGGCCGGGATCGAACTGAGAATCAGAACCGAGAAGGCAGTGGCCGTCGTTATGGCGGAAAGGCGCACGGAGAGAACAGGTCCCCGGGCGTTTTCGCTGCTGAAGGCGGCGTAATCAAGGGCCAGACAGAAGCCGAGGATGGCACCAAGGACACCGAGCAAGGTCAGGCCCTGGGTCAGTGAAAGAAAGGCAACGGGAATAATCACAGAGCCGGTGGGGAGGAGGCAAAGGTAAGCGCCCCGGTGCTTGCCGAGGAGCCCCATCAGGCACACGGCGAGCAGGCTCACCCCCACAAGGAGCCACTTGAGCAAGGCGGCTCGTGCGCTTTCCAATGCATGGTTTACCCGGTCGCGCTGATCCAATAACACCGTTTCTGGAGGGAGGGTGTCCGCCGTCGAACTTCCAGGATAGACGGAAAGGTAGTGGCCGTCCTGCTGAAGGAGGAGGGCACCGGCGGGCCCTTCAAGCTGATTTGACGTCGCGGCCATGGCTGCCTCAAAGGCTGAGGGCTCCAGAAGTTCGCGGAGTTGCTCCATTAACTGCCAGGCCGGTTCGAAAGCCGCCACCTCGTACCCCCGCTCATCGAGGGCAAGCTGCAGGGCCTTGATGAATCGGGTGTGTTCTCCGAGCAGGCTTTCCAGTCCTTCGACTTGATCGGGGCTTCTCACAAGATCGAGAAGGAAAGTGTCTCCGCCCACCGCCTTTGCGTCAGCCAGACGAGCCAAAAGCTCTTCGGCTGTTGGTGCATGAGTCAGCCAGATCGTCCCGTTCGGGTTCTCCCCGGTGAAGGCATGACGGAGGGCATTATAGGCTGCGGCCGTATCTGTGGGAGGGCGTTGGTAGGCTCCAATATCGTCATTGAATTTTGGGTACCACAGGATGGCGATGCCGGCGGCGGCCAAGGCCAGGAGTGAGACACGGACAGGCCGCATTAAAGCTGCTGGGAGGCCCCATTTTGCAAACCTTTGCAGAGCTGAGGGAAGCTCCCCGATCCTTGGAGCGAGGAGGGGAAGAAGAAAGCGACAGGTCAAGAGGGCGAAGGCAATGCCAACGGGGACGAGCACGCCGACTTGCCGGACGGCTGGCATGGGTGCCAGAAGGAGCGAGGCAAACCCGAGCATCGAGGTGCCGGCAGCAATAAGGAGCGGCTGCCGGATGGAGCGAAAAGCCGCGGGGAGTGTCTTTTCCCGGCTTTCAAAGGCAGCGGTAAAAAGGTGCAGACCGTAGTCGATGCCCACGCCGAACAGGACCGAACCGATACCCAGAGCAAGGACATGGATGTGCTCAAAGATCAGGAAGGTGGCGAGCATTCCCCAGAGGACACCCGAGGCTATCGGTACGAGCAGCAGGGTGGTGAGCCGGATACTTCGGAAGAAGCTGAAAAGAAACCCGAAAATGAGTAGAACGGAAATGATGTTCAGGCGTGTCACCTCGCGGCGGATTCCGGCTTCCTCTTCCATCGCGATTTGATGGACACCTTTTACGGAGACAGTGGTGTCAGGAAAAATCGACAGGAGCCCCTCATATAGCTCTTGGCTGAGGCTTGTGAGGGCGCGTTGGCCCTCCGCCTCAAACGGGCTGTGCGCGGCACGGACCCACAAAAGCAATGTCGTGGAGGTGGGCTGGGTCGAGGCTGGGCGTTCCCCACCCATTCGGGCGATTGTCTCGGGGACGAGAAGAAGCGGGTCATGAGGAATCCAGGCAGCTGCCATGGCGGCTTCGGGCTCGTCGAGAAATGCGTCGAGGCGCTCGGCCGCGAGGTCGGCTAGAACCTTTGGCAGATCGTTTTCATCGCTGCCGTCCAGTTCCGACAACCGCTGCGCCACCCAGCGCGGAAAAAGGAGGGTCCACACCTGCGGTCCCGGATCTTGAAACAGGTTCTCCGGAAAGATGGGGTCGCCATGGATCCAGAAATCAAGAATCCGTTCGTCCTTTTGAAGTGAGCGCAGCCACTTGCGTGCCCTGGAACGATCGAGGTCAGATTCGTCGGTGGCGGCCACAGAAGCCAGCAAGGTATGGGAGAAATGTGCCTGGACGGCATCCAGAGAATGTTCCAGTCCGGGTGTGGCTGCCGACTGTGGAACGAGCTCAAGGAGGTCGGTGCTCAGTTTCCCGAAGACGCCGAGCGCAGCCAAGAGGCAAGCTGGCAGGAGAAGAAGAAAGCCTGCTGTTATGCCCAAGCGAAGAAGTCTGCTCCAACCGGCTGCCATCTTCAGAATTGAGAGGCGAGGGCATCGCAATCCAGCGCTGCGGCGGTGCCCAAGTCGTAACGGTGCTCAACATGGTTTCTTCGGTGAACTCGAACTGTTTTTAATAAATCATCCTCGAAAATCAATTGAATACGGTTGTAGGCCTCCGCATGGGTGGCGATCTTCGGGGTCAGGACAATGACCTGGGATTGTCCGCCGGCTTCCTGTTCAAGCGCTACCGTCCATGCCCGGGTGATGGCGGGGATGTCTTTATTGAAAATTGAGGCGAAGATCTGAATGGTGGCTTCCGATGTCTCCAGGGGAACAGGATCCCGGGATCCGCGAGCAAGACGAAGCGTATCTTCGGCATAGAGCAGGCGCAACTGCACAGGAACTTCGTAGATGAAGGCGAAGCGTCCCTCGTCAGTGCGCTCGCGGAGGATTCGTCCGGTGAGGTGCCGGTTGTCGCGCCGGAAGGGAAAGGATCGGGTTTCCCGAAAAGGGACTTCGAGGCATAGCCCCTCCGGCAGCGCGGCCTCATGGAGGGCAAAGCGTTCCTGAAGGATCGCTTCTGCCGTGGACCCGGCCGATTCTGAAGGTGTTTCGGCAGGGAGGGTGGCGACTCCGAGAATCAAGCCGAGAGCGGTGGAAAGAAGTCGTCGCACAGTTGGAAGGGGTGAGAGGATGACGTGGCAAGCTATGGAGTCTGAATCTGAGGTCTTATGCCTGAACGGTCGTATTCTTTTGCCTCCATCGTCGGCTGTAAGCAGCGATGCGGTGGAGTCTCGGAAGCATCTGGGGAAGGAGGCGGCAGTGCAAGGCGATCATACGGAGGGTATCGCGCCCATAACGGTAGTGGGAAATCCCGCCTTCCTCTTTTGAGAGGTAGCGGACCGGTGCTTTCAGGGGCACGGGCCGGACGCCCATCCAGAAGAGGCGAACGGCCGCTTCCGGATCAAAATCGTAGCCGCGCGCCCCGGTACGGGTTTGTCGGAAGACCGCTTGCAGGGGCGCGAGGGGATAGATACGAAAACCGAAGAGGGTATCGCCGAGGCCCCCCCAGAGTGTTTCCAGCTGGGTGAATCCAATCCCTATGCGCCGCCCGAAGTAGCGTTCGAGGGGCACCTCTGGTCCGAACCGGGGTTGGCCGAGAATGAGTGCTTCGGGGCACTGTCGCGAGACATCCATGAACTCGGGGATGGATTCTGCCGGATGCTGCCCATCGGCATCCATTGCCAGGGCATGGGTGAAGCCAGCGGCGGCGGCTTCGGCGGCGGCCCACTCCAAAGTTGCCCCCTTGCCCCTATTCTGCCGGGCGATGCAGACCCGAAGCCCTGGAAGGGCTGGTTCCAGTGATTTCAGATGTTCGCCACTGCCATCGGTTGACCCATCGATGAAAAGCCAGACGTGGGGCCATTGGGAATGGGCGGAGCGCACCGTCTTTTCGAGCAGATCCCGCCCGGTATTGTAGGAAGGAATGACGACAAGGTGGGTGCCCGCTTGGCTGTGAGCGGCATTAGCGGTGGACGAGGCATTCATCATGAGCGGGCCACAATTCCTCCCGGAAGCAGGCTTCGGCGCGTGCCGTAAAGGCGCGCGCCGTTTCACCGGGCTCGGGTCTGAGTTCCGGGCCGCGGCGGAAGTGGTAGCGAAAGGGCATTCCAGGGGGTGGGTTAAAGAGGGAACGCTGTTTGCCGGTGACGCCGTGTGGGTTCTCGATCAGGATGGTTTGCACGGGCCGTCCCGACTTGATCGCCACGAGTGCGGTTCCGGTCTTGAAGGCGTTGAGGCAGCCGGACTGGTCCGAGCGGGTTCCCTCGGGGAAGATCAGAACGCTCGAACCTTCGTCGAGCTGTCGAATGATGGAGCGGATCAGGCCATAGCCTTCGTCGTTGGCAAAGAAGCCGATGGCCGCCGGTATTCTCGAGACGAATGGGTTTCTCCGGAGCTTTGACTTGAAGATGCAGGCAGCGTCCGGGAGCGCGATCAGGAGCATGATCGCATCGAGAAGGCCGGTATGGTTTGCGGCGTAGATACGGGGTCCGCCAGAGGCGTGGTCCAAACCTTCGAAGGTGAACAACCCCACTTTCCAGCGCGCAAACAGTCTTCGGTAGAAGCGGATCGTATTCAGGATGATCGGGCGGAGGCAGGCGTTGCAGCGCTGTGGCCCGACAAGCAGGAGGAGGCAGTGCCCAGCAAGGTTAATGGTGAGCAGGGTAAGGCCGATCAGGAAGAGCAGGCAAAAATAGAAGAATGTTTTCATTGCGCACCTTCAGGGGTCGGCTCGGGGACGACTTCCGGGTTGAGGGGCAGAAAATTGAACCAGATATAGGGATGTTCGAGAAGAATCGCTTCCAGCCAATTCAAGACTCCTTGGAAATGTTCTCTGGCGGCGACCTGATATTGGCGATTGTCCAGCCCGGAGCCGTCGAAAACATTGTAGGCGCGGATACGAAAGCGATGGAAGCCCTTCTCCGGAACGGCCACGGAAAAGAGGATCTTTCGGTCAAAGATGCGGGCGAGACGGTAGATCGAGGTTCGGAAAAGACGTTGCCGCCCGAGAAAGGCGAAGGGCTCACCCCGTTCGGCCCCTTCGGTGCGATCGCATTGGAGGGCGACGGTGACGTCGTCCGCTTGAAGGGCGTCTCGCAGGGCAAAGAGAAGGTGCTCGGGCTTGTTCACCCAGACAAATTGAACTTTGTTCCCGAAAATCCGGGTCAAGGCGGCGAGATCGCCGGAGTTTCCGACTCGGATTCGAACCATGCGGAGGCGACGGCCGGTTTGGCTGACTTCGAACCCGAGAAGGTCCGACGCTCCCACATGAAAGGTCCCCAGCAGCAAAGGGTCGTCAGCGTAGATGATCTTGGCATGCTCGAGGTCCTGACCCTCGCACACGAGTTCGACTTTTCTTCCCATGCCCGCACCGATTTTTGCGACGAGGACGGCCGCGAAGGCGTGGAAGTGCCGCCAGATTTCGAGCTTTGAAGGTCGGCGACGGAGGATGGCTTCAAGATAGAGGGTGGAATGATGCCGCTCCTTTGGCATGAGCAGGCAGGCCACACCACCGCCGATCCAGGTTCCAAGGGCAAGGAGTGGCCTCGGCAGGATGCGGACGGCAAAGCGCATCATGGTGAAACCCCACGATGGACCAGGGTTCCTCGGAAACTTCCGGGCTACTGCCATGTTACAGCAAACTTCCCTGAGCTAAATGATCCAAAATTGAAGGCTTCGCGCCGATGGACGCGCTCGCAGAAGGCGGGCGTTTCGATCGCCTCGGGAGGCGGCGTGGCATCGGGGTCAAAGGTTACCTGCCCGATTGAATTCTTCGGCGATCGCTCCAGGCGAAGGTAGCAGGCGAAGGTCGACGGGGAGCCCAGTCCCACTTCATACAGCCAGTTCTCGCGCTCTTCGGACAAGAGCACGTGCACCACCTGGGCGGTGCTGAGCAAGCCCGAGCGAACGGTTGCCGCAACGATGGAGTCTGCCGGGCTCGCGATCGACTGGAACCGCCGGACAGGCTGCCTCCGGGCCACGAGGACGGCTTCCACGACACCCGCATGGGTCGAGCCCTGGAAGCTGGCGGGGCTGGGATTGGGGAAGCTGTCGAGAAAGGCCTTCAGGGAAACGGTTCCGCCCACGACGCTGCCGAAAACGAAGTCATCCTCGGGCTCGATCAACACGTCGTTCGTGGCTGCTGCGATGGCGAGGGAGCCATCGCTGAGACGACGGGCACTTCGGCCGGGCAAGAAGGTCCGTAAGGTTTGTCGCTCCTCCGGGGTGAGCCCGGTGGTGGGGCCGAAAAGGCGGGCAGCTGTTATGGAACGCTTAAGCATGACGCACCAGGGTAGCGAGGTGGGCTCCGCCAAACGCACTGGAGAAAAGGGCAACGGCATCGAAACCTGCCACGGAAAAGGCTGTCTGAGCGACGGTGTCGGAGAAGAACGGTGGCTCGGCTCCTGGAGTGCCGGGAGACTTCCCTTGACGAAAGGCTTCCAAAGCAATCGCCATTTCGATCAGGCCGCAACTGCCCAGAGTATGGCCCAGGGAGCCTTTCCAGGAGGCCAGAGGGCTGTTGGGAAACTGCTCTTCAAAGGCTTGTGCTTCCAGGCTGCCCGCATCGATTGTGCCGGTGCCGTGTCCTTTCAGCCAGAAGGAGGAGCCCTTTGCAAGGGAGGCAACTTCCTGGGCGATCCGGGTATAGCCCGCTCCCGTGGGGTCGTTACCCGTCATGTGGTGGGACTCTTGACAGGCTACGGTGCCAACCAGTTCAAAGGGGGATTTCTTCCTCGAAAGGATCGCCGCCGCCACCCCTTCACCCAGACCAATGGCGCTGAGCAGCGTTCGTTGGTAGGGTTTTGGCCCGTTTTCATTCAGAATCTTGAGCGAAGCAAATCCTCCAATGACGAAGGCACTGAGAAAATCGAAACTGAGAACCAGAGCTTCTTCGGCGCAGCGGGCACGGAGAATGAGCTCTGCTTCACTGAGGGCGAGTTGAGCGGAGACACAGGCATTGGAAATGACAGTCACCTCGGGGCCGAAACCACAGACTTTACTGAGCTCACGGACAGCAAAGGCCGGGGTTCCGAAGGCTTTGAGACGGGCGTCGGCTGGTGATTGGTGGTAGGCGAGGAGCTGTTCGATGCCAAAGTTACTGCTGCTGACAAAGACCGGGAAGCCGGGATGCCCCCAAGGCTTTTGCGGCAGGCGCTGAACAAGCCTGACGCATGGTGCCATCCAGCGAGGGGGATAAGCCGTCCCCAGCGCCTCAAAGAGACTGAGGGGAAAGCTGGGGCACCCATCGATGCCACGCACGGGCGTGTGCTTCAGCCCGATCTTTCCCTCGCACAGGGCCTGCCAACTCTCTGAAGTCGCGCCCAGCGGCGTGTCGCATTCGCATGTCGTTACGTAGAGAGTGTCTGGCGGGGTTGAACTCATCTGTTGGACGCTTGGTGCGCCTCAAGACTGAGGAGGGGCGGTTTGCGCTTGTTGTTGGATCCGGATGTAAGCGGCGAGTGAATCGAGAGACTTCAGGGCATCACGTGTCTCCTCACTGCTCTTGATCTTGATTCCGAACTGCTTTTCCACCTGCACGATCAGCTCGAGGGCATCGATCGAATCCAAGCCCATTTCAGACTCCATCAAAGGCTCGTCATCCGCTAACCGCTCGGGGTCGACGCCTTCCAGTTGTAGCGCTTCAACAACGATTTCCTTCAGTCGCTTATAAATGGGATCACTCATGGAATGGATAAGAGGTGATGAAAAGGGACGAGCTCCGGCCCCGTCAAACACCATTACCCGAGGCGATCCGCTTCCAGGGTGTGCCCTGCCGCAGGACGAGGATCAGAAGGGCGAAGAGTAGCCCGCCCGTCAGGGCCTGCACCGGGTTCTGGGTCAATCCGCCATTGATCGTCAGGGTGATGATGATGAGGAAGCTTCCCTGGATCAGAAGCGAGCATGTGAGGTAGAAACCAAAGGGAACCCCGAGGACCGCGAGGATGTAGTTTTGGAGGAAATACGGCACCCCTGGAATCGCCCGCACGAGGACCGTGGTCCGGAACGCCTGTTTCTCGCTCAGGCCGGCAAATCCGGGAAAGCGTCGTTGGATTTGGCGTTTTGTGAAATCCTGCCAGAGAGAACATCCGATCCAGTAGCCCAAGGCCATATTCAGGGCGAGTGAGCAGAGTCCGAGCAGGCAGGCCATCCACAATGGAAAGAGGAAAGCCGCTGAAATGGTGAAGGCGCTGATCGGAAAGCCGATGAGGGGAAGCAGCACCATCGCAGGCCAGAAGAGGATGTGGAGCTCGGCGGGGAGTGCTTGTGTCCATGCAACCCAATCGATACCTGAGGCGGCGAGGAGAGCGAAGGCGACGGCGGACGCACCTATAAGTGCGGTCGCACCAATCGTGCGGCCTCGTGAAGCTGCGGGACGACAAACTGGGTCCAGCCTTTTCCTGTTGGCAAGGGTATCGGCCTCCAACGGCATCATGGGGCGGTGGGCTTCTCGTCCAGATCCACCGGGGGCAACAGCTTGAAGCGGCGGTTGATTTTGCAAATCAGGAGAAAGAGGCTGTAGCGCCACCAGAGCGAGAAGCGTCGGGGAGGGTAGCCACCCACCACGGCAATGATTGCGCGAAACATTCCGAAGCGGTCATTTGGCGACATGAAAATGGAGAAGTCGCGATCGTCGTAAAAGACTTGAATGAGGCTTAGCCACGAGAGCATGCGTCCCCGAATGATCTTCTCATAGCGGGCTTGCTCGCGGTCTGTTAAATATCCCCGGCGATCAGCGGTCTCCAAGAGATTGTTGACGGCCAACCGCGCGGAATACATCGCGAGGTAGACGCCGGAAGAAAACACGGGATCGAGAAAGCCGGCGGCATCGCCCAAAAGGAAATGGCGAGGGCCCGCCATTTTGGCGCTGAAATAGGAATAATCGGCTTCGATGTAGAACTTTTCGTGGCAGGCCTTGGCGTTGCTCATCAGCTTTGCCATGTAGGGGTTGTTCATCACCTCCTCATAAAAGAGAGCTTCGTCGGCACGTGTCCCTTTGGGCAGGACTTTGACGATGCCGATGGACGTGCGCTCCGCATCGAGCGGAATGTTCCAAAACCAACCCCCTTTGACCCGGACGATTATAATGTTGTTTTCACTGGGACCTTCGCGTCGGGGGACGCCGGTAAAGTGGTTAAAGACCGCAATCCGATTCGGTAGCGGTACCTGCTCTTTGGGTACTTTCAGGTGACGGGCAAGAATGCGGGAGCGCCCGGAGGCATCGAGGAGCCAAGGCGTGTGCACGGTTCGTTCGGTTCCATCAGCCGCCCGCGTCTCGAGTGTCCATCCGCTTTCGGTGGAATGAATATTGCGAACGGTGCACTCCCTCCAGACCGTTGCGCCCAAGGTTTCCGCCCGGTCCAGAAGGAGTGTATCGAAGTGCGCCCGCTCCACTTGGTAGGTATGGGGTTCCTCCCGGATCAGCCCATCTTTGAAAACCACTTCGATCATCTGCTGGCCCGTGCCGTAGGTGAATTCGGCTCCGAACTTCTTCAGGCAGCCTGTGGACTCCAGCATCTCCCAGACCCCTAGCTCCCGGATAACACTGTTCCCCGCGGGAAGGAGTGACTCGCCAATATGGAAGCGCGGAAAGCGCGCCTGCTCCATGAGGCAAACCGAACGACCGGCTTTGGCCAGCAAACCGGCGGCGGAGGAACCGGCCGGGCCTCCCCCGATGACGACAAAATCAAACTGATTTTCCGAAGGGAGGGAACGGGAAGGTGTTTCAGACATAGATAGGGTGGTCGATATTGGGCACGGTACGGTTAGGGTGGAGTGAAAATTCAATCTCAGCGAGAAGGTCAGTCCGACAGATGTCGGCTTGGACAATCCGCCAGCGGCCTTCTGTCAGAGGGAAATGCGTCCGGAGCCAAGCCTCGGCCCGTTCCGCGTCCTTTGCGTGGCGCAGATACAAGCGCACGTCGCTGGCGTTCAGCCATTGTGGCGATGGGAGATCGGCTTCCTGACGGATCTCGGTAAAGAGGGTTTCGAGCACTTGCCTCGTCGTTTCCAGTTGATTTGGCAGGTGCTCCGGATGTCGGCTTTCCGAGCCCGTGACCGAAGCTGTCCCGGAGATATAGACCTCGCTTGTTCCTTCTGCGAAACAGGTGCTCGCGCGGGAAAACAACGGTGGCCGCGGGCCGTAGCAGCGCGGGTAATGGTGGGTGGGGGTCTGGCAGGGATTCTCGAAGAAGCGGCCGTGACGATGCCGCGCCCGCCCAACACCAAAGATGACCAGGCGATCGCTCTCAATGCCGAGGGCTGAGGCCGCCGGGTAGGGCATGGGCTGGGGCAACCCCTCGTTTGCTTTGTCAAAGGCTTCAGCTCGACCGAGGCAGAAAGCCTGATAGTTCTCGAGGCCGTCACAGACGACATTGATGTTTGGAATAAAGTTCCAGATCCGCAGCAGCTGGACGCCGTCAACCGCTTGCAAGAGCCTGGAATAGGCGGCTTCCGTCTGCGTTGCCAGGAGCCCTTTGCGCGGTTGGGCATAGGCAAAATAGACGTGATCGCCCGCTGAGCCGAGGATGCCGTCTGCCTGTTCGGTCAGATCGAGATTCTTGAGGGATAGACACTCTCTGGCCGATCCCCGCAAGAGTGGCAGGGCGAGCGAAAGGTGAATCGAACCTTTTCCCCAGGTGATATCTGTTTCCTGGCAGTTTGTCGTAACGTAGAAAGGCATCGGTGCCTCAATCCCGCATGGCCGCGATCCGGACCAATCGGTTGTTCAGATCCGATTGGAGATTCTGTAACCAGTCGAGAGGCACGGCTGGTTTCGCAGCCCGCCGCGTCCCCGGTTCCCGGCGGGATTCATTGAGGATGACGACCCGGTTGCCCTGTTGTTCCAGAGTCACGCGGGCGACATAATTGCGGTGATCCAATTGGGCGCTGATGCGGCCAGGGCTCCGGTCGGTAACGATCCACTGACGTTGTTCCAGGGTTTCGACGGCTTGTGCCTCCGCTTCTTCGGAAGACACGGAGGCGGGAATCAGGACCGCCAAGGGATTCGCATTGTATTCGGCGACAGCATCCGTCCCTCTCGGTGTCTGGGAGCAGGCAAGCAAGAGGCCCATCGGAAGAAGCAACAGCGAAAGATGCAGTCGATGGAACAGAGGGAAACGTGTCATGCGAGAATTCAAGAGACCCTCGATTTAATGGCAAAGCCAAAGATGGCTTTTCCTTGAGGCTTGCCGCAGGGGCAACCGATCGCGATGAAAGGCAAATGTCCTTTTCCGGAAAATGGTTTATCGCTTACGGAATCTTCCTCTTTCTGTGCGGTCTCGCGGGGTATCTCTCCAACCCGGAGGCCGCCCAGACCGCTTTGATATCAGGGTCCGTTTTCGGCGGCCTCTCAGCGTTGCTTGGGGGCCTCATGTTGAAAGGTTACCGCTGGGCCCGAATTGGTGCCGCGATCACGACGGTCTTTCTCTCGGGGATCTTTCTCTGGCGATCGAGCGCAAGCTGGCTGGCCACGGCTGATGGCGCACCAAAGGCGTTTGCCGCCTCGATCATCACCCTGATGCTTCTGGGAACCCTGGCCTCGGTCTTCGTTCTCTGGCGAACGCGGCTTCAGGCCGACTGAGGCCGGTGAAGGTTTTCCGCAGGGGCCCGCCCCGGCGGTTTGAAATGAGTCGCTGCCGCCCGGCCCTTCAGTGGGTCAGGGCATAACGTTTTGACGCCAAGTGGGTCAGGGCGAGCCAGGCTTTCCAGGTGGCCCGAAGCTCCCGCTTCAGTCGGCGGATCTCGATGCGCAGGAGGTCCCGCTTCTCTTTGGATCCCTCCTTTGCCTCCCGCATGATTCGGGCAAGGGTGGTCGCGTTGGTTTCGAAAGTGGCCGCCAGTTGCTCCAGCTTTTCTCGCAGCTCACGGGCAAGGTCGTCGACCTCATTGCTCAGGCGGTCGAGCAGGAGCTGCTTATCTTTTGAAACAAGGGCTTTCTGGATCCGAATCCGCTGGACAACGCGGAGGCGCGAAACGAGCCCGAGCCGGGCTGCCGACCAGACCAGCCACTTTGTCGGATCGAAGTGGTACCAGCGGATGCCGTTGCGGTAGTCTGCGGCGAAGGCGTGATGGTAGTTATGGTAGCCTTCACCAAAGGTCAGGAGGGCGAGAATGGCATTGTCCACCGCCGTCAATTCCCGGGCATAGGTTCGGGAACCCCAGGTATGGGCGAGGGAGTTGATGAACCAGGTGCAGTGGTGAATGGCAAAAATCCGGAGGACGACAACGGACCAGAAGGCGACCCACGGCGGCATGAAAAGGCACGCCACGCCGAGGACCGCCAGATTCACCACGATGGCGAGGAGAACGTAGTGGCGGTCCTGAAAAGCCACGCGCGGATTCTTTAGAAGATCTCCCACAAGCCGCGGCTGGAATTCACGGCGGTAGGTGAAAAGCCAGAGCATGTGTGCATACCAGAACCCTTTGTTGATCGAGTAGGGGTCCTTGTCGGTATCCACGTGGTTGTGATGGAGGCGGTGATCGTGGGACCACATCAGGGCCGACATCTGAAAGGCGAGGGTGGAGAGGAGCAGCACGCCCCATTCGTAAACCGGATGCGCCTCATAGGCTTTATGGGCATAGAGCCGGTGGTAACCGGCTGTGATGGAGAGCCCTCCGACGATGAAGGTTAAGAGAAATCCTCCCAGGGCCATCAAAGAGAGCTCGGGCGCAACCACCGGCAGGAGTGCGACCAGCAGAACGTGATAGATGACGACAAAGGCAAGGGTGCCCCAGTTTATTTTTCGCATACGTAAATCCAGAAAAGGAGAACCGAGCCCGGCTTGATAATGGAGTCAAACAAAGGACTGCCTTCAACAAGGCAATTATACGGACATCAGTTCCGGTGACAAGGCCTCGTGGTTATTCCGCTTACCGAAAGCTTCCCGGGAAAACTGAACGCGCTCCGGATACGGGCGGGGGAAGACGCCTGTTGCTTCCCGTTGAATCCTGCGCAAGCGCGGTAATAGCCCTTCTCCATTGGCCAGTTGGATGCTGAGGCCGGGGCGTGCGTTCAATTCAAGTACGAGCGGACCTCGATCCGCGTCTACCACAATGTCGACGCCAAGATAGCCCATGCCTGAAATTTCGTAGCAGCGGGCGGCGAGCAGAAGGAGCGCCTCCCAGTTGGGAACGCGGACGGCACGGAGCGACTGACCCGTGTCGGGGTGAGTCTCGATCAACTGATCCCGGCAGGTGGCTTGCACCGCCTGACCGGTGGCAATATCGAGGCCCACGCCGATTGCGCCCTGATGAAGGTTGGCCCGCCCCCCGGAGGCACTGGTCGATAGGCGGAGCATGGCCATGACAGGGTACCCCTGAAAGACGAGGACGCGGATGTCCGGAACCCCTTGGTAGCTCAAGGAGGTGAAGGGTTCCCCCGTTTTCACGCGGTACTCGACGATCGCTTTGTCCGGTGACCCCCCAAGGCTGTGAAGCCCACTCAGGACGTTGGCGAGGTAACGCTCCATCTGGATGCGTGTGAAGAGCTTTCCGCTGGTGCGCAGATAATCGCCCTTCGCGTCCCGTCCAACAATCACAACGACCCCGTTACCGCCGGCTCCGCGAGCTGGCTTGACGACAAAGGATTCATGCTCTGCCACGGATCGATGAAAGTCCCGCGCCTGATAATGGAATTCCACCGTCGAGTAGAGCTTCGGGGTGTGGAGCCCGGCTTCGATGGCGAGCTTCTTGCTCAGGAGTTTATCATCGACCCGAGGAAACATGCTGCGGGGATTATAGCCCTGGATGAACTGGTTGTTCCGGGCATTGATCCCAAGCAACCCCAGTTTGGAGAGTTCCCACGGCCATAACCAGCGTCGGGACGATTTCATACTTTCGCTACGAATGGGAGGAAGCGCCGCAACTCGGTCAGACGATAGCCACTGTAATTTCCAAGGAGAAGGGCTAGCGCGAGGATAACCAGCAGCAGCTC
Source organism: uncultured Puniceicoccaceae bacterium (assembly GCA_964403935.1). Classification (GTDB taxonomy): domain Bacteria; phylum Verrucomicrobiota; class Verrucomicrobiia; order Opitutales; family Oceanipulchritudinaceae; genus SLLG01. The sequence continues at coordinate 4,458 of CAYOIB010000027.1, read as the reverse complement.
CGGGAAGGTATATGTCAGGTAACGCACCCAGGGGAAGGTCATGAAGAGGTAGGCGATAACAGCCACCACCAAACTGCCGCCCCCTTGCAGAATGGCGCTGCGGGCCCCTTCCTCTTCCCAGAGAATCGAGAGGCGCTCGATGGTCCAGGCAATGATGATCATGGGGAAGAACGTCACCTTCAGGCCCACCGGAAGATCCAGCTTGTGACTGATGATGCTTAGCAGCGCCATGAGGCCAATAACGACGATGACCACGGCCGATACCCGCGCGACCACAAGAAGATTCAGGTGTGAAAGGAGAGATCGGATCGCGAGTCCGCTACTGACAATAATAAGGAACAGGACGATGCCCGGAATCAGGCGGGTTTCCTGGAAAGCCAAGGCCAAAAGAATCGGCATGAAGGTCCCCGAGGTGGCCATGCCCACGAGATTTCTCAGGATGACGATCACGAGACATCCGATGGGCACGAGCATGAGCCGTTTAAAAACGTTCTGATCCTCAATGGGTAACTCGTAGATCGAAAAGTTAAGCAAGGCCGCCTCGGAAGCCTCGGCTCGTTGCCGGGCCAAATTCGTTACCGGTCGGCTCTCCCGGAGGATGGAGAAGCGAACCTGCGAATTTTGGCCCCCTTCGACATCGAGAAGCGAGACCCCGCCGCGCTGCCAGAGAAAGAGGTTGGGAGGTTTTCCTTCCCGGCCACTGGCGACATCGAAGTAGAGCCATCCGGATTCAGGAACCCATATTTCCAATCCAGGAACCATCGGCTGAAAGCGGCGCCCTTCTTCCAGAAGGACACCGCGGGTGAGTCGTGAGGGAATCGCCTCCAGGGCGACCAACTGGCGAACCAGTTGAACGCGGCCTTCGGAATCTCCGACTTGGCGCAGGAGCATCTCTGCATTCTGGTCAGAGTTCGGCAGATTGAGAAGGGCGAGAAGCTGAACGGTGAAACTGCGTGCGTCCGCTGAACGGGATCGTGCAACTTGAATAAGGCGGTGCGCCGCTGTTCTCTGGGCTTGGTCAAAGAAGGGGGGAGGTGGGGCGGGGGGAGCGGATTCGACCTGGGTTTCAAATTCGCCCATGCGACGGGCGAGTTGGACCCGGTAAAAGAGCGACTGTTGAGCGTCTGCGTTGCGCCGGGTCCATTCCGCCCGTTCGCCCCCCACAGCTTCGCGGCGCTCGAAACCATATCCCGGCGAGGCAAACCCTTCCTGAAGGACCATGAAGTCCTGGGAGGTCCGGGGGAGCGCGAGGGATACCCGGGCGGGTTGACCTTCTCCGACAAATGAGATCTCGGCTTCAACCGTCCAGACGTCTTCGGAGCCTGCCTGTGTCAGCGGAAATCCGAAAGCCATGTTTTTGTAGAGCGCCAGTCCGAGCCCGGTCGCGATGAGTATCCCCGAAAGGAGAAAGAGTTGGCTGCGGGAGGTCATTGGGTAGAGCAGGCTGGCGTGTGTGCCTATTGCCCGTCGTCGAGAGCATCTTCGTTTCCGAGAGCGTCGTAGGGATCGATCCATCCGGGCTCTGCGCCGCATGCGGGTCTCCCCGCAAGGAAGGTCTCGTCTGAATCAATCACCGCCAGCCCCCGGAGGTAATTGCGCCCAATGAGGACCTGGTAAACAAAATTGCTCCGATCAATGAGGGAGAAGTCCACCTCCTGATAAATCTCTCCGAGGCGCACAGTCATCCGCACAACGGGACGGCGATCCGCCTCTTCCTCGTGCCGCACAATTCTTACATTGCGGACGATCGGCCGCTCCATGGCGATGGTTTCATTGGACGTGGGGTCAATGATTTCAAAACTGACCCAAGGCTCGCCGTCCCGCTCGAAGCGCCGCAGGTTCAAGGCGTTCATCGAAGATGTCTGGGCACCGCTGTCGAGTTTCGCCTTCATTCGAACAGCTTCAGGCTCAAGGCAGATCCATTCCACCCAGCCCAGGACGGCACGCTCGTGCATCGGCAGGTGGTGTGTCGCCTCATTCTCTTCATCCGCCTCGACATCGAGAGAGGCCGTCGTCTCGTCAATTTTAACAGAAAATTCGGGGTCGATGTCGTCCTCCGGCTCTGTCTCTGGCTCATCTTCATTAGCTTGAACGGGGGCCTCGGAAGCCGGACCCCGCGTCTCCACCGGCACCACCTGGCAGCCTGTGGAAGCGAGAAAAAAGGCGGCGAAGGTCAGAAACGCTGCGGCGGATCGAAATGTCGGAAAACTACTCATGAACCCTGGGTTTTGTGTCGGCAGGCAACACTGGGACTCGGGTCGGCCAAGTCAATCCCCTACGAGAAGGCCCGCATCGCAGCCGACGCCGCTACCTGTAGGATGAAGAAGCTGTGAAAATGGGCAGGGGTCAGTTTAAGTTGTTTGTATTCAAAAGCTTGAAATTCTTATGGAAAGTGAGGAGTCATCTGAAAGAAGTCGAGCCGTCGTATGTGGGCACCTTTATTACAATTGGTGATCACCCATCCTGCCACGTTCTTCTCAGCGCTGATTGGTTTTTCCGCGCTTTAAAGAGGGAGACGTACTAATTCTAAACGACGTGAGCCACCCTTTAAAACGTCCGGGCGAGGCTGGGTCCGGTTGCTCCCATGAGAAGGGTGTGCCTCAAATTGGCTGGCGATCTGGCGGCGATAGCCATTGCAAAAACGGGGGCTGTTCCTCAGTCATGGCAGAATGTTCCGCGACTCGCGCTACCAATTGGCAACAACGGTCTGCCTCTTGCTCCTGATCGGATTTCTCACGAGCAGTATCAGTAGTTACTACGTGTCCAGGAACAATGTCCGGCATACGATCATGGACAGCTCTCTGCCGCTGACCTCCGACAACATTTACTCTGTCATTCAGCGCGACCTTCTCCAGCCCATTTTCATTTCGTCGATGATGGCGAATGACGCATTTTTACGGGATTGGGTTCTTGGGGGCGAAGAGAACCTCGAGCAGATGCAGCGTTTTCTCTCCGAGATCCGGAGGGAGTATGGCACAGTCACGAGCTTCTTTGTCTCTGAGTCGACGCGCAGTTATTATTACTGGGGTGGCATCCTCAAGCGTGTAGCTGAGGAAACTCCGGCAGACGCCTGGTACTTTCGGGTGCGGAAGATGGAGGCACCTTTTGAGATCAACGTGGATCCCGATATGGCGAACCGGAACACCATGACCGTGTTTGTGAACTATCGGGTCCATGATTTCGAGGGCAACTACATCGGAGCCACCGGCGCGGGTTTGACTGTCAATCATGTCAATGAATTGATCGAGGAGTACGAAGCGCGCTTTGGCCGAGCAATTTTCTTCGTTGATCAATCGGGCAAGCTAATGGTCGGCCCGCACCACACGGCGCTTTCTGCCTACGACAACCTGCGGGAGTTTCCCGGGCTGAAAGCGCATGCCGATGCCCTTCTCAAGGAGGGCCTGGAGTCCCTCGTGTATGACCGCGATGGCCAAACCTTTTTCCTCAACAGCCGCTTTGTGCCTGAACTCAACTGGTTTCTCATTGTTGAGCAGACTGAGCATCAGCTCCTTGAGCCGTTGCGCGAAACGCTCCTTCTTAACATAGGGCTGGCTCTTGTCATTACGGTGGTCGTCGCTTTCATCTGCACCTCCGCGATTCACCATCACCAACGCCGATTGGAACGGCGCAATCTGGAACTCTCTCTGGCGAAGACGGAGGTCGAACAGCAGAAGGCGGAGTTGGAACGGGGAGCCCGCGAACTCGAATCGGTCAACCGATCCCTCTTCGCCCTTAACCGGGAGAAAGACGACTTTCTCGAGATCGTGGCGCACGACCTGCGCAATCCGCTCAATGGTGTCCTCGGGGTCTGCGAAGAAATTCGTCTGGGCATCCCGCCGGATCAGGAGGAGCTCCACGAGGACCTGGCTGATATCCGGCGCAGCGGCTTTGAAATGCTGGATCTGATTGATGATATCCTGAACGTCTCCTCAATCGAGAGCTTCCAGGGCCCCCTGGAGCTTGAACCCTTTAACTGGAATCAGCTTGCCCGTGAAGTCTGCCTGCGCTTTCGCAGCCAAGCCGGGATCAAGAAGATCCGCCTTGAGGTGCTGCTGGATCCCAACGCGGAGACCGATGTCCCCACCCAAGCCCGGTGGTTGGCTATTTGCCTCAACAATCTGGTGAGCAACGCCCTCAAGTATTCGCCCCCGAAAAGCCGGGTGACAATTGAGACCGCCCGGCTCAATGACGCGACCTTTGAGCTGCGGGTTCGCGACGAGGGCCCTGGCATTCGCCCGGAAGAGGTGGGAGCCCTCTTCATCAAATTCCAACGTCTCTCGTCCCGCCCCACCGGGGGAGAACCCTCGTCGGGTCTAGGCCTCTACATCGTTCAAAAAATGTGCCTGCGGCTCGGGGCCACGGTCTTCCTCGACAGGGCCGTTACCACCGGTTCCTGCTTTGTCATCCGACATCCATACAATTCGGCGGGATAGACCCGATCTCGGAAACAATGCCGGG
>CAYOIB010000026.1:29965-31974 GCA_964403935.1 uncultured Puniceicoccaceae bacterium | reverse complement strand
CCCACTCAATGGTGAACACCGCCCGCACCATGAGCATGGCCGTGCTCCAGCTCGTGGGGCGTCGCTTCACGCACTTCCTTCACCTTCACCTCAAAATGAAGCGTCTTGCCCGCCAGTTCATGATTGGCGTCAACCACCACATAGCCGTCTCCGACTTCACTGATACGGACGACCCTGTCTCCCTCCGGCGTCCCCGCTCGAAACTGCATCCCAGGCTCAATAGGAACCTCAGGAAAAAGCGAACGATCCACCTGTTGCTTCAGCTTTGGATCATACTCCCCGTAGGCCTCTGCTGGCGGAACCGAAACTGATTTGGCATCTCCTGGGGCCGAACCCTCCAGCTGGCGCTCCAACCCCGCAATAATGTTCCCATGCCCATGGAGGTAAGCCAAAGGCTGACCATCGGGGCTCTGATCGATCACGCTGCCGTCGTCATCCTTCAGGACGTAGTCCATCAGGACCACTCGGTTCGATGTGATTTCCATAAGGCCCCAAGTGCACAACAGCTCGAAAGGGGATGCGAGGGAAAAATCCCCGATCCCGCCGCCCAAAAGTCTTAAGCAAACCTCCGCCGCACCACATCCCCCACAACCGCCTCGAACGCCTGCTCTTTTCAACGACACCTCACTTCCCGAGAAAATTACGCTGGTGCCACCAAGGAAACCCGATTCATATTGCGACCACCGAAGCCTCCTTTTTTCCGACTCCTTTCATGCATACTTTCTTCCAGATTTTCCTGCAAGTTCTTCGAGAAGTCATTCGCGTTATACCGCGATTTCCTGCTGCAATCGCGGGATGCGTCGTCACCACGACCGCCTGGATCAATTTAATCACATCGGACGCTGATCCCCGCACCGATCTGTTCTGGGGTAAGCTGTTGATGACCTCTCTTCTCTATTTCTTTGGTGCCTTCCTGCTTGATCTCGTTGCCGAAGATCGACCGCGGCACCATCAGTTCCGCATCATTGGATATCCCGTTCTTATTGTTCTCGCCGGCCTCTACTTCTTCTGCCTTCCCCATCATCCAGATTCAATTCGGGGACTGGATTATCTCTATTTCATCCTGCTCCTCTTCGCCTTTCATTTGGCGATCGCCCTTGCCGGCATTCGCCAAGGCCGGGAGCAGGAAAGTCTGTGGACCTTCAACAATGATCTCTTCCTTCGCTTTATTTTCAGCACATTCAATGTCATCATCATCTTCATTGGAATCGCTCTGGCCCTGTTCAGCATGGAAAAGCTGTTTGCTCTTCCTGTGAGCGAGACGACCTACTTCCAGATCTGGGCTTTGATCACGTTTCTTGTTCACCCAATGATCGTCCTCGGGGGAATTCCGCGACCGGATGAGCCCGCCTCCTCAAAGCCCTACCCGCGGGCTCTCTCCTTTACCCTCCGGTTCATCGCCCTGCCTCTGACAGCAATTTACGTCCTCATCCTCTATGCCTACATGGCGAAGATTGTGTTTACATGGGAATGGCCCACCGGATGGGTCGCCTTCCCGATCTTGATCCTGGCAACGATCGCACTGCTCACCGACCTCCTGGCATTTCCTCTGCGCACAAGAGACGCGTGGGCACGGTATTTCCACCGTCTCCTCTATCCGTTGATACTGCCGCTCACCGTTTTATTGCTCCTCTCCATCAACGAACGCATCGCAACTTATGGCATAACAGAGAACCGTTACTTTGTCGCTGCACTCGGAATTTGGCTCCTTCTTCTATGTCTTCTACAGACATTTCGAGGAGGACGCGTTCATTTGGTCTTTTACCCCGCATCGCTTCTCCTCGTATGTCTCGTGGCAGGATTTTCCGGTCCCCTGTCTGCCTTCTCCACATCCGAGCGTTCGCAGCTCAAACGATTTATGACTCTGGCTGAATCCCACGGCCTCCTCGATAATGGAAATCTAAGTCCAAATCCCCGAACCCTAAGCAACGAAGACTTCCAGGAGTTCCGATCGATTCTGCGCTACCTCCTCGACACGCGCGGCCTCGCTCCCCTGGAAGGCTACCTTG
>CAYOIB010000026.1:4186-29865 GCA_964403935.1 uncultured Puniceicoccaceae bacterium | reverse complement strand
TGGAAGGCTACCTTGAAAATCCTGCGAATTTCAAACCTCGTTTGGAAGATTCAGCCTATTCAACACATCGCCAGAGTGAAAACATCATTCGCTTCCTCGGCATCACTTCAGAAGCGGCCTTTCCCCAGCCTCAAACGTGGGCCAGCAGTAAGCCGCCCCACCTGCAGCATCCTGCCCAAGTATGGCGTTTCGATCTTCGTGAATACGGCCAAAATCCAGCACTTTACGTCGGGTCTCTGACCTTTGAGTGGGTGAGAGATTCTTCGACGATCTCCATTCGTGACGCCTCCACTGGAAGTGCCCAAGCTCTCGACCTGACTCCAATCATCGCAGCTCTGGAGTCCTCCACACCAACTGAACCGTTTGCCTTGGCCTTTCAAACGCCCCGAGGCCAAGGTGTCGTTCACGTGACATCCCTCGTTTACCTGACAAACAGGGATCTCCGCCGCGCTGAGGCACTGCTCGTCCTGTTCGATTGAAAGCGGGCCATCCGCCGCCCCAGTCGCTCGTGTTCAACATTCCCAGCCTGTCTACAAACGAACACGATCCATCCATTCTTATTCGTGGCTTGCCTGACCATGCCCCTGAATCATCGTTGTCTATCTCCATGCGCGATCCTCTTCCCATACAACCTTTCACGAGCGAGGCTCGGGGCCGGGTACAGTTACCGGGCTCCAAAAGCATCACAAACCGGGCCTTGCCGATGGCGGCTCTTTCGGATGGGGCTGTCACGCTGAAGAATCCGACCTTTAGCCGTGATTCCGCTCTCATGCTCGAGGGTCTTGTCGCCCTCGGCTTCGACGTCGAATCACTCCCCGAAGAAAACAAGATCACGATCACCGGCCAAGGCGGACGCATTCCCCATGGGGCGGCAAAGTTTGCTGTCGGCAATGCCGGTACGATGGCCCGATTCCTCACCGCGCTCTTGGTCCACCATCCCGCCGGAACGTTTCACCTCGATGGTGATCCGCCCATGCGGGAGCGTCCGATGAAAGGCCTTCTTGAAGCCCTCACCCAACTCGGTGGCCACTTTACTTTCGATCAAAAGGAGTGGCACTTTCCCTTTACCCTTCACACGAAGGGCTGGACGGGTGATGTCGTGAAAGTCGATCCCAGCGCCAGCAGCCAAATGCTGACAGCGCTGCTTCTTTCCGCTGCCCGTGCACCTTCACCCGTGCGTATCCAGTTTCCTGCAACACGTCCTGCCTTCGTCCAGCTGACGATTGATATGATGGAACGCGCGGGGATCCGCGTGGACGGCAGCCTTGAGAGCGGTGAACTCGTTGTGCACCCCGGGCCGTATGTCTTCGGGAACGGCCTTTACCCTATCGAGCCGGATGCCTCGGCTGCCTCTTACTTCATCGCACTTCCAGCGGCGACGGGTGGTTTGGTCGAGCTCGAAGGCTACAACAACACCCTGATGCAGGGGGACTCCAGGTTTGTTTCTGTGATCAACCTGATCGGTATTGCCGCAGAATACGGGGAAGGCCACACGACCTTCCAAAAAACAGGCACGGCTCGAGGTCCCCTCGATATCGATTTTGAAACCTTTTCCGACACCTTCCTGACCCTTGCGGCTATCAGCCCGCTCCTGCCCCACCCTGTAATGATTCGAGGGATCGGACATACACGGCATCAGGAGACCGACCGCATCCATGCGGCCACGACAGAGCTTCGCCGTCTGCATCAGGAAGTGGAGGAAGGACCCGATTGGCTTCGCATCACACCTCGCCTGGACGCCTTGCGCGCGCTCGCCCGGTCCGGAGGGGCCACGATCGACACCTATGAAGACCACCGTGTCGCCATGAGCTTTGGCATTCTCGGTTCCGCCGATATCTGCAACAACGGACAACCTTGGATGAAGATCAAGGACCCCGCCTGCTGCGGAAAAACCTTCCCCCGATTTTTTGATACACTGGAGGCGCTTCGACGCCAGAGTCTGAAGAGAATCTCAGCTTCTTGATCCATGGCTCGTCCCTTTCAGATTGTGGCCATCGATGGGGGTGCCGCCTCCGGCAAATCCTCCACGGCGAGAGCCGTCGCTGAGCGCTTGAACTTTCTCCATGTCGATACCGGCACACACTACCGCGCGATTACGTTGGCATGCCTGAATAACAGCATCGAACCCTCCGAGGGATCCTCCAGCCTCTGTTACTTCCTGCAGAAACTCCGGATCAAAACTGAAATCCAGGGTCGCGAAGCCCTTATCCGCCTCAATGGAGCTGTTCCCAAGGAAGAAGACCTGCGTTCCGATTCGGTGAATCAGAATGTCTCCCGCTTTGCCGCACTTCCCGATATTCGAAAATCGGTTCGACTTTATCAACAACGACAGGCTGACATCGCCAAGGAAAATGGCTTCAATGGCTTGATCATGGGTGGACGCGACATCGGGACCGTTATTTTTCCCAGTGCCGACTTGAAGATCTTCCTCATCGCCGACGAAGCGACTCGGACTGCTCGCAGACAAAAGGAAGGCTTGACCGATTCAATCGCCTCACGCGATCAAATGGATAAGACTCGAACCGCAGCCCCACTTCTCCAGGCAGAGGACGCACAGGTCATCGATAATTCCAAGCTGTCTCTCGATGAGGTTGTTACGCGCATTTTGCGCCAATTGGACCGGTCCTGCGGATCCTCGGAATCGTGACCTTGGGGACCCAGCCGACCAGCCCTCCGACGCAGCAATGGGTTCGACGGGGAACCAAAGCCGCAGGCGGCGCTTTCATCGTATTGACCTTATGGTTCGCCTACCTCAGCTGGGACAACGACGCCGCAATGGGATTCCTTGAGCACGCCGGGCCCGTTCCGTTCTTTGCCGCCCTCGGTTTCCTGCCTGCGCTCGGCGTTCCCGTTACGCCCTTCTTCATCCTGGCTGGTGCCACCTTTAGTCCCGCCCTCGGGCTCACAGGGATCGCCATCGCAATCAGCGCAAACCTCTTGCTTTCCTACATCATCGGGAAGTCCGGTCTTCGCTGGATCCTCCTCCGTTTTCTGAAAACAACGCGCTTCTCCCTTCCGAAAACGCCGCCGAAGCAGCCCCTCCGATTCACGCTCCTCGTCAGGCTCACACCTGGAGTACCCGTGTTTCTGAAGAACTACATCCTCGCCCTCTCCGGCATCCCGTTTCCAATCTATTTTACCGTCTCCTTCTCCATTACCTTGGCTTACGCCTCATGTTTCTTTGCGCTGGGGGATTCGCTCAGGGATCACGAAGTCGGGAAAACCGCGTGGGCTCTCGGTGTGCTCACGATTCTGCTGATTGGCTTCGTTGCCTTACGGAAACGCCTGCTGGTCCGCTCGACCAACCTCGAGGATGATACCCGAGGCCTCAGGAAATGAGGGCCTTCAATTGCGGATCGTCGGCCTGCTGAATGTAGGCGAGGTTCTGATCGATAAGCTCAATCCGCTGCTCGACACACTTCCTCGAGCGCATGGCGTCTTCAGGAGTGTTCTGAACGTAATCGAGCAAGGTATCGACTGAGGCCGTCACCACATGGCACCGCGTATCGGAGCTGGCATAATAGACCAGAACCTCTCCATTTGCGCGCTTCACAAAACCATTCGTGAAGGTCACGTTGCCGACATCGCCAACATACTCTTCCTCAAAGGGTGCGATGAAGTAGCCGCCTGGACGAGCGATGACCTTTGAAGGATCCTTCAAATCGCAAAGGAAAGCATAGATCACATAGCGCAGGCCGGCCGCGCAGCCGCGGACTCCGTGTGCGATGTGGAGCCACCCGGCGTCTGTCTTGATAGGAGGCCCCCCCATGCCATTCTTTACTTCCTTGATCGTGTGGTAGGCACGCTCGTCGATGATTGCCTCATGCTCGAGGACTGGATTCGTGATGTCCTTGCAAAGGCCAAAACCGATACCCCCCCCCTTGCCCGCATCAATAAAGCTGTCCTGTGGCCGTGTGTAGAAAGCGTATTGCCCATCCACGAACTCGGGATGAAGAACGACGTTGCGCTGCTGAGGCGAAGGCGTCTTGAGCTCACCGAGCCGCTCCCATGTATCCAGATCCCTGGTACGGACGATGGCACACTGGGCCGTGGCGCTCGAAAGATCCCCGGCAGGCGCGTTCGGATCCTTGCGCTCAGCGCAATAGATTCCGTAGATCCATCCGTCCTCGTGCTCAATCAGACGCATATCATAGGTATTCGTCTCCGGATCTGCGGCATCCTCCGGAAGAAGCAAAGGCTTTCCGGTAAAGCGAAAACCATCGATCCCATTGTCGCTCTCAGCGATCCCGAAGAAACTCTTTCGGTCCATCCCTTCGATGCGCACGACCAGCTTGATCTTACCACCGTGCTCAATCGCACCCGGATTCAAAGCAGCATTGATCCCGAGGCGCTCGAGAAGGCGAGGATTGGTCCCGGGATTCAAATCATAACGCCAATGAGGCGGAATGTGAGCCTGGGTCACCACAGGATTGCGGTAGCGCGTGTACCAACCGTTATTCCAACGCTTATCGATTTCGTTGGGCTGGCTGACGTGCGCATTATAATCTGCCAGAATGCTGGGAAGACGTTCCGAATATGTGCTGTTCATAGATAAGTCCAAAGAGTTATTAAATATTGAAAAAGGATCCGGACGGATCAGGCCAATCAGATATGCCGTGAGTCGGCATCGTCCTTCTTACTGTAGCCACTCTCCTGACGCGCGTGGTTGACCGCGTTCTTCTTCAGGTAGGCCGCATGGACATCATCAGCCGACATACCCAGGGCCTGGGCAAGCGATACGAGGAAATGAAAAAGATCCACCACTTCAACCCGGGCATTCTGCTCGTCAAACGTCTGATAACGGGCCCACCACTTCCATGGGACAGAATCCACCAGCTCCGCCAATTCCTGCTGCATGGCACGCGTGTAGTTCAGGACCCATTTCGTTTTCTCAGCCTCATCGAGATCATCCAATTTGACGCCGATCCGGCTATTTAACTCGCTCTGTAACCGGAAAATCTCCGCCAGTTTATCCATGCCGAGCGACCATGGTTGGGCGAATCAGACCGGGCAATGAAAAAAGAGTTGAGCGGGGGAGGCCCCCCTCTAGCGTTCTTCACAGGCGTTACGGCGGGAACGATGGATGACCCTCATCCCGGACCAAGATGCGACGTTCCGTCCGGCCCTTTCATCATGCCCGAGTTTGAAAATCTTGAACCCTACGAATCCCGAGAAGGCTCTGGTAAATCCCGTATCACCCCGGTAGCTCCCCATACGTTGCCCGCGAGTGAATACGTCCCTCAATCCGATTCCAGAAGGAAGGCCCGGCGAAGAGATGCTCCCACCCTTCAACCCGCCCCGACGAAGATAACGCCGATCGACAGCCGGGACATGGAGCGGGCCTTCCGCAAAGCGGATCGGGCCGATCGCGCACAACGGCGGAAGCGCAAGGGTTCCCTTCTGCAACAATTGGTCGCCCGGATTCGAGCGTTCTTCAAGCGCCGGCCCACGGCCTCGAAGAAGCCAGTGGTTGGCTCCGGCGAACGCACGCAACGGAACCATTCCACGAACAGAAGACGAACAAACCCCGGCACCGCTTCAAGCCGGCAGCATCGCGATGAAGGCCCTCGCCGCAACCGCCCGACCCCGGCTGAAGGAGATGAGAGCCGCACTCCACGCCGGGCGCGCCGACGCCGCAGCAGCAGCAACAGCCATTCGAGTGATGGCCAGCCCTCCCGGAAAAAACCCGCGCAGGATCCGTCCGCACAGACCCGGGACGAGGGTTCAGCAACACCCACGCCCCGCCGAAACTCCAAACAGAATCGCCCCAAGTCGGCCCCCACACACAAGCCCGAAGCAGACGCATCCCCGCCCCAAGGCGACGGTCAGAACCCGAAGCGACGTCGCAACCGAAACCGGCGGAATCGGGGGAGCTCGGGAGGTCAGCAGCGGCCTGGCCACAATCACGATAGCTCAGGCCCCAAAGCACCTCAAAGCTGAAATTTTATGGATTTGATGCGAATTGAAGGGGGCCATCCGCTCTCGGGCCGTATCCGTGCCGGTGGAGCCAAGAATGCAGCTCTGCCTATCTTTGCCGCCACTCTTCTAACAAAAGAACCGGTTATCATCGAACGGGTCCCGGACCTGTCCGACATCCGCTTCATGGGAGAGATCTTGCGAGAGTTGGGTGCCGAGGTGACAAATGAGGGCAACGGTACGTGGCGAATTCAGGCCAAGGAGATTTCTCATGTGGCACCCTACGATCTGGTGCGGCGAATGCGCGCCTCAATCTGCCTGCTCGGCCCCCTCGTCGGGCGCTGTCGTCAGGCCCGCGTCTCTCTTCCGGGAGGCTGTGTCATCGGACCTCGACCGATCGACCTGCACCTGAAAGGGCTGACACGCCTCGGCTGTCGCAACTCCATCAAGAACGGCTATGTCGAGGTCGATGCTTCCCGCCTTGAGGGAAATCATCTCTATCTCGGTGGTCGGCATGGGCCCACCGTCACCGGCACCGCCAATATGGTCATGGCCGCTGTCCTCGCTCCGGGAATCACTCGCATCGAGAGTGCAGCCTGTGAGCCGGAGGTGGTCGACCTGTGCCAGATGCTCGTGAAAATGGGGGCGCGGATCGAAGGCATCGGGAGTCATTACCTGAAGATCACCGGCGTTGAAGGTCTTCATGGATGCACCCACACCGTCGTGGCTGACCGGATCGAAGCCGGAACCTTTCTCCTTGCCGGGGCCATCACCCGAAGCGACCTCACCGTCGAAGGCATTGTTCCCGGGCACATGCGCGCGCTTCTCGATAAAATGGAGGAAATCAACATCGCTGTCGAAGCTGATCCCGAGGCCGGCACCATAACGGTCTTTGGCTCATGGAACGAACGGCGTGCCGCTGAGATCATCACCCTTCCCCACCCTGGTTTCCCCACCGATCTGCAGGCGCAGATGCTCGCTGTTCTCTCCCTCACGGAAGGGTTGAGCATTGTCACCGAGCGAATCTATCCCAACCGCTTCATGCATGTGCCCGAACTCCTTCGGATGGGAGCCGATGTGTCGATGGAAGGGGCCAACGCCGTAGTGCATGGTCGCAAGGCGCTTTCCGGCGCACCTGTCATGGCCTCTGATTTGCGCGCCAGCGCGGCACTGGTCCTCGCTGGGTTAGCCGCCGAAGGCGTTACCTGGGTCCAGCGAATCTATCACCTGGATCGCGGCTATGAGCGGCTCGATGAGAAATTTCGCACTCTCGGGGCCAGGATCGAGCGTTTGCCCGCGAGCGCACTGCCCTCGGAATTCAAGGATGACTGACCAACCGGAAAAACCACAGAAAGGGCGCGCCTTCATTCAGAATGCCCTTGAAGAGCCGACCAGTCTCGACGTCACCCTGCGCCCACAGTCTTTCGATGACTACACCGGCCAGCGAAAGACCGTCGAACGCCTCAAGGTCATGACAGGTGCAGCCGCCAAGCGCGGCGATGTCCTCAACCATGTCCTTCTCAGTGGCCCCCCCGGACTCGGCAAGACCACCCTCGCCCACATCATTTCCAATGAAATGGGCTCGAACCTGCGCATCACATCGGGCCCGGTGATCGAGCGCCCCGGCGACCTCGCCGGGATGCTCACCAACCTCGAGAAGGGCGATGTCCTCTTCATCGACGAGATTCATCGAATCCCGAAGACGGTGGAGGAGTACCTCTACTCCGCCATGGAGGATTTCAGAATCGACATCATGCTCGACCAGGGACCGAATGCCCGCAGCATCCGCTTGGATATTCCCCGCTTCTGCCTGATCGGTGCCACCACCCGGACAGGACTCCTCACCGCCCCCCTGCGCAGTCGCTTCACCCTGCAGTCCCGACTCGACTACTACAGCCTGGAAGATCTCGTCCGAATCGTCCGGCGCAGCTGTTCCCTGCTCGGGGTCAAAGTGGACGCCGCCGGGGCAAAAGAAATCGCCGGCCGCGCCCGCGGAACCCCGCGCGTGGCCAATAATCTTATCGCCTTCGTCAGGGACTTTGCCGAGCAGCGGGCCGACGGTGTGATCACCCAGCCGGTGGCGGCCGATGCGCTCCTTCTTCTGGAAATTGATACCCACGGGCTGGACGAAATGGACAAGCGTATTCTTCGCATCATGGCCGAGAATTACAATGGCGGCCCTGTTGGCCTGAGCACTATCGCCGTGGCCGTCGGAGAGGAACAGCACACCCTTGAGGAAGTCCACGAGCCCTATCTCATTCAGGAGGGATATATCCAGCGCACCCCCCAGGGCCGGATTCTTGCTCACAAGGGCTATGCAATCATCGGCTTGGAGAAAAAGGTATTTGGAGACCAGCCCAACCTGTTTTGAGCCCCGGATCTGGCCCCTACTGCTCTCGGCCGTTTCGATTGAAGTCAGTCGCCTCTTCTTGCTGAAGTCGGATTTCCGCCTCCATATCCAATTCCGGCACCTCGAAGTAGCTCTCGAAGATCTTCTTGTTCAATTCAGCGAGACGTGCCTGAAGCCGCGTGACAAAGCTGTGGAGGCCTTCTTCGAATACGTCATTGATTGAAGAGGTGAGGACGCTTCTTTTAAGTGCACCGGCCAGTTGCTCCGCCCGATTTGCCATCCCCCCCTGTGAACTTCCGGAAAGCGCCCGGAGGTGATTTTCCATCTGCCCCAGACAGAACCGGATCGAACGCGGAAAGGACTTTGAGAGGATCAGAAACTCCGCCACATTCCAAGGATTGACCTCGTCGAGGTAGCGGGAATGAAACGCATCAAGCGCACTACAAGACCGGAGAATGGAAAGCCACCCGGCAACGTCTACCGTCCCGCCCACATCAGCTCCGGGGGGTAACGTCATGTAATGTTTGATGTCGAGAATGCGCGACGTCTGATCGGCCCGCTCCATAAAGCGCCCGATCTCGAGAAAACTGAAGCCATCGCCCTGGAGATAGGTCGAACTCGTCAGCCCCTGAAACTGGTGGGTGAGGGCTTTCACCTGATCAAGAAACTCGGAAAGCTCCGAGCGCCCGATCTTCGAAGCCGCCCCCTCTTGGACAAAATGGTGCAAGGCATTTATACATTCCCACATCTCGAATGAAATCTGGTCTCGAATCATCCGCGCATTTTCGCGAGCCAGATTCACACTGCATTTTATTGATCCGAAATTCTCACAGTCAAAGATCATGAAGTCGACCACTTGCTCTGCATCCGGAGGCCCAAAGCGACCGCTGAAGGCTTCGCCAACACCCATCGAGTTGACAACTGCTTCCCAAAACCGGGTTTCATGGCCTTCCAGCAGGGCTGTGAGGTCGAGCATGAGATGGAGTTGAATGTCGAGCAGACGCGCTGTGTTCTCAGCCCGTTCAAGGTATCGCCCCATCCAATAGAGAGAATCCGCCACTCGCGAGAGCATCTACACTTCTCCTTTCAGGATCCAGGTGTCCTTCGAGCCCCCGCCCTGGGAAGAGTTGACGATCAGATTGTCCTGCTCCAAGGCCACACGCGTCAGTCCCCCGGGGATGATTCTCACCGTTTCTCCATAGAGAATATAAGGACGAAGGTCGATATGTCGCGGCTGGAAGCGTCCATCGATCCAGGTGGGATGCCGCGAGAGGGCAATGGTCGGCTGAGCGATGTATTCGCGTGGGGCGTGGCGTATCCTGTCCCTGTAATGCTGGAGCTCGGCTTTGGTCGCCATCGGTCCGACCAGGATGCCGTACCCGCCTGCCCCGTCAGCCGACTTCACCACAAGCTCGGGCAAATGATCCATGATATACTGATAATCTGATTTCCTGGACGCTAAATAGGTCTCCACATTCGGGAGAACAGGATCCTCTCCCAGATAAAAGCGTATCATTTTTTCAACAAAACAATAGATGACCTTATCGTCGGAAACACCCGTGCCAATCGCGTTTGCAATTGCGACATTCCTCGAGCTGTAGGCGTTGACGAGTCCGGGCACACCGAGGAGCGAGTGCGGATTGAATACACTGGGATCCAGAAAGTTGTCGTCGATCCGCCGGTAGATCACATCGACCTGATGAAGCCCCTTGGTCGTCCGCATGTAGACCTTGCTATCCCGCACGATCAAATCCCTTCCCTCAACAATTTCGACGCCCATCTGGCGCGCGAGAAAGGCATGTTCAAAATAGGCACTATTGTAGACACCCGGTGTGAGGAGCACGACCGTCGGTTCCTCTTTTGCGTGAGGGGCAATGTACCGGAGCATCCGGAGCAATTCCTCCCCGTATCCCAGGACAGGCTCCACCGCAGCATCGGCAAACAGCTTGGGGAATGCGCGCTTCATTGCCTGGCGATTCTCCATCATGTAGGAGACGCCCGATGGACAACGCGCATTATCCTCAAGCACAAGGTAGTTGCCGTGCTCGTCACGGATGAGATCCGTCCCGCAGATATGAATATAGATATCCCTCGGCACATTCACCCCCATCAGTTCGGGGCGAAACTGGGGCGATGTCTCAACATACTTCCGTGGGACAACATTCTCCCGAATGATATTCTGGTCGTGATAGATATCGTGGAGGAACGCGTTCAGGGCCACGATACGCTGGGTCAGGCCGCGCTCGAGATGCGCCCACTCCGAATGGGGGATGATCCGCGGGATGAGATCGAAAGGAAAGATGCGCTCCGTCCCTTGCTCATCCTCGTAAACCGTGAACGTCACCCCCTGCCGCAAAAAAGAAAGGTCGATTGCCCCGCGCTTTCGCTCGAACTTGGCTTCGGCAAGGGCGCTGAGGCTTTCGTGCAACTTCCTGTAATGAGGTCTGACTTCACCATCGGCCGAAAACATCTCATCAAAAAAGCCGTGCGGACTGTAGTTGGAAAATTCCATGCCTCTCGGGCCTGTCTCCTGAACAGGATACACCATGTGGAGCACCGGAGCGGGAGCAACCTTTCAGGTGAATCGCCCTGCCTTGCTCTACAGGCTATCTGTCCCTGCGCCACCAGCGATGGCAGTCGCGAGTTCTTCCAATAGCCCCGACCATTGCTCAGCCAGACTGTTCAGGTCCCCTGGACTCCACCACCCCGTCAGGTCCTTTCGACCCGACACCAAGCGACCGCCCTCCTCCCGGAGAATCCAGGCCGCTTCCATCCGAAGCGTTCCATCATCAAAGGCATCCATCCGCTCAAGGACAACCGAGAGGTCGCTCACGCCCGCGCCGGACTCCCAGCGCATATCAAGCCCGTGCCCTCCCAGGTGTGCCCGTAGAGCGGCCGCCACGCCTTCCCGCAGGGGCTCGGCCCAAAGTCGATCATGGTGGTAATGCACGCTCATTCCCTCCGTCCGGATAACGATCTTCCGGCCATCGACAAAGTCGGGAATGCGCACGTCCATCAGTCGCACCGCTGGCCCCGCTTCCGCAGGGTTACTGACGGTGGTCGGCCGCAAGGTGTAATAGCTCACGTTGTCAACTACCGGACGCATCGGAGCACATGCACTTGAAAGAAGTGCCATGCCTGTACAAAGAGAGGCCATCCCTGCGCGGGAGAAAAGTGTTCGCTTGATCATGCCTTCAGTTGGATTCACGCCCAAAGAAAATCGACCCGGGATTTCTTTCCAGAAATTCGGAGAGATCACGCAGAGCTCTCGCCGAAAACATCAGCTCCCTGAGGGCTCGCTCAAGATTCTCTCGCGCCGGAGCGTTTGGTGCCAGCAATTCACTCATTCCCACGGCGGCGGTATCAAAGGACTGGAGGGTCTGCTCAAGTTGCTTCATGATGCCCTGAGCCTCCTGCAACGTCGGACCCAGCCCCGCATCAGCTGTCTCCGCCAGCTCACGAAAAGATGTCAGGGTGGCCCGCGCCTCTTCAATCAGAACCAGAAGATGTTCGTCACCCGCGAGCCGTGTGATGGCCTCACTCGCGGCGATGAAGGAGGTGGAAAGTTCTGCCGCCCTCAGGTCGACAAGGAGCGCACTCGTCTTGTCCAATAAAAGGATCCACTTGTCACTGAGCTGCTCCAGATCAACCGCACTCAACTTGGCGAAAATGTCCGACGTCGTCGTTCCCACCTGAGCCATCACCGAGGGGGCCGTCGGGATCTCATTCAGATCCCACTCCTTTTGGTGGTAATTGATAGTTGCCGGATCCTCTTCGACAAAATCGAGCTCCACAAACAACTGTCCCGTGATGAGGCTCTCGAGTTGAAGGCGTCCCCGCAGGCCCGACTTCACCAGCTGGTCCACCTGGCTTGCATCCGAGAAATCGAGTTCGATCCCAAGGGTCTCGGTCAAGCGCCGTGCATCCACCCGTCCAAAGACCGGAATAGCCGCGGAATCCTCCCGCTGGTTGTAGCGGATTCGGATATCGGCTACCTGGCCAATGGGAACGCCACGAAACTTGATCGGAGCACCAACACTCAGGCCATTGATCGACTCATCAAAATAGAGAACGAAATGTTGGTCCTCGGAAAAAAGCCTGAGAGACCCGAGCACAATAATCGTGACCAGAGACAGGACCAACGCCCCAAAGCCAAAGGCCCCGATCACTATATATTTCTTGTCTCGACCCATATTACGAGTTCCAGGACATAGGGCATGTCGTTTTCAAATAGTTGAGGCAACGCTAATCCCGCCCATGACTTCGCAGGCCCGGGCTCTCCCGATTTCCCCTTCGGTTACGTCAACATCTCGACACCGGCAGGAACGGCCTCGCCAGCCTTCATGGGGTAGCGATACACATCACCGGAAAAATTGCGCAGGACCACCTCGGAATCACTGATCTCCTCCACATAGTCGGGATTGATCGGAATTTTCCCACCGCCCCCCGGAGCATCGATAACGAACTGCGGGATAGCATAGCCACTCGTGTAACCACGCAACCCCTGAATAATCTCGATCCCCTTCTGCACATCGGCGCGGAAATGACGCGATCCGGTTATCAAATCGCACTGGTACAAATAGTACGGGCGCACGCGCATCATGAGCAATCGGTGAACCAGCGAACGCATCGTATCGACGTTGTCATTGATTCCCCGCAAGAGGACACTCTGATTCCCCAAGGGAACCCCCGCAAAACTCAGCTTCTCGGTCGCTTCGTAGAGCTCATCCGTGCACTCCTTCGGGTGGTTCGTGTGAATACTCATCCAGACGGGTCCGTGCTCGCGAAGCACTTCCTGAAGCCCCGGTGTGATTCGCTGGGGAAGAAACACCGGAACCCGACTTCCAATACGGATGAACTCCACATGAGGAATCGCCCGCAAACGCCCCAGCAACATGCCGAGCTTCTTATCTGAAAGCAAGAGAGGATCCCCTCCGCTCAAGAGCACATCGCGGATCTCCGGATGGGTCTCAATGTAGCGAAGCGCATTCTCGTAATTCGGATGAAAATCATAACCCTGGGCGTTTGAGACCAAACGGCTTCGTGTACAGTATCGGCAATATGCCGCGCAGACGTTCGTCACCAGAAAGAGACAGCGGTCCGGGTAGCGGTGTACGAGCCCGTCCACGCCCATCGCCGTCTCTTCGCCCACCGGATCCAGCAGCTCCTCCGGTGCCACCTGCATCTCCCCTTCACGGGGAATCACCTGCTTGCGGATGGGGCAATCCGGATCCTCCCGGTCAATCAAATTGAAAAAATAGGGCGTGATCGCCAGCGCCAGCTTCCGATTGGCATAGGCGCAGCCCGCTTCTTCTTCAGGCGTCAGGACCATCCGCTCCCGTAGCTGCTCCACCGTCGTCAGGCGGTTCCTCAGCTGCCAGCGGTAATCCTTCCACTGCGCCTCCGGAATATCGCTCCAAAGACCTTGCCCCCGGTACCAGTTTTCCCGTCGGTTGTTCTCATTCATCAAAGAAATCCTTCCCTGTCCGATCCTTCCATGAGGCATTGACACATTCTGAATTGCAAATACGTTAAAGGGATAAACTACGCGTACTTCATGGCCAAGGTCAAGAAACGCCCACGCATTTCGAACGCAAGTTGAGGCAGGATGAATCAGGACGAACAGGAGATGTTAGCGAAGCAGCTTTGGACGATCGGTGACAGCAACCGTCTGCGTTTGTTAAAGCTTCTTCCAAGCTGCCCGGAAGGTAAGAACCCGATGAACGTTTCCAAGCTGGCCGCGGAGCTGGGTTTGAGTCAGCCGACGGTTTCCAATCACTTGGCGCGTCTGCGCACTTTGGGGATTGTGCACCATCAGCGGAAGTCACGTGACGTCTTCTACTGCATCGATCAGGAGGCGGCAGCGCAGATTCTCCGGCACCTGGCGATCGCACTGAAGACGCAAGAGCACACCTAAGGAAGATCCCCAGGGCCTTCAGGGACGGCGCAGCAACGGCCCCAGGAGCGCTTCGGGCCGGAGCCAGCCGGGTCGCTTTGCCCCCTCCTCAGCCCGACTCACCGGATTTCCCCGAAGGAGGCGATGGGCTTCGGGGAGATCGTAGCGATAAAGAATACCGCGTCCGGTTACTTCCCGACTGCGGTCACGGGCCTCCACCCCGCCGTGCGCCGTGACCCCAAGCAGACTGTTCCCGAGCAATACGGGAGCTCCCAGAGGCGAGCGTCCCGCCAACCCACCGGAGAAGGTGTGCAAAACGGTGAACTCGGATCCGTCAGGGCGGAGACAAAAGAGCGTCCCCGCGATATTCCCTCCCTGATTCTCCGTTCCGAGAGAGGAACCAAAGAGGAGCGCCCGCTCCGGATCATAGACCAGAGCGCTGTCGGGTTTCCCCCCGGTATTGGGATTCCTTGAAAAATCATGCAGGACCGAAAAAACCCGTCGGTCGATATTGAAGGAGAACAGGATGCCGAGGTCCTGCGAGTCGCCAATGGCACCAAAAGCGGAGCCAAAAAGCATCCGTGCCCCATCGTAGGAGAGCCGCCCGATAGGAGCGGCACCAGCCGCCCCACCTTCGAAGCGATGAAGAACTTCGAAGCTGGACCCATCCGGCCGCAACCGAAAGAGCGTGCCAAATCGACCGGAAGCCTGGTCTCCATAATCGGATGCCGTCCCGTAAAGCCAGCCTCCAATCGCCAGAAGGCGGTCGAGCGGATGACGTCCTGTCGAGGCATCAAGACTCTTGATAATCGAAAATTGCTGTGTTTCGAGGTCATAGGCATAGATCATCCCGCCCCATCGGGACTCCCCTCCATGAAACGTCATGCCAATCAATTTCTGTCCCACACGGATCGGCGTCGCATGGGGATGAAACCCATTCCCCTCCTCAGGGCCGAAGCGATGCAGGATTTCCAAGGAGCCGGTCGTCCGGTCGAAGCGGTAGAGTGTTCCGTGGCTCCCTTTTCCGCCCCCCCGCGTGGCCCCGAAAATGGCTCGTTTCTCGACAAGAAGGCCTTCCTGGTGATCGGCCCCGTCCTTTCCATCAAAGTGATGGAGCACTTGATAATTGGAAGCATCCACCCCCAGCTGGAAAAGAACGCCAGCCCCATGGCGACCGCCCCGGCTCGTCGTCCCAAACAGCTCACCTTCAAAGAAAGTCAACCCCGAGAGCGGCAGCGAACCCCGGTCGCCCTCAAAGGTGCGCAAGGCCCGAAAGGTTCCGCCGGCCCCAAGCTGTGCGTTCAGTCCAAGCTCCGCCGAAAAGCCCTCGGAAGCAACCAAGGAGAGAATGAGGAGCGCAATTCGCCAACCAGGGGGTAACATCAGCATTACACGTAGGAGTCAGGTATCTTTCGGCCTATATGCCAAATGTAAAATTACTTATCACCCACTTTCACCTGTCAACATAATCCAACGCTTGCCCTGTGCTGCCTCGGATCGGTCGACCCGATGACATTGGATTCAACGAGGGTCGACTTTGAGATTGTGTCGTGCCGATGGCTACCCTTTGATCCGCCCTCCATGATGGACAGCGAACAACCAGGGATTCTCGCACTCGAGGATGGCAGCGTTTTTCACGGATTTGCCTTTGGCGCCCGCAAGACCGTAGTCGGAGAGGCGGTCTTCAACACGTCGCTGACGGGCTATCAGGAAATTCTGACCGATCCCTCGTACTTTGGTCAAATCGTGACCATGACTGCGACGCAAATCGGGAATTACGGCATCAACGCCCAGGACTCAGAGTCCGACGGACCCAAGGCCACGGCCCTGGTTGTCCGCGAACGAAGCCCGATCGCGAGTAACTGGCGCTCCATCCAGTCCCTCGAAGATTATTTGGCCGAACACGGCGTTCCGGGGCTCGAAGGGGTCGACACCCGTGCCATCACCAAGCGTATCCGCCTCCAGGGCGTGATGAAGGCCTGCCTGAGCACCGAAGGGATCAGCGCCGGGGAAGCTGTTCGCCGGGCGCGTGAATGGCCAGGGCTGGTCGGCATCGATTACGTCAAGGAAGTGACGTGTAAGGCCGCCTACGAATTTGTTCCCGGGCCTGACGATGAGATTTTCTCCGTTCCGGGGACGAACCTTGCCTCCACCACACCGGAAAGGACGGTTCGTCTTCATGTCGTCGCCCTCGACATGGGCCTCAAGCGCAACATCCTGCGCAAACTCCACCGCCACGGGTTCAAGATCACCGTCGTGCCAGCGAATTCGACGGCCGAGGAAATTTTGGCCCTGAAGCCCGACGGTCTCTTTATCTCCAATGGTCCCGGCGATCCGGCTGCCATTACCTATGCCCATGCCAGCGTGGCGGCCCTCCTCCCGAGTCTGCCCATCTTCGGCATCTGTATGGGCCATCAAATCATCGCTCACGCCATGGGTGCAAAGACGATGAAACTCAAGTTTGGGCATCGCGGCGGGAACCACCCCGTCAAGAATATCGAAAGCGGTCAGGTTTCGATCACGGCCCAGAACCACGGGTTCGCCTCCACGAGGGAGGATCTGGAGCGTTGCGGGGCCATCGTCACCGAGATCAACCTCAACGACCAGACAGTCGCCGGCCTCCGCCACCCCACCCTGCCCGTCTTTAGTGTGCAGTACCACCCGGAAGCTTCGCCCGGCCCCCATGACAGCGCCCCCATTTTCGAGGTGTTCTACAAGGTGGTCGAAAAGCACGCTGCGCAGAAGGCTGTCAAAGCCTGAAGCCGGAGGCCTGCGCGGCCGCGAATCTGGTGCAACTTGCGTCCGCTCCTTCTTTCCGGGGCCTCCTGGAAAGAAGGCGTCGTGCCGCTCGCTACGGGAGCTTCAATCCAGCGGTAACACCCGTGCACCATCAGCTGCCCGAACATGAAAAACCGTTGGGGTCGGAGCCTTTGGCAAACGTAATCGGTAAGCCTGCAGGACAGCCTCTGCCTGCGCCTCATTGAAGCCCGCCCCGGTCATGGCCATGACCGCTCCACCAAATCCGCCCCCACTCAGACGAGCCCCGTAGACACCTTCCTCCTTTGTCAGGAGATCGACAAGCGTATCAAGGCTTTCCGTACTGTTCTCGAAGAAACGGCTTGAGCTCCAGTGAGAGGCCGTCAACAAGCGACCCACCGCCGGGAGATCGCCGTCACCTTCAAGCAATTTCCGACATTGCTGCACGCGGACATTCTCTTCGATGACATGTCGCGCCCGCGCTCGCAGGTTCTCCGTGAAATCATCCCCATCGCGAAGGGTCGCAAAGGCCTCCGGCGTCAACTGCGCCAAGTGCTTGAGTTCGGGCACATCCCGTTGAATCACCTCAAGAGCCCTCCGGCATTCCCGATGCCGCTCAGAATATAAAGAATCGAGCAGGCTGTGCTTCTGGTTGGTATTGAATATCCAGAAGTGAACACCTGCCGGAATCGGCACCTCGTTGAACGCGTTAACCGCACAGTCGATGTGAACGAGGTGGTTGATCTTGCCAAAGGCCGAGGACGCTAAGTCCAGGATCCCGCACGGAACACCGACAAACCGGTTCTCCGCCCGCTGACCCAGCAACGCCAGATTGGCCCGGTCGAGCTCATGGTCAAAGACCGCGCCCAGCACGCGTGCCGTTGCAAGCTCCACTGCCGCACTGCTACTGAGGCCCGCCCCCGGAGGCAGGTCGGTCGTCAGAGCCAAATCAAAGCCCCCTTTTGCCTCCATCCCCAATGCCTCCAACTCGACAAGGACGCCCAGCGGATAATTTGTCCAACTCTCCGCTCCCGTTCGGGGTGTATGCACCCCCGCCCGGGTTTCAAAGATATCTTCGCCAAGATCGGAGACGATCCGAATCCGCCCATCTGTCCGTGGTGCCGCAAAAGCGTGGACCACCCGGTCGATGGCCGCACCCATCACTTCACCACCGTTGTAATCCGTATGGTTACCAATGACTTCGATACGTCCTGGGGCCACCGCGACCGCCGTCGGGCGCGTTCCCATCCGCTCCTGAAAAAACCCTCCGAAAGCTGAGTTCATAAGCCCGAAGACCGTGACAATCTCCCCAGGAAGAGCAAAGAAAAAGCCCGCGTCTTTTCAGACGCGGGCTCCCCTTTGCAAAAGCAATGCGCTCAAGCTCAACCGACGGCACTCTTCAGGCCGGTGCCAGGCTTGAATTTGACGGATTTCGAAGCGGCGATCTTGATGGCTTGGCCCGTCTGCGGGTTCACACCAGTGCGGGCTGCCCGCTTCACCACGGAAAATGTGCCAAAACCGATCAACTGCACGGTCTTTTCCTTGCCCTTCAAGCCCTTCTTGATGCCCTCGAGGACGGCGTCAAGCGCGCGCTCGGCACTGGCTTTGGAGGTGTCGGGCCCCAGGGACTTCTGAATCGATTCTACAAGTTCTGCTTTATTCATGGAATTTCCTTATCTGAGTTTGGTTAAATCTGCTCTGTTTAACGCATCCACCCAAAGGACTTATTCACAACACCGTCAATCGAATTCAGCCTCTCGATCTCGAGTTTTTTCAAGGGGCTCTCGCCCCCTAGCCCTTCTCCCATGGGGCTTTGGGAGGGAGCTCACCCTGTGCGCCGCTGATCATCGCACGTAAGAAATAATCCAACGCTTCAACCTGCTTGATTCCATGCTTGACAGCCATCTGCTCCGAGCGCTTCCACAATTGGCGAGCAATGGCCTCCTCCCTTCCTAACGGCCCTCCATAAGAGCGCACAATCAACGCGATCTTCGAAATTGAAGCCTCTTTATCAACCTTTTCCTCATCCATCACGCGGAAGAATTCGAACCGGATAATGCATACCGTTACTCGCGGCGACGACCAACTCTTTCCCGACACTGGATGTTTTCACCAAGGCCAACGCGATCGTCCCCGAATCCTGATGAACCGAAGATCGGATCGACCCGACTTCTTTCCCGTCACTAAAAACCGGATACATCGTCTCGGGATCAAGATGTGTCTCGACCGTGGTGATCACCAATGTTCGGGTGATTCGGCCGAGCCGGGTCTGCCGCGCGACGACTTCCTGCCCGAGGAAGCAGCCCTTGCGCAGAGAAACAGCGTCTTCCAAGCCGCCCTCCAGAGGGGTCTCGCCGGGGCCTATGTCGATCGGAATGGCAGGGATACCTGCCGTGATTCGCATACGTTCGAGATCCTCGCTGGAACGGACCGTTCCGCCCTGTTGTTGCGTTATTTTGATGAGATCCGCCAAAGCCCCTTCGGGCAGGAGAATCTCGAAGGTCGCAGACTTTCCGCGACGTCCCTGAAAGACCTGGGCCTCGGCCTCCCCGCCGTGGAGCGTAAGATTCGCATAATGCCCCTGCTGCGGAGGCTGCGCTCCGAGGTGCTGAAGAAAACCGCTGGCCCCCCGCCCACCTAGCGTCAGGAGAAAGTAATCGGGCACGATCGCCGTTTCCACATCATCCGCGACAATAAAGGCGTCGAACTTCGCCTTCAGGCTGGTCGACGGGGAAAAGGCGCTGACGAGGCGATAACGTTCTTCCTCGACCTGCAGGACAAAGGAGTCCCCATGCACCCGGCCCTTGTGGTCGAGCCAAAGGGTATAACGACAAGACCCGGCGGCACCGGCCAGGTCCTGCGAGCCCTGCCCCTGAAGAAATGTCGATGCATCCTCTCCATAGACATCGATGAGTCCGGCGGGCGAACTAGAATGGTACCAGAGTTCAGACATGGGTCTCGGGTCACACGAAGGCTCGACGAAGTCAAATTCAACTTTGCAACATGCCCTCCGGCCGGAAGGCAATGGGTCGCTCCACCGTGCTCTCCAGGGTTACCCAATTTTCCGACTCCGCTGCTTCATGAATCGCATGCATGGTATCGAGGACATGAAAAGCCAGCGCCCCGCTCGCACGGTGATCGCGACCTCCGGTAATCGCCGAAGCCATATCCGCCACCCCCAGGCCGCGGGCGTTTTCGGAATGGCCATTGATCAACGCAACCTCTTCCCACTCCTTTCCGTGCGCTCGGTAAAGGCGGACCGGACCTCCAAAGGTGTTTGGATCCGGCACACTGATTGATCCTTCCGAGCCGAAGATCTCAATCCGGGGTGTTTTTGATCCCCAAACATCAAAGCTCGCGGCAAAGGTCGCCGGGATTCCACTTTCGAATTCCAGCGTGCCATGAACATGAGTCGGAACCTCCACGGAAATAGTCTGCCCCCGGATGGATTCATGGCCAGCCGTCCTCGCGGGAAAACTCATCCGTGACACCCCCGCGACGCGCCGGATCGGTCCGAGCAAGGCAACGAGCGCAGTCAGATAATACGGCCCCATATCAAAAACCGGACCGCCCCCGCGCTGATAGAAGAAAGCCGGACTTGGGTGCCAGCTCTCGGGGCCATGCGACAGAAAAAAGGCCTGCGCACCAATGGGGCGGCCAATAACGCCCTCCTCAATCATCTTGAGACAGGTCTGAATCCCCGCCCCCAGGAAGGTATCAGGCGCACATCCGACCCGTACACCATTTGCCTGCGCACGATCCAGCAACTCGGCGCCCTCCTCCCGGCTCAGCGTCAGCGGCTTCTCGTTATAGACACTCTTTCCGGCCTCAATGACCCGCAGTGCCACGCTGTGATGCGCCGCCGGAATGGTGAGATTCACAACAATATCGATACCTGGATCCGCCAACAGCGCCTCCACCGACATCGCCTTGACTCCCGGTGCGGCGGCCGCCGCCTGTTTCGCGCGTTCCAGATCCAAATCCGCACAGGCCACCAGCTTCACGCTATCAAAGCGCTTGGACAGATTCTCGATGTAGATCGTCGAGATATTACCGCACCCGATAATGCCAATTCCCTGCCTTTTCATACTGCCAGTGGAATCCGGAATCCCTGCGATCAGCAACCAAAACTGACAAGATCCGGAAATATCCCTCGCACGAAGTCACACAGACACACCGTGCTCTATAATTCTGACGAGCCTCGTCCTTAAAATAAACGTAGGCTAGCAACCGACCGATCCCTCAGCCGCCCACCAATCGTGTGGTGGTCCGGTGAAGATCATCCGGGCGGAGCGGTTTTGCGAGGTAGGCGTCCACCCCGGCGGCAAAGAAGCGTTCGCGATCTTCTGCCATCGCATCGGCTGTCAGAGCGATAATCTTGGGACGGCGGATAGGATCCGGATAAAGTCGCATGATCTCGCAAGCTGTGGTGATGCCGTCCATCACCGGCATGCGGCGATCCAGCAGGATTAAGTCGTAGTGCGCGCAGGTCAGCGCCTCAAGTGCCTCCTGGCCGTTTTCCACAACATGCGTATGATGGCCCAGCTTGTGCACGATCATCCGCGTCACCCGCTGGCTCACCTTGTCGTCCTCCACAATCAGGACGTTCAGTTGTCGGGTAACGGGGATGTCCTCCGTCTTCCTCAAAGCCGAGACCGAAGGCGATGTCTCCCCACCGATGGCACCCACAATGGAACGATGCAGAATAGGCGGACGAATCGGGACGACGAGGGACCCCGAATAGCCAAGACGAGCGCACTCCTGTGGATCCATCGGCATGGAATTGAGAAGAAGAATCGGCAAATCAGGCCGCCCTGCCTTCCGGCGCAACTCGACAGGATCCAGCCCATCCGCCAGTCCCGCCCGAAATCCGCAGACCACCACGTCCGCCTTCTGTAACAGGCCCTCATTTGCCTCCAGCTCACTGATGGCAGCAAGCGCCTGTGCCCGTAGCCCCCAGGACTGAATCGCACTCGTAAACATGAGCCGATTATTTGAGTTCCCGTCGATAATCAGGGCAAATCGTCCGTCCAGGGATTCCGATGCCTCCACCGAATAAATTCGGCCTGAAGCCGCATCCGCTTCTGCCCGGATAAAAAACTGGAAGGTCGTTCCTTCGTCTTCACGGGAATGGAGTGTAATGATCCCACCCATGGCGTCGACCAGCTTCCGGCTAATGGCGAGGCCTAGACCCGAGCCGCCAAATTGCCGGACGTTTCCACTATGCCCTTGGACGAAGGGTTCAAACAAACTCTGCTGCGTCTCTTCCGGAATCCCAATCCCGGTATCTGTAATGGAAAAATGGATCAGCCACGTATCCCCCTCCTGATGCACTGCCTCCACTGAAAGCGAAATCTCACCTGCGTCGGTAAACTTGATGGCATTGGAAAGAAGATTCAGAAGGACTTGGCGCAGTCGGTTGTTATCGCCGATCAATACAGCAGGCGTCTGGGCGTCCACCCGATAAGAAAGCTCGATGCCTTTCGCAGCCGCCTGTGAAGCAATGATCTCCAGCGGTTCGGTGATGGCATGGCTCAGCGAGAAGGGTTTTCGCTCAATGTCGAACTTCCCCGCTTCAAATTTTGAATAGTCCAGAATCCCGCTGATCAGGGATAAGAGCGCTTCCCCACTTGTCAC
The DNA here is from genome assembly GCA_964403935.1 of uncultured Puniceicoccaceae bacterium. Lineage (GTDB taxonomy): Bacteria > Verrucomicrobiota > Verrucomicrobiia > Opitutales > Oceanipulchritudinaceae > SLLG01. The sequence goes on along the minus strand of CAYOIB010000026.1, from coordinate 7,309 downwards.
AATCGTCTGCGCCATCTCTCGCTGGGTCTCCGTTAGCTCGCTCTGAGCCAGCTGCGATGACATTCCGATGACGGCATAGAGCGGCGTCCGGATTTCATGGCTCATGGTTGCCAGAAACGTCCCCTTGGCCTGGTTTGAGGATTCGGCCACCTCCTTGGCATATATCAAAGCGCTCTCTGCCTGTTTCCGCTCGGTCAGATCGAGATCGAGGTGATAAATCTCCGGATCTCGCCCCGGCAACTGCACGAGCAAGCAGGTGCACATCACCGGAAGTCGCGAGCCGTTCTTCCGCATATAAACGGTCTCACGCGGCTCCGCGGCCTTACTCGTCTCAAGGATTCGCGTGAGCCGGTCGGCGGCATCGGCCTGGTCCACCGGGGGAACAATCAGATCCAGCACACTTTGCCCAACCGCCTCCTCCGCTGAAAAACCATAGAGGGCCTCGCTCGCCCGATTCCAATAGCGGATCTTCCCATCACTGCCGAAACCATAAACCGCCAAGGTCGGCACTTCTTGCAGAAGCGTACGAAAACGATTCTCGCTTTCAATAAGGGCCTGCTCAGCCCGAATGCGGTGGGAGATGTCGCGCGCCGAGGCCACCGCCACCGGTGCCCCATAGCGGATGCCCGGACCAATTTTCACCTCCTGGGGGAAGGAGGTCCCATCCGCCCGACGCCCCCAGAAAACCAACTGCTGGTGCTCTCCTTCGAAAACCCTGGAAAGGATCTCCTTGAACGTAGCCTCACTGAAATGCTGCGCCTCGGCGAAATCACGGGGATGCGCCCCGATCAGATCCTCCGACTTCATGCCATACATCCTCAGCGCGGCTTCATTCACATCAATGAAGAAACCCTCGCGATCCTGAATAAAAACAGCGTCGCCAAAACCATCGAGAAGACGCTGACGAAGCTCCCCTCGCGACAAAGCCTCCCGGGCTATTCGTCCGTCGACCTTCAGGAATTCCAAATACTCAGCCACACCTGAAACAGCGCCTTTCCCATCAACTAAAGCTTCGGCCACAATCCGAACGCATCCCCCATCAGGCAAAGACAAAGCCCGCTCCTGCCGTTCTCCCTCCTTCAGGACTGCCTGCCGGGCTTGACGTGCTTCCGGGCTCGCACATGCCGCCCGCACTTGTGCATCATCGGCGGCAGCCGGACCCCGTTTGTGGGAACCGATCAACTTGAGTGTGCTGTCGTAAAAGGAAACCCAACCAGAAACCAGGCTGTTCAATGGCTCCGCTCGCGCTTCATCACAACAGGCCTCAAGCTCCTCCAGGGGTCGTCCAAACTCATTCATCGGCGTTGTAAACCGGGTAATGAAAAATATGGAACCCACCTCTGCCTGGAGGCATCCGAAGGCATCTCAGCCACCTTACGAAGACTGATGGGAACGCCTTTGAACACTTTGTTGCTGGTGTCATTGAAGAGGCCGAACGAAAGCCCACGAAGCGCCTTTCTGAATTCGACACCCTAAGGTATGTCGCGAGAAAACCCCCGGTCAAGCCGACAGAAGGGCCGTCACAGCGGGCAACATTGCCCCCGAAGAGGATGTGCATGGCTGAATTTCCTCTCAAAAGCTGGAACGAGACAATCGAGCTCCAGGAGCGTAGCGCTCTACCTGGCACTGCCGTACACGCCCTCCTTCTTCTGATTTAGCAGCGAATCAAAAAGCGCTTCCAGTTTGGTCACCGATCCGGAGGTGGTGAAACAGAAGGCATCGGCCTGCCCCTGGGCCGCCAGTCGTTCCCATCGTTCGGGATCTGCTGACACAGACTGCAGCTTCCTTGCGAGATCACCGGCATCACCCGAAATAAAGAGGATCCCGTTCTCTTCATCACGCACGATCTCCCGTGTTCCGCCCGTGCCACTTGAGATCACCAGCAAGCCGGCGGCCATCGCCTCGATTTGAGTTTTCCCGAAGGGTTCCTCAAACACGCTCGGAAAAACCAATACATTGCTTCGGGCATACAGCGCCGCAAGCCCCTGCCGGTTCTGGTAGCCAATGAATGAGACCGCGTTTTCCAGGCCATGCGCCCGCAGATGTGCCTTCAGTTTTCCCACAAATCCCTGATCGACACAATCACCCGCAATTTCACACCGGAATGCCACGCCCAATGCACTCAGGCGACAAAGCGCCTCGACCAGGATATGAACCCCCTTGTAAGGCGTCACAATACTTGCATAGGCAATGCGCAAAACCTCCCGATCCGGAAGAAAGGCACGATAATAGGTTTCCAATGGCGAACCGGGATAAACGACCTCGAATCGTGGGCACGGGTAGCCGCGAGCCTGCAATCCCGTGTTTACCCATTCCGTATTCCCCGCCATGACATAGCGAGGATCATCTGGCGTCGCTTCTGGTGGATAGCCCGGCAGCTCATTCCCCAGCCGGTGAACGACAGGCACGCCTTTCTCCAAGAGTGCATGCATCACATGCCACCCGAGAAAATCGATATTTCCGAGCAGGCACACATCCGGCTGAAACCCCGCCACCTCCCGGAGAACGAGACTGGTGTTTCGTCGAGAGACACCGGCGATTCTTGCAGGATCCTCATCCGCAACAGCCACCCCCCCCTCCCAGGTACCCGAGAGTGAGAGCTTGCGTTCAACCAACGACTCCAGGCTTTCCAGATCCTCGTCCAACGACCGTTCGAGCTCGGGGCAGTCAGCTGTCAAAATCCTCAGCGCATGGCCGCGGGACCTCAGCCCTTGGCAGAACTCCCACATTGTCCGGCCATACCCGCCGTGCTCTTGCGGCGGGAAAAGATTTGTCACAACAAGGATCCGCAGCGAATCATCACGCCTGCGGAGCGGCACCGCCCCCATCCGTCTGGCATACTCCGCCAGCTCCTCGCTTGGCTGAAGCCCATCGTGAAGGTTCTGCAACAACATCCTCTGGCTGTCGGGCAGCTTTGCTCCCATCCTTGAAGCTTCACTCAAGGCAATGTATGCCTCCTGATAACCCTTCGCTTCGATCATCAGCCGCGCCAGATCAACGTAAGGCGGGAGGAAATTTCGATCCAATCCGATAATCCGTCGGCAGAAAACCGCCGCATCGGCCTGCCCCGGTCCCGCCTGCCAAAGGTTGCTGGCAACAACTGTCCCCGGAGGTGGCACCGCC
>CAYOIB010000026.1:0-4086 GCA_964403935.1 uncultured Puniceicoccaceae bacterium | reverse complement strand
GCCTGACTCATGAGATCCGACACTTCCTCACGCGACCGAGCTCCGGCAAATTCAACCGCCGAGGCGACCCCATACCGCACGGCCATCTGCATGCACTTTCTCAGCAATGGCCCGTCTCCGACCATGATCAACCGGGCCTCTGGATGGCGTTTGTAAACTTCGACAAACGCCCGAAGTGTGAGATCGGGAGCCTTCTTCTCGACGAAACGACCGACCGCAAGAAAAGTGGCGCCAGCGCTTGCTGGACGTGCTCGTCTTGCTACCGACGTCTCGACACCATACGGCGAAAGGACGAGCTTGCCCGCAGGAGCACCGAGCGCAAGCAGCTGCTGCCGCATCGCTTCCGACACCACCACGATCGCTACAGCAGTATTGAAAAGGCCGGGGAAGTCAGGACCTATCGCGTCCAGCAGGCCCTTCCCGTAAGCATCAACCCCGTGAAAATGAACAACGAGGGGGACACCCGCTTTCCGACAGGCACGATACACCCGCACGCCCATCAATCCGGATTCGGCCAGGACCACCCTTACCCCGGACGACCGAAACACGGCCGCAAGTGATTCCGAATAGATCTCGAACCGATCCGTGTCGTTTGTTGCCGCCTGGATCGCCTCAATTGCTGCTTGTGGAAGCACCGCTTGTTTTCCTGAATCCAACATCGGCAGTGGAAGTCCGTGAAGGACCGTCAGCTTCTCCGAAAGTCCGACAACATGATCCTCGATAAATGTCTCCGAGTAGTTGAAGGCGTGGGAACGAATGAGGCAGATGGGCAGATCCAGCAGATCGCCTGAATTGGTTGATCGTCGAGATCCCACAGCTGCCCGAGCGACCCCACTCCATCCCGTCGACATCGTGTTACCTGCCCGAGGGTCTACCGGTATTTGATCCGACTCAATCAACTGCTGGTAGAGCGGCCAGAGCCTGGATGCCATCGATTGCCTTGTCTCGGGCTCCATCGGCGCGCGCTTCAGCCACAGGCCAATCATCTGTGCCAAGCTAGCGTTCCATCCGCCCAGAGCTGCAATTTCAACGCCTTCAAAGCCTGCCTCCTTGAAAAGCCGTTCCAGGGCGAAGGGCGTGTAGCGATGAAAATCATACGGGGCATCGTGCAAAGGCCAGAGAAACGGCACTGTAAAAAAGAAGAACCCTCCCGGTTTCAACACCCGCCGGATCTCTTTCAAAACGATCCGTGGCTCCGGACAGTGTTCCAGGACCTCCGTCGCCATAGCGGAGTCCACGCTCGCATCGCCTAGGGGAATCTTTCGGCCATCCCAACGGAGATCAACATCCGCCCGATAAGTATCCGTCTCGATATCCATCCCGACATAGCGGGAAACCCGCGAAGGCGCAGCAGTTATCAAGTCGCGATAGGGCATGATGCCGCAGCCAACATCCAGAAAAATACCCTGAAAATTTGGAAGCTGCTCCTTGAGCGCCCGCAGAATGGATGAGCGAACAAAAAAGAGATCGGCGTTGCCTGGCTCGAAGGAAGGGTTCAGGAATGGATCACTGGCGATCGAATGGTCGGAAATCGATCCAGCGGGACGGGCGCGATGATCCTCGATTCGAATCCCGAGCCCTTCGCTGCCGAAAAATGGAAGGTTCAATTCACTGGCGGAAGGAATCCCAATCTCTGTCCTGGCACCCCCTTTCAGTTTATGAAAGAATCCGGACCATCTCTTTGCCACCACATCGGTGGAGAAGTTCTCAATGATCGTTGCCCGGGCAGAGGCTGACATCCGCTTCCACAGCTCAGAATCATCAACCAGTCGTTGGACCGCAGCCTGGAACCCAATCAACCGATCCCTAACAATAAACCCGTTCTCTCCTTCAGAAACAATCTCATCCAGACCACTTTCCGTTTGCTTTACGACAGGGACCAGCCCGCACGCCATTGCTTCAACGAGTGCAGTGGACAGGCCTTCATAGTCGGAGAGAAGAATGAAAATATGGGCCTTGGGTAAAACCTTGAGAAGGGATTTCTGATCCAGTTTTCCTGGCAACCAGAATCGCTCTTTAAATCCGCTGGTTTTAACTCGCTCGAGAACCTTGGAGCGCTCCCTGCCGTCACCAAGCATCCAAACCCGAATTCGTGGGTCCTGGGCACAGAGACGAATTAATGCTTCTGTAGTCTCATGAATTTGCTTCTGCTTAACAACGAACCTTCCTGAAAAGACAACGTTTACAATGCCGTTTTCTGGAGAAATTGCGTGTGAATCTGGCACCGGTGCTCCCGAAGGGCAGCAAAGAACCGGGAATTCAGGACACCTCAAAGCCCGCACCTTGGACTCTAAAAATCTGGATACACAAACGGCCGCAGAAACCCGGAATCGCGGATCACCTCCGATGAAACAGGTTCTCAGATCTTCATGAAAACGATCATCGGAACGCTGAAACGAAACCACTGGAATCCCCGCCCCCTCAATCCATGGCACGGCATAGTGCGCAGGCACTGAAAGATTCGCACATACCAGATCCGGAGGATTTGCCTTAAGGTCCTGCAGGAGGTGGACGACGGACTCAGCCGTGGATGTCCATGGCACAAAAGTGCAGCGGATACCGCTCTCTTGCAATTCCTCGACGACGGAACACTCACCTGCTCCCGTCATCATAAAAACAACCCTGGGGTTGATGCCTAACGCAGGCAACCGGGGGAGGATCCGAATCAGCGATATGTTGGGTGCGTTATACTGATTCGGACCATTCGCGACAAAAGCGATTCTGAGGGACTGCCCTTCAAATTTATATTTTAGTTTTAGAAACTCGATCTCATTATTTCTTTGCACGATTGCATCCCAATCACGGACCTTGAGTCCCTCTCTTTCGAGATCTCGAACCAATGCCGTATGCCCGACCTCGGGAATCCCGAGGCGATCCCAATGAAATTCAACAAACAGTTCATTGATATATGCCAGCACTCCATCTTTGAGAAATTTTCTCAGGATGGGATACTCCGCCCCCTCCACATCCATCTTCAGGATAATGAAATCATCTTTTGAGAAATTATTCTTAATCCACTTCCCCAAGTCAATACACGGAACGGTGAGGCGCTTCCCTCCTACAATATTCTTCTTTTTTGGAAAAACAGAACTGCCATCGTAGTCCTCCTCATCTAAAAAAAAATCAATTTCCCCGTCTTCAGTCCATACGGCAGCCTGAATCAGATTATTGGGAAGGTCTCGATGGCATTCCGCGAGCTTTGGATTAGCCTCAAAGCTATAAATCTCAAATCCATCAAAGGCCTCAGAAAACTTTCGTACGGAACTCCCGTTATGGGCCCCACAATCAATAAAAATCTTACGCATTCACCCTCCCCGCAGAATTGATTCAATCCCCATGCTTAGTGAAAGCGCTGAATTCCTCTGGGGGGGCGAATCCGCTCGTTCACTGGAAGCACTTGAACTGAAATTCCTGTGTTCATCACGTTACCGCCCTCGAATGGATTCCACGGCGTATGAGGCGGGAGCCCTCTTGATCCACCAGCGGTTGCCACCAATCATGATTCCTGAGGTACCACTGCACGGTCATGCGCAGTCCGGTGGCCAAATCATGCCAGGGCTCCCATCCAAGTTCCATCTGGATCTTCCGTGAGTCGATGGCATAGCGAAAGTCATGTCCCGGTCGATCCTCGACGAACTGGATCAGGGAGGCATAGCCCCCCGCGATGGGCTGCTCAACACATTCGTCGAGCAAGGAGCAGAGCGCCTGCACCAGATCGATGTTCCGTCTTTCGGCATTGCCTCCTATGAGATAGGCCTCTCCCACCCGGCCGCGCTCCAGGACGGCCACAAGAGCACGAGCATGATCTTCGACAAAAAGCCAATCCCGCACATTCTCACCTTTCCCATAGATGGGAATGGTCTCACCCCGTAACGCCCGGAGAATGACCGTTGGGATTAATTTCTCAGGGTATTGATACGGCCCGTAGTTGTTTGAGCAATGCGTGATGATAATCGGAAGACCATAGGTCTCTCCCCAGGCACGCACCATGAGATCGGACGACGCCTTGCTCGCCGAGTAGGGCGATCGCGGAGCATAAGGCGTTGTTTCCCTGAAAGGAGGATCATCCGGCGAGAGCGAGCCAAA
>CAYOIB010000025.1:0-32315 GCA_964403935.1 uncultured Puniceicoccaceae bacterium | reverse complement strand
TTTCCGAGACGTTAGCTGCGCCGCTCAAGAATGAGCAAGAAAAAGCAATCCGGCCCTTGGAGCTCGGAATCTATACGCATGTCCCTTTTTGTGCACGTGCTTGTGACTTTTGCAACTTCTATCAGGAGCGGCCCGAGGGGAATGACTTCGGGCGTTACCTCGATGGTATCGCCTTGGAACTGGAGTTGCGGCCGATCCTGCGGCCGGTGAGCACGGTCTTCTGGGGCGGGGGCACGCCCGGGCTGTTGCCGGCCCGGGATCTGTTGCGTCTCGGGCGGCTTCTTCTGGATGCCTTTCCGGGACCGCCGCAGGAGTGGTCGGTGGAACTGGCTCCAGCGTCCGTTCGGGCGGACAAGCTGGAGGCGTTGCGCGAACTGGGTGTGAATCGGGTTTCGATGGGCGTGCAGTCCTTTGATGATGGGATGCTGGATCGCCTGGGGCGTCCCCACACCCGGCGCCAGATCGATGCGGCGCTCGATCTGATCGAAGCTGCGGGGTTTAAGAACCGGAGTGTGGATTTGATGTTTGCTCTACCGGGTCAGAGTTTGGAGGCCTGGCGGGCGGCCCTGGAGGCGGCCATCGCGCGGGGGCCGGCTCATATATCGACCTATTGCCTCACCTTTGAGGAGGATACGGCGCTGTGGGTGCGTCTGCAGCGGGGGGAGGTTGAGAAACGGAATCCGATCGATGAGGCGGCCTTTTATGAAGTGGCCTGGGACACCCTTGAAGCCGCCGGTTTTACGCAATACGAGGTGAGTAATTTTGCCCGGCCAGGTTACGCCTGCCGGCACAATATCGCGACCTGGAACATGCAGGAGTGGATGGGTTTCGGTCCCTCCGCAGCCAGCCAGGCGGATCGGAAGCGATCGACCAACGTCCACGATCTTGAGGCGTGGCTCGATGGGTTGAGAGCCGGGTGCCTTCAATACGCCGAAGAGACGGATCTCGACGATACGATTCTCGTGGGCGACGCCTTGATCTTTGGGTTGCGGATGAACGCCGGGGTGGATCTCGATGAACTCAAGGGGCGCTTTCCGGAAGCAAAGTGGGCACCCCTCGAAGGGCTCCTCGCTGACCTTGAAGAGGAAGACCTCGCAGCCCGCCGGGAGGCGCGCTTTTTTCTCACGCGTTCTGGCCGACTGGTCGCGGACCGCGTGGGAACGGCGATTCTGGAGGTCCTGGATTAAGCGTTTGCGATGCGGAGAACACCGCGCTCGTGCAGGAGCTCGGCTATCTGAACGGCATTGAGCGCCGCCCCCTTCAGGATCTGGTCGCCGGCAATGAAAAAGGCCAGACCGTTGGAGAAAGCACTGTCCTTCCGCAGCCGCCCGACGCCGCAAGGCGCGCGGCCGGCATAGGCGAGGGGCGTGGGATACTGACTTGATGCAGGTTCATCACAGAGCTCCGTGCCCGGGAAATTCGAGAGGGCTTCACGGGCGCTCGACAGATCGACGGGTTCGCTGAACTCGGCATTGATGGCAATCGAATGGGCTCGCATCACGGGGACGCGGACACAGGTCGAGGAAACGAGCAGGTCCTGAAGCCCCAGAATCTTCCGGCTCTCATACACCAGCTTGTGTTCCTCCTTCGTGTAGCCGTCTTCGAGAAAGACGTCGACTTGCGGAAAGAGGTTGAAAGCGATCGGATGCGGGTAGGTGTTGGGGGCGACGGATTCACCCTTTGCCCAAGCCTTGAGCTGGGAGTCGAGCTCTTCCATGCCGGAAATACCGCTTCCGGAGACAGCCTGGTAGGTGGCGGCAAAGAAACGAAGCAGGCCGAAGCGGCGATGAAGCGGGTAGAGCCCCATCAGGGTGATGGCGGTCGAACAGTTCGGGTTTGCGATGATGCCCTTGTGGCTGTCGATCGCGGAAGGGTTGATCTCCGGGATGATCAGCGGCACATCGGCGTCCATGCGGAAGGCGGAACTGTTGTCGACAACAACACAGCCCCGCTTGACCGCTTCTGCAGCGAGCGCGCGGCTGGTGCTCGCCCCCGCGCTGAACAAAGCCAGGTCCAGATCCTTGAAGCAATCAGGGGTGGCCTCTTCAACGGTATAGCTGTGCTCGCCGCAGGTCAGCGTTTTCCCGGCTGATCGGGCAGAGGCAAAGAGACGGATTTCCGCGCAGGGAAAAGTACGCTCGTGCAGGAGCGTGAGCAGGTCTTGACCGACGGCGCCGGTCGCTCCGATGATGCCGACTCGATATGACATGGAATCAATGGTTCAGGGATTCTGCATTTCGGCGGGCTGTGGAGAGGCACGCCAATGAACCGATCAATCATGCCCTTATCGCAACCCTAAGCGAGAAAAAACTCCGTCACTTTAGGGATCGGGCTCTCCTTCGGGTGTATCCTGTCTCTTCCAGCCGTCGACCCCCGTCGAATGTCGAGGGCAGCCTCGGGACGCCGTCCGGGCTGCACCAGGTCGTGGAGAAATATGGTGACGGGGCACCGGCGGGAACGGTTTTTATTGGCCGCCAGTCTCAGGGGCACACTTTTGGGGAGCGACCGGATGCGGGGCCCGGGCAGAAGGCTCTCGTAACGACTCGAATTTTGCGTCTTGCCGGTCTCGAACCCAATGTGAATCAGGGCCCTGGCGTGGATAGCTACGACCGCTATATCTATATTCACGGCACGAATGTGCCCGATGCCTGGGAGCGGAATGTGAGCGCGGGCTGCCTCCTCTTGCCCGATTCCGAACTTATTGAATTGTACGAGGTCGTGCCGGTTGGGGCGCTCGTATGGATCGAGGCTTGAAGGCGTTGAGGTGGCGTCGGATCTCGCTGTGCGGGGGTCGTGCGGTGGATCATCGCCCTCGGCGGCGGGTGCCTTATTTTGAGAGACGGAAGGGCGCTTGCCCGCTCCACTTCAGTTTGCGCCGGAGCACGTGAAAGTGGCTGTAGTCGTCGTGTTGCACGAGGGGAAAGCGGACGTCCTGGCAAATGGTCACGGTGATCGGAAAGGCGCTCCCGGGGGCGAAGGCGGCGCGGCCGTCAGCCGATAGGTGCGCTTCGGGACTGCCGGCGCACAACTCGATTGCAAGCTGTGCACACTCATTGAGAACAATCGCCCGGTTGCTCAAGGTATGCGGGTTGATGGGGGTGAGGACGATGGCGGCCGCACTTGGGTGAATGATTGGACCTCCGGCAGAAACGTTATATGCGGTGGACCCTGTGGGGGTGGCCACGATCAGCCCATCGGCATAATAGTCGTTTACATCGTGTTTTCCCGAGCGGACCCGAAGCTGGATGAGTCGGGAGGTCGGCGTCTTGATGACCAGGTCATTCAGCGCGAGGACGCACTTCCCATCGGCACTGCGGCACTCCAGGACGCTGCGGCGGTCGATCTGGCAGGGGTCTCCGGAAAGTATCCCGCGAAGGACGCCAATGGCTTCGTCAGCGGCAAAATTCGCCATGAAGCCCAGTGCACCGAAGTTGATCCCGAGGACGGGCACATTCCCGAAAGTGGCGGCATTGACGACGCCGAGGATGGAGCCATCGCCACCCAGCACGCAACAGAGGTCGATGCCCTTGAGCCCCTCCTGCGGGACCGGGAAGGCCTCGACGCGGAAAGTTTCGACTCCGCGCTCCCGGGCCATCTTTTCGATGGTCTTTGCCAATGGTTCCGCACCCTCTTTGGAAGGGTTTACGGCAAGAGCGAGGCGCCTGATGTTGAGTGTGGTGCCAGCAATCATTGAAGGGTGGACTCAACGCGCTTTACAAAGCTTCCGCAACCTTCTTCCAGCCAATAAGAAATTCTCGGTTGCCGTCGGCTCCTGTGATTGGGGAATCGACTAATCCAATCTCTTGTGCACCGGGCAGCTGCCTGCCTGCGAATGTCCGAATCTCCTCGATCACCCGTTGGTGAATGGCGGGATCACGAATCACACCGCGTCCTTCATCGGCTTCTGATTTACCGGCTTCAAATTGGGGTTTGATCAAGGTGATCAAGACGCCGTCTGTCGCCACCCGTGTCCAAACCGGAACAAGAACGAGACGCAGCGAAATGAAAGAGACATCCATCACCACGATGTCGTAATCTGGGCGGGGTAGGTCCGCTGTCTCGAGGGAGCGGGCGTTGGTTCGCTCAAGACTCGTCACCCGGGGATCTTGCACGAGTTTGTTGTGCAGTTGACCGCGTCCGACATCCACACAGGTTGCCCGGGCCGCGCCGCGTTGGAGGAGGCAGTCTGTAAATCCTCCTGTTGAGGCCCCGACATCCAGAATGTGCGTCCCGTGGACGGGAGGGTCGAAGCGATCCAGAAACGCCGCCAGCTTCTCGCCACCCCGGCTCACGTAGGGTGGGGGACGTTCGACTTCAAGCAAGACATCTTCGGGGTAGGCTTTGCCCGGCTTGTCGAGGATGACGCTCCCGGACCTGACCTTCCCCGCGAGGATATAGCCCCGGGCCTGTGCCCGTGTATCGAGCAAACCCCGATCCACCAGGATCTCGTCCAGCCGTTTCTTCCCCATGCCTGCCATCAGGTCGGTTTCCCCTGCACCCGGCGCTCCGTCAACAACGAATCATCGAGGTTGCCACAGGACCCTGGCTGAAGGCCAGGTCTGGAGAGCAAATCCGTTGATGGGTCAGAAAAGACTCGCGACAGGTGGAGATCCTTCCAAACGTACGAAAGTTCCTCCAATGCCTGACACAGTTGTTTCCATCATTCGTTCCACCTTTCTGATTATTCTTTTGTCTGCGACGGCCAGCGCGCAGCCGACTGTTCACTGGCCCGTGGGTGAAAATCCCTTCGAAGCGGGCAGGGCCTATGCCAGTTGGGTGCAGCCGACTGTTTCCGGTGAGCCGGAGAGCGCCTTGTTTGGTTGTGTGCGGAACAATGGACACCGCTTTCACGAGGGCTTGGACATTGCCCCGGTTTTGCCGCGGCGGCGGGGAGAAGCGGTCGATCCAGTCCACGCGGTGATGGACGGCAGGGTCGCCTACATCAACCGCATCGCCGGGAACAGCGGGTACGGGCGCTACGTGATCATCGAGCATACCGGGAGTGAGCCGGCTATTCACACCCTTTATGCACACCTGGCCTCGATCGAGGAAGGCTTGGAGGTCGGCGCTTTCATTTCTGGTGGAAGCCGGGTGGGCCTTCTCGGGCGCAGTGCAGGGGGGTACTCGATCCCGCGTTCGCGCGCGCATCTTCACCTCGAGTTTGGCGTGCGGCTTTCCGATGCTTTTCAAGGATGGTTTGATCGCCAGGACTTTGGATCGGCCAACCATCACGGCATCTGGAACGGACTCAATCTTGTGGGCTTCGACCCCCACACCGTCTTTCAGCAATTGGCCGAGGGCCGTATCGCCTCGCCGGGTGCATCCATGCGCGATCTCCCGGCAGGGGTGGTCTTGCGGGTGACGACCCCGACCGTTCCTGATTTCGTGAAGCGATACCCAGCCCTCCTCGCCCGTTCGATGCCGGAAGCCGGTGTCGGAGGCTGGGAGGTCACTCTCACCGGTTGGGGTTTGCCGATTCGCTTTGACCCCCTCGACCCGAACGATCCGGAATTGGCTGAAGGCGCGGGGACGATTGAGATTGTTGCCATCGATCCGGGTGAGCTGGATCGGTTTGCCTGCCGTCAGCTTGTCGTGAGCACCGGCGAACGCACCACCCTCGGAAAGGGATCCATCCGCCTCCTGCAGCTCCTTTTTGGCCTCTCATGAACAACCTCGGTCCCTGCTTTCGGGTTCGAGGCCCATCATTAACGGCATCGCGAGATTTTCAAAAAACGGCTTGCACTGCCTTGCCTGAAGTCTACTTTGGCCGTTTTTCGTAATTTCTGCGCGACACCCAAGCATGCCCACAATCAATCAACTCGTTCGCAATCCGCGTGTGCTCAACACAATGAAGAGCAAATCACCGGCCCTGAAGTCGAACCCCTTTCGCCGGGGCGTTTGCACACAGGTTATGACCCGCACACCCAAGAAGCCGAACTCGGCTATCCGAAAGGTGGCCAAGGTCCGTCTGACCAGCGGTTATGAAGTGATCGCCTACATTCCGGATGAGGGGCACAGCCTTCAGGAGCACAGTGTTGTGCTCGTGCGCGGTGGTCGGGTGAAGGACTTGCCAGGTGTCCGCTACCATATTGTGCGCGGAGCCCTGGACTGCACCGGCGTTGAAAAGCGCCGTCGCTCACGATCGAAATACGGCGTGAAGCGCCCGAAGAAATAACTCTGCTATTCCCGCACGCTAAAATTTCCAGATCATGTCACGTCGCCGCCGAGCCGAAAAACGCGAATACATTCCCGACCCACGTTACAAGAGCACGTTGGTCAGCCAGTTGATCAATGTGGTCATGCTGGACGGGAAAAAATCCCTCTCGCAAAAGATCGTTTACGGAGCTTTTGAACGCGTCAGCGAGAAGCTCGAAAAGGGTGATCCTATCGATCTCGTTCTCGGCGCGCTCGAGAACATCCGACCGAAGCTCGAAGTGAAGAGCCGTCGGGTGGGCGGGGCAACCTACCAGGTGCCAATCGAACTGTCGTTCGAGCGCCAGCAGAGCCTCGCCTTCCGCTGGCTCGTCACCGCCGCACGCTCCCGACGGGGTTCAATGCGTGACAACCTTGCAAGCGAAATTATCGACGCTTATAACAACACCGGTTCTGTCGTGAAAAAGAAGGACGACACCCACCGCATGGCCCAGGCCAACCGAGCGTTCGCACACCTTCGCTGGTAACCGCGCGGCTATTTGCCACGCATCCTGTTCTTTCCCAGATTTTCCTCCCTCCCATGCCAACTGTTGATAAGAAGAATCTTTCGCCGGCGAATTCGCCGAAGCGAAACTACCCGCTGGAGTTCCAGCGCAATATCGGTATTGCCGCCCACATTGATGCCGGCAAGACGACCACAACCGAGCGGATTCTCTACTATTCGGGTCGGATTCACAAAATCGGGGAAACCCACGAAGGCGCCGCCACCACTGACTGGATGGAGCAGGAGCGCGAACGCGGGATCACCATCACATCGGCGGCTATCTCGGCCGAATGGACGACGAAAGACGGCCCGTTTGAAGGCATTTCCCATCGTATCAATGTTATCGATACGCCCGGGCACGTTGACTTCACCGCTGAAGTCGAGCGTTCCCTGAAGGTTTTAGACGGAGCCGTTGCCGTTTTCTGTGCCGTTGCCGGTGTGCAACCCCAGTCCGAAACGGTCTGGCGTCAGATGAACAAATACAAGGTTCCCCGGATCGCCTTCATCAACAAGATGGACCGAACGGGCGCGGATTTCTTCAGTGCGGTCAACGACATCCGCGAAAAGCTCGAAGGAAACGCCCACCCACTTTACTTGCCAATCGGCTCGGAGGAAAATCTCAGCGGCCTTATCGACCTCGTCGCGATGAAGGCTATCCTCTATGACCTCAGCGACCAAACCGGCGCGACCTATACGATCGACGACATTCCGGCTGAGCATCTCGAGCAAGCCAAGGAATACCGCGAAAAGCTGATCGAAGATGTGGCCTCTCACGACGATACCCTCATGGAGCGCTATCTCGAGGGCGAGGAAATCACCGACGACGAACTGCGCACCGGGATCCGTGCGGCCACCCTTTCATTGAATTTCATTGGTGTGATCCCCGGATCCGCCTTTAAGAACAAAGGTATCCAGCGCGTTCTGAACGCTGTTGTTGACTACCTTCCAAGCCCTCTCGATATCCCGCCGCAGCGAGGGCACTCGATCCACGAAGAGGATGTCATTCTCGAGGTGGCACCAGACGATAACAAGAAGCTGGCCGGTTTGGCCTTCAAGCTCTGGACTGATCCCTTCGTCGGTAAACTGGTCTTTTTCCGGATCTATCAGGGAACCCTCGAAAAGGGAACGACTCTGGTTAACCAGCGCACCGGCAAGACCGAACGCGTCAGCCGCCTGATGGTCATGTTTGCCGATAGCCGCGAAGACATTGAGCGGGCCTACTCCGGCGACATCGTCGCACTGATCGGGGTCAAGGACGTCCGCACGGGCGATACCCTCGCAGAAAAGGGACTGGACATCATTCTCGAGCCTCCCACTTTCCCGGATCCGGTTATCAGCATGTCTGTTGAGCCGGATTCCAAAGCCGACCAGGAGAAGCTATCGATCGGATTGCAGCGTCTGTCGGATGAAGACCCAACCTTTATGGTGTCGTCCGACGAAGAGACCGGACAGACCATCATCGCCGGGATGGGTGAGCTTCACCTCGACATCATTCGGGATCGCCTCTTCCGCGAATTCAAGGTCCAGGCGACGGCGGGTAAGCCACAGATCGCCTACCGTGAAACGGTGACACTGGCGACCAAGGGTGTTGGCAAGTTCGTCCGTCAGTCGGGTGGACGGGGTCAATACGGCCACGCCGAAATCGCCCTCGAGCCTCGTGAGGCCGGCCAAGGTTATGAATTTGTCAACGAGATCGTTGGTGGGGTTATTCCGAAGGAATACATCCGTCCAACAGAAGACGGGATCAAAGAAGCATCCCGCAACGGCACCATCGGCGGATTCCCGGTGGTCGACTTCCGTGTCCGTCTCACCTTCGGGTCCTTCCACGAAGTCGACTCCTCCGAAATGGCCTTTAAGATGGCCGGTATTTTCGCTTTCCGCGATGCCATGGCCAAGGCCAAGCCGGTCCTCCTCGAGCCGATCATGAAGGTCGAAGTGGAAACACCGGACGACTACCAGGGGGATATTGTCGGTGACCTCAACCGTCGCCGCGGCGTCATCCAAGGCATCACAACCCGCGGTAAGCTGGTGCGGATTCTTGCCAATGTTCCGCTTGAGCAGATGTTTGGCTACTCCACCGATGTGCGTTCGCTCTCGAAGGGCCGGGCCTCCTATTCCATGGAGCCGTCGCACTTCGAACAGGTTCCGCCGAGCCTCGTCGAAGGCATCGTCAAGACCCAGTCACGTGCCCCTGCTCGTACCTGATCATTCGACTCTTTCATCCTGTATTTAAAATCATCGTTCCTTTCCATCTATGAGCGGTCCACGAATTCGCATTAAACTTCAAGGTTACGACTACCGGATCATCGACCAGAGCGCGACCGAGATCGTTGATACGGCCAAGCGCTCCGGTGCCCGTGTAGCCGGGCCTGTCCCGCTGCCGACCCGGATCGAAAAGGTCTCCTTGAACCGTTCTCCCCACGTCGACAAAAAGTCGATGGATCAGTTTGAACAGCGCACGCACAAGCGTCTCATCGATATCGTTGAGCCAACGGCCCAGACGGTCGACGAACTCAAGAAGCTGAATCTTCCTGCAGGGGTCGATATCTCGATTAACGTTTGATCTGTCCTTTCCCGGTGGCGGAACTATTTTGGTTCCGCCACCATTTTTTTTGTCGATTGGCTTGACAGCTCCGAAACTCCCGCGTTGCCTCACACGCTTTGACTTTCTTCAGTAGGAAGCTCTGAACGGAAAGCCGTCAGCGACGCTGCGGACCTCCGCCTCTCAGTTCTTCCTTTTCAGTTCGAATAAACTTTTCCTCATCCTAATGCAGGGTCGTGCCTCTTTTTGCACCGCTTCTGCCGCTTGGTAAAATGAAACAATTAATAGGCAAAAAGATCGGCATGACGCAGGTGTATACTGCGGACAATGAACTCGTGCCGGTTACGGTCATCGAGGCGGGGCCCTGTCCCGTCGTTCAGGTGAAGACGATTGAGTCGGACGGCTACCATGCCGCTCAGATCGGTTACGGTCCGGCCAAGGAGAAGCACACCAGCAAACAGATGGCTGGGCACTTTGCCAAAAACAAGGTGGGTGCCGTGCGGCTGGTGCGCGAAGTTCGCTACACCGATGCTGCCGATGTGAAGACCGGCGACGAGCTGACGGTCGCGATTTTCAAGGACGAGCCCAAGGTTGATGTGATTGGCACCACCAAAGGCCGTGGCTTTCAAGGCGTCATGAAGCGCTACGGGTTTGCCGGTCAGCCGGCCAGCCATGGTCACATGATGCACCGCCGCCCGGGTTCGATCGGGAACTCGCAGTTCCCCGGAGAAGTTCAGCCGGGGAAGAAAATGCCAGGCCACATGGGTGATGTTCGCCGCACCCAACAGAGCCTCAAAGTCATTAAGGTCATTGAGGATAAGAATCTGATCTTGATCAAGGGAAGCATTCCCGGCGCTAATGGCTCCACCGTTATTGTCCGCAGTGCGGTCAAGAAGCGTCGCTCCGCCTAACCTCGCAAGGATTTTCAGGTCATGAAACTCAAATTTTATACCGCCGACGGAGCATCCGTCTCCGAAAAGGAGTATTCGATTCCCGAACTGGAAGGGGACAAGGGCGTGCAGGCTTTGAAGCAGGTTTTGCTGGCATACATGGCAAACCGTCGCCAGGGCACGCACAGCACCAAGACCCGCTCAACAGTTCATGGCACAGGCAAGAAGCCGTTTCGCCAAAAAGGAACGGGTATTGCCCGCCAGGGAACCAAAGTCGGCCCGCAACACTACCACGGTTCTGTTGCTCACGGCCCTCAGCCCCGCGACTATAGCCAGCAGATCAATAAGAAAATGCGGGCCCTCGCCCTGAAGCGCGCTCTCTATGAGCGTGCGGTTGATGGCGAGATTGATGTCGTTGAACGCTGGGACGCCGAGTCTGCCAAGACCAAAGCCTTTAATGGTGTCATCAGTGCGATGGCCCCGACCGGCCGCCTTCTGGTTGTCGACGACAGCTGGGCCGATCAGTCGGTTCTGGCGGCGCGGAACATTGCCCGCTTGGACATGCGCGAGGCTTCAAATGTCAATGCACTCGATCTGAGTGATTTTGATCGAATTATCTTTAGTGAAAAGGGGATTGAAAAGCTCCTGAGCCGTCTGAACGGAGGCACCCAGTCATGATCGAAGCGGAACGCATTATTGTCCGGCCCCTGGTAACAGAGAAGGCGACCGAAGCGTCGTCGAACTTGAACCAGTATTACTTTCAGGTTACCTCCGGTTCGAATCGGATCTCGGTCAAGCAGGCCATTGAGAAGCAGTTCGAGGTGAAGGTGAAGACGGTCAACATTCTGAACGTCCGGCCTAAAGTGAAGCGCGATCGTTCGCGCCGCGGCAACAACGGGCAGAAGCCCGGCTACAAGAAGGCGATTGTTCGCCTCAAGGATGGCGAAGCCATCGATCTCACCTGAAGCTCCGGAAAGGAACTACCATGCCTATCACTTCCACTCGTCCGCTGACTCCCGCACAGCGCTTTCTCGTCAAAAACACCCAACCGCACCTGAGCAAGGAGCGGCCGGTGAAGAAGCTGACAGAGATCAAGAAGCGCAGCGGTGGCCGTAATGTCTATGGTCGCATCACCTCCCGTCGCCGGGGTGGGGGCCACAAGCGCCTCTATCGTATTGTCGACTTTCGTCGGGATCGCATTGATGCCCCAGCCGAAGTTCTTCGCTTTGAGTACGATCCCAATCGGTCGGCCAACATCGCTCTCATCCAGTATGAGGATGGGGAGCAGCGCTACATTCTGGCCCCGCAAGGGCTCGAGGTGGGTGCCAAGGTGATCAACGCCAGCGTGGTGGCGGAGTTTGCTCCGGGCAACAGCATGCCGATGAAGAGCATCCCCCCGTCGACGTCCATTCACTCAATCGAAGTGAACCCGAACACAAAGGGGAGCCTTGTCCGCACCGCTGGTGTCTCAGCGACCCTCGTATCTGTCGAGAAGGGGATGGTTTCTGTTCGGATGCCTTCGAACGAGCTTCGCCTCTTTAACGAAAACTGCCGCGCGACAATAGGAACCGTCGGGAACAGCACCCACGGCAATCGGGCGCTCGGCAAGGCCGGACGGAAACGCTGGCTCGGCCGGCGTCCCCGGGTTCGCGGTGTGGCCATGAACCCTGTAGACCACCCGATGGGTGGTGGTGAAGGCCGCACCTCCGGTGGCGGGCATCCGGTCAGCCCCTGGGGACAGCTCTCGAAAGCTTTCCCAACACGCAAGAAGAAGAAACGCTCCGATAGCCTCATTCTCGTGCGCCGCAACGGCCGCCGGATGAAGTAACCCTCTCCGTAATTCGATATGGCACGTTCCCTCAAAAAAGGATTCTTTGTTGACCCAGGTCTCTGGAAGCGAATCGAAGCAGCTCAGGCTGCCGACGATCGCAAGCCTATCCGCACCTGGTCACGTCGGTCGCAAATCACGCCCGAGTTCATCGGCCTCAATCTTGAAGTGCACAACGGGAAGAATTTCCTGCCGGTGCACGTTACGGAGAATATGGTAGGCCACCGTTTGGGCGAATTCTCGCCGACTCGTACCTTCCGCGGCCACCAGCCTCACAACAAGAAGTAATTGCGGCTCGCCGCTACCCAACCACCATTCCTCATGGAAGTGACTTCCCTTTCCCGCTTCACGCGAATCTCACCGGCCAAAGCCCGCGGTGTTGCCCGTGCCATTCAAGGTCGGCCCGCCAACGAAGCGCTCGAACTGCTGGCATTCATCCCGCGGAAATCCGCTCGACTGCTGCGCAAGACCCTTCAGAGCGCCATCGCCAACGCTGAAAACAACCACAATCTTTCCTCCGACAATCTTGTGATCAAGATGGCGGTTGTGGAAGAAGGTCCGGCGTTCAAGCGCTTTCGTCCGGTCGCCCGGGGCTCCGCCCACGGCTACAAGAAGCGCACGAGCCACCTCCGCATTATTCTCGCCGAAGGCGCCACCGCAAACGCTTAAGTTCTCATGGGTCAGAAAGTAAATCCAATTGGTTTTCGCCTCGCCATCCGCCGTGACTGGCAGTCCCGCTGGTTTGCCCGCAAGAAGGACTTCGGTCCTCTGGTGGCGGAAGACTATCGCATTCGGGAGTTTCTCGGAGAGAAGTTCCGCTTTGCCGCGGTGCCCCGCATTTTTATTGAACGCGCTGGCAATCGGGTGCGTGTAAAGGTCTACACCGCTCGGCCAGGTATCGTCATCGGCCGCAAAGGCCAGGAGCTCGAGAAAATCAAGGCCGATCTTTCGAAGATGATCGGTCGCGAGATCCTTTTGGACATTCAGGAAGTCAAGAAGCCTGAGATCGTTGCGCAGTTGGTCGCCGAGAGCGTCGCCCTTCAGTTGGAGCGCCGCATTTCATTCCGCCGGGCCATGAAGAAGACAGTCCAGAGCACCATGAGTATGGGAGCCCTCGGGGTTCGGCTTCAGGTCTCCGGCCGCCTTGGAGGCGGTGACATCGCCCGGACAGAGACGACGCGGGCCGGGTCCGTGCCTCTTCACACGCTTCGGGCCAATGTCGACTATGGGTTCTCTGAAGCCCGCACCGTCTATGGACTGATCGGCGTCAAGTGCTGGATTTGTTTGGCCGACGACGAGCGGCCCCTCGGATAATTACAATTTCTTTCAATCGACTGATATTCATTTTTTTGGAGCAGAGCCATGCCATTAATGCCATCCAGGACAAAGTTCCGCAAGCAGCATCGAGGTCGCAACCGCGGTCATGCTAAAGGGGGAGATACCCTCGCTTTCGGTGATTACGGAATTCAATGCCTCGGGCGAGGCCTGGTCACTGCCCAGCAGATCGAAGCCTCCCGTATCGCAATCAACCGCTATCTGGCGCGTCGCGGGAAGGTTTGGATTCGCATTTTCCCGCACAAGCCGATCACCAAGAAGCCGGCTGAAACCCGGCAGGGTAAAGGTAAGGGCGGCGTTGAGTTCTGGGCGGCCAAGGTCAAGCCAGGAACAATCCTCTTCGAACTCTCTGGTGTGAGCACCACCGCCGCACGTGAAGCGATGCGACTGGCCGACGGCAAGCTGCCGCTGCCATGCCGCTTCATCACCCGCGACAACATCTGATTTATAGGAGCACCCAACTCATGGCGCAAAAAATCAAAGATCTTCGGGAGCTTTCCCAAGTGGAGCTGGAAAAGAAGCTGCGCGACCTGCGACAGGAGCTCTTGAAGAGCCGCCTAAGCAAGCAGACTGGCCAGCTGGAAAAGTCCCACCTTCTCAAGGAGCTCCGCCGCGACATCGCTCGCGTGCAGACGCTCCTCAAGCAAAAGAATACCACGGCTTCGGCTTCCTAACGGCACGCCTCCGACCAATCCCTTTCAAACCATGTCCGACCGAAACAAACGCAATTCCATTATTGGCGTCGTCACCAGCCGATCCGGCAATAAGTCCGTCAAGGTCACCTACGGCTACAAGATCCGCCACCCGCTCCTGCTCAAGGAGGTAAAGCGCAAGACGGTGGTGCACGTCCATGATGAGGAGAATGCCTGCGGGGTGGGTGACCGCGTGGTTATTATGGAGACTCGGCCACTCAGCAAATTGAAACGGTTCCGCATCGTCGAGGTTGTCCAGAAGGCACCTGTAATCGACTAAAGCGTCCCGCGTTACTCACTTTATTTAGAAGAAGGTTCAGCCATGATCCAAATGCTTTCAATGGTCGACGTCGCCGACAACACCGGCGCCAGAAAGGCCAAGATGATTCGCCGCCTCGGGCAGATGAAGCGCAGCGCTTCGGTGGGCGACGAGATTGTCGTCAACATTCGCGACAGCTCACCGGATGCCTCCGTGAAGAAGGGCAGTGTATGCCGTGCGATTATCGTGCGCACACGTGCTCCGATTCGCCGGGCCGACGGAAGTTACCTGCGTTTTGATTCCAACGCTGTCGTTCTCATCAACCCGGATGGCCAGCCCCGTGGAAATCGTGTCTATGGCCCGATCGCCCGCGAACTTCGCCAGCGCCGGTACATGAAGATTATCAGTCTCGCACCAGAGGTACTCTAACATGAAATTGAAGATCAAGTCAGGCGACGAAGTCGTTGTTATCGCTGGAAACCAGCGGGGTGATCGGGGCAAGGTGATGCAGGTCTTTCCGGCCGCGCAACGCGTTTTGGTCGAAGGGGTCAACAAGCGGAAGCACCACGAGAAGGCCCGTTCCGAGAATGATGCCGGTGGCATCAACGAGCGGGAAAACCCGATCCATCTTTCCAACGTCATGCTTGCTACCCGTTACGACGAGAAGGTCGGCGGGAAGGCTGGCAAGTAATTGAGCGCTATTCCATTTGCCAGAGGTCCGCAAGGTTCAGTCGGAAATTGAGCCGAGGAAACCAGGGAGAAAATCATGTCCATTCCGTATTTAAAAACTTACTACCAGGAGCACGTCGTTCCAGAACTACGCAAAAGCCGTGGTTACAAGAACGTGCACCAGATTCCCGGTATCAAGAAGGTCGTCATCAACTCCGGCTTTTCTGCCACGCTCGAAAAGAAGGAGATCGAGGAGATCGTCCGTCAACTGGGTGCGATCGCGGGACAGCGGCCCGTGCTGACCAAGGCGAAAGTGAGCGTCTCGAACTTCAAGCTTCGTGAAGGCGTGCCCATCGGTGCCAAAGTCACCTTGCGCGGGTCGAGCATGTTCGAGTTCCTCTACCGCTTGATTGGCGTCGCCCTTCCGGGGATTCGCGACTTTCGGGGTTTGAATGACAAGCTTGATGGCAACGGAAACTACACCATCGGCATCACCGACCACACAATTTTTCCGGAGACTCATGGAGACGGTACAAAGACCGGCTTCGGGATGGATATTACCATCGTAACCAGCGCTGTGTCGGACGACGAGGGGCGGGAGCTGCTCAAGCTCTTCGGAATGCCTTTCCGTCAGCGCCAAGGCGCCACCGCAACCGAGCCGACCTCCGAGGCGGCAACTGCCTAATTCATCAGGAGACACTTTATCATGGCAAAGAAAGCAATGATCGAACGCCAAAAGAAGCGCTTGAAACTCGCCGCCCAGTATCGGGCAAAACGCGAAGAGCTCAAGGGCATCATGGCAGACGCAGCATCGAGCGACGAAGAGTTCTACGCGGCCCAGCGGAAGCTGACCAAGCTGCCAAGGAATTCGAGTCCGGTTCGCCTGCGAAACCGTTGCAGCATCACCGGTCGGCCCCGTGCCTACCTTCGTAAATACGGCGTGAGTCGTATCACCTTCCGCGAGCTCGCCTCCCAGGGGAAGATCCCCGGAGTGACGAAGTCCTCCTGGTAACCCGATTCTAACCGGCTAAGGAGAAACCGTCTCATGTCTGATTCCATCAGCAATTTTCTTACAATCATTCGCAACGCCTACAGTGCCCGCAAGGACACCTGCACGGCCCGCTTCTCCAAAATGCACCTAAGCATAGCGGAAATCCTTCGTGAAGAAGGCTACATCCGTGGAGTGGAAGTGGAAACTGACGAGGGTCAGCGCAAGAGCCTCGTTCTCACGCTGAAGTATGTCGATGACACCCCTGCGCTGACCGGTATTCGCCGCATCAGCACACCCGGTCGCCGACTCTATTATCAGGCACCAGAAATTCCTCGGACCCTCGGCGGGCTTGGCGTCGGGATCCTCACCACCTCCAAGGGTGTCTTGAAGGACCGCGATGCGCGTCGACAAAACATCGGCGGAGAGCTTATCTGCTCCGTTTGGTAAACCGGAAAGAACATTGCCATGAGCAGAATTGGAAAACTTCCCATCCCCGTAACCGACAAGGTCAAAGTAGCCGTTGAAGATGGCGTTGTCCGTGTCGAAGGCCCCAAGGGCAAACTTGAGAAGCGGTTTGATCCCAACGTGGTTCAGATCGATGAGATCGAGGGCCAGATCATCGTCAAACCGCAGGGCTCGAGCCGCCATGCCCGCGCCATGCACGGGACAGCCCGCAGCATCGTCGCGAGCATGCTGGAAGGCGTCACCAACGGTTACGAAAAAAACCTGATCATTTCGGGCGTCGGCTTTCGGGCGGTCCTGAAAGGCCAGTTGCTCGAATTGAGCCTCGGCTACTCGCACACGATCGAACATCCGATTCCGAGCGGAATCACGGTGACGCTTGCCGATCCGACAAAAGTTAAGGTGCAGGGCCCGGACAAGCAGGCTGTCGGGCACTTTGCTGCACAGATCAAGGGCTTTAAGCCCGCTGAGCCCTACAAGGGCAAGGGTGTGGTCATTGATGGTGAATACGTCCGCCGCAAGGAAGGCAAGAAGGCCGGCTGATGAAACCCCATGCGAGGGAGTCCTTCCTCTCCCGCTAGTAGAAAATCACGAATCATGTATTTGGAAAAGAAACAAGCCTTGCGCGCACGCCGTATCCTGCGCATCCGCAAGAAGATCAAGGGCACAGCCGAGCGTCCGCGTTTGTGTGTGGCCTTTACCAATCACCATATCTACGCGCAGGCGATTGATGACGAAACCGGCCGAACGCTGGTTTACGTCTCCACCCTCGACAAGGGGCTTCGGGATGGCAAACTGCACCGGAATATCGCAGGTGCGGCCGCTCTCGGCACTTTGATGGGTGAAAAGGCCAAGGCCGCCAATATCGAGAAGGTCGTTTTCGATCGTCACGGGCGCCGCTACCATGGACGCATCAAGGCCTTTGCCGATGCCGCCCGTGAAGCCGGCTTGAATTTCTAAGGAACTGACCATGTCCGACGAACCAAAAGAAGAGAATTTGCAAGAAACCGAAGTCGCCTCCGATGCGCAGCCTGCGCAAGAGGGTGGTGACATCATTGCGGCCCCCGAGAAGCGTGACCGCACCAGCGCTGTCGTTGGCAAGGTTGACCGCCCGTTGGCCGTTCCTCCGCCCCGCGGAGGTCGCGGCGGCCGGGGTGCCCCGGGTGGAGGCCGTGGTCCCGGTGCCCGGGGCCCGGGTGGACGCGGTCCTGGTGGCCGAGGCCGGGGCGGACCTCCCGTGCGTGAAGAGGAGGACAGCGGACTCATTGAGAAGGTTGTTCATATCAACCGTTGCGCCAAAGTGGTTGCTGGCGGGCGTCGTTTCTCCTTCTCCGCCCTTGTCGTTATCGGTGATGGTGACGGACAGGTTGGGGTCGGCTATGGCAAGGCCAAGGAAGTTCCCGAGTGTATCCGCAAGGGGACGGAACAGGCCAAACGCAATATGAAGCCGGTCAAGCGCAAGAACAACACCGTTCCCCATGAAGCGATTGGGGAGCACGATGGTGGTCGTGTGATGTTGCGTCCTGCGACCCCCGGGACGGGTGTGATTGCAGGCGGCGGCGTTCGGGCGGTGCTCGAAGCTGCGGGAATCAAGGACGTTCTCACGAAGAGCCTTGGATCCAACACGCCTTCTGCAATGGTGTTTGCAACCTTGGACGCGCTCAAGCAGATGCGCTCCCAGGAAGAGATCCGGTCCCTTCGGGATGCGGTATAATCGGGGTTGATCCCTGCCAGAGCCAATAATCAGAAAGAGAATTTTGTCATGAGACTGCACAATCTCGTAAAGAGTGGTGGATTTAAGAAGCGCAAGCGCGTGGGTCGCGGTGAAGGCGGGGGATTGGGTAAGACCTCGGGCCGCGGTCACAAGGGGCAGCGCTCCCGGGCTGGCTTCGGGTTGCGCCCGGGCTTTGAGTCGGGCCATATCCCGCTCTACCGTAAATTGCCAAAGCGCGGGTTTAGCAATGCCCGCTTCCGGACGGAGTACACCATCGTCAATACCGGTGATCTGGTCCGCGTGGAAGGGGATACAGTTGATCGCAATGCGCTCATTGCAGCGGGACTGATTCGCCCAAGTGCGGTTTTGATCAAGATTCTCGGCTTTGGTGATATTGATCGCGCACTTACGGTGACGGCCGATAAGTTTTCGGGCTCCGCCAAGGAAAAGATTGAAAAGGCGGGCGGCAAAATCATCGTCGAAGGAACTTCCCAGGAAGACGCCGGGTAAACGTTCTCCGCAGGACGCCCATTCTCTATGGGTTCCCGGATTCTCCAGCCCGCGCAACCGCCCTAACCTCCGATGTTCTCCGCATTTCTCAACGTCTTCAAGATTCCCGAGCTACGGGACAAGATTTTCCTTACCCTCTTTCTGCTCTTTATCGCGCGGGTAGGGGCAAATATCCCCTTGCCAGGGCTGGATCCGACGCCGCTGCAGGATTTCTTTGCGGCTCAGTCCAGGGAATCCGGTGGTAGCCTGCTCGGGTTGTACAATATGTTCACGGGAGGTGCTCTCTTGAACGGGGCGTTGTTCGCGCTTGGGATCATGCCCTATATCAGCGCGTCCATCGTTTTTCAGCTGCTGACGGCGGCGGTGCCTTCGCTCTCGCGCTTGCAGCAGGAGGGTGAAGTCGGGCGCCAGAAGATTTCGCAGTATACACGCTACGCCACGCTGGGTATCTGCTTGGTTCAGGCCCTTCTTCTGATTGTGACACTTCAGAACCCGCAACGGCTGTTTTCGGATTATGATGTCACCCGTTTTGGAAGCATTGTTCTGATTGATCCCATGTGGTTCACGATTACCGGGGTGATCTTTTTGACCGCGGGGACGATGCTTCTGATGTGGCTGGGTGAGCAGATCACACAACGCGGGATCGGAAATGGAATCTCGCTATTGATCACGATCGGTATTCTATCGGATCTGCCGGCGGCCATTACGCTCACGGCATCACTCTTCACCGCACCGGTTGGAGCGGGCGGTCCACAGCTGAATGTGGCCCAAGGGATTCTGATGTTGATCTTCCTCTTCCTGGTGATCGCCGGGGTGGTCCTGGTCACACAGGGGACGCGCAAGATTCCGGTTCAATATGCGAAGCGCGTCGTGGGGCGGAAGGTCTTTGGGGGGCAAAGTAGCTTTCTCCCGCTAAAGGTGAATTACTCCGGTGTTATGCCGATCATTTTTGCTTCGGCGATTCTGATGTTCTTCACCACGATTTT
This sequence comes from uncultured Puniceicoccaceae bacterium, assembly GCA_964403935.1. GTDB lineage: Bacteria > Verrucomicrobiota > Verrucomicrobiia > Opitutales > Oceanipulchritudinaceae > SLLG01. Next base: position 12,740 of record CAYOIB010000025.1, on the reverse strand, counting down.
TGCACAGGCAGGCGGTGCTTTGAACGCGCGCTGGCTGACCAATTTCGGACTGCTTTTTCAGCACGGGAGGCTGAGTTATTACCTGATCTTTGGCGGGTTGATTGCGGCCTTCGCCTTCTTTTGGGTATCGGTCATGTTCAAGCCCGTGCAGATCGCGGACGATCTGAAGAAATACGGCGGCTATGTTCCAGGCGTTCGGCCGGGGGCACCAACGGCCCGCTACCTGGACTTCACGATGACGCGTCTGACGGTCTTCGGAGCGGCCTTCCTTTTGGTGATCGCGATCTTGCCGGACAGCATCAACATGGCGACGGGCGTTCCCTTCCAGGCGGCCCAATTCTTCGGGGGCACTGGATTGCTCATTATCGTCGGTGTCTTGCTCGATTTTCTGCGGCAGATTGAAACCTATCTTTTGCAGCGGCACTATGACGGCTTCTTGAAGAAGGGTCGGATCAAGGGCCGCAGCCAAGGTCGTGTGAAGCACCTGGTTGACACCGTCGGGATTGCACAGGGCAAGCAGCTGTGGCGTTGGTTGTTGGTGATGTTTGTATCCGGCCTTCTGGCGTGGGGCCTGAACGCATATTTCTTTGGCTGATGGTCTCACGGGTCGGGTTTTAAACTCGATTCGTGGAGAGAGAATGATGATACCCATCAAGTCGGCTGAAGAAGTCAGGATCATGCGGGACGCTGGGCGGATCGCCGCCAATGTCCTGGATCGTGTCTGCCGGATGGTGCAACCGGGCGTGAGCACCTACGAACTTGATCAGGAAGCTCGTCGGCTGATGGAGGGCTATGGAGCAATCAGCGCATGTTACGACTATCGCTCCGGAAACAAGCGCTTCCCGGCTTTCACCTGCCTTTCCGTCAACGAGGAGATCGTTCACGGAATTGGAGAGCTCAAGCGGGTTCTGCGCGAAGGCGATATCATTGCGGTCGACGTCAGCGTGATATATGAGGGCTACATTGGTGATAACGCCCGTACCGTTGGGGTGGGCGCGGTGGAGGAATCGCTCCAGTTTCTGATGGACGCCACTCGTGCCGCTCTTGAGCAGGGTATCGCTGAAGCCCGGGCAGGAAATCGGGTGGGTTATATTTCACATGCCATCGAAAGTTCGATTGCACCGACCGGGTTGGGCATCGTGCGGGACTTCGTCGGACACGGCGTTGGGAGCAGCATGCACGAAGAGCCCCAGATTCCGAATTTTGGACCGCGTAAACGCGGGGAGCGGTTAAGGCCCAACATGACTTTGGCCATTGAGCCCATGATTACCCTGGGTCGGCCCGAAGTTGAGATGGCCGCCGATGGGTGGACGGCTTTGACACGCGATCGATCGCCCAGCGCGCATTTCGAGCACACCGTCTTGATCACCAAGGGTGAACCGGAGATTCTTACCCTTCCCGATTGGGCTGAAGCGTAAGGGTGCGCAAGGCCGGGGCATAACGCTTATAGAGGGCGTCCGTTCCAGGTTGCTCTGCCAAGGCGCAGAGATGGAAGAGGGCCGATCGGATCAAGGCCTCCGGATGATAGCCCCCTTCCAGAATGGAGGCCACGGGTGGACGTGGATCTAATTTGGCCGCGAGATCGATGATGCGCCGGGTCAACTCGTAGAAATCCTCCTCGCCGAGCCGGGTATTGCTCAGAGGGTCCAGTCGATGCCCATCGAAGCCGGCGGATAAGAGTATCAGATCGGGGGAAAACTGGCGCAGGGCTGGTTCAATCTGTTCGGCAAAGGCATGTCGATAGTCGTCAGCCCCGGCCTCCGGGGGGAGGGGGATGTTGAGGGTGTAGCCCTTACCCTGGCCGCTTCCGGTCTCGCTCGCCCACCCGGACTGAGGGTAGAGGAGGTGCTGATGGATGCTGATGAAGAGAACCGATGGGGTGGCGTAAAAGCACTCTTGGGTCCCATTGCCGTGGTGAACATCAAAATCGATGATGCAAATGCGTTCTCTGGAAAGTGCTGTCTGGGCATGGATGGCGGCGATGGCCACGCTATTGAAGAGGCAAAAGCCCATGGCTTGTTCGGTCCGGGCATGATGCCCAGGGGGGCGGGCGCAGCTGAAGGCAGCCTTATAGCCGTCGTTGCAAACCGCCTCCACGGCGCTGATGGCGGCCCCCGCACTGAGGAGCGCGGTGGTGTAAGAATCCTGTGAGACCAGGGTTTCTCCAAAATCGACCGATCGCTGGCCCTTGAGGCAGGCCTCTTCAATATATTGACGGTAGTCTGAAGAATGAGCCCGCTCAATCAGGCTGGCCTTGGCCGGGTACGGTTTCCGAAAGGTGACGTGTTTCGCCAGAGGAGACCGCCGGATGGCTTCAGCCACCCATTGGGCCCGGCGGCGGGTCTCGGGGTGTTGCTCGCCGGTATCGTGCTCCAGAAAGCGTTCGTCATAGATCACAGCCACGGTGCCCATGTTTCGGAGGGTGCGGAGGAGCGGACTCAGGGCAAGCTGACGTTGCGCCTTAAAGGCGTGCTAAAGCGCTTGAGTTTGCAGAGGCCCGGCGCATTTTCAGGATTTATGCCAGCACTTCCGACAATGCAGATTCTCGGGCTGCCCCTTTACAATGGACCGGCTGAAGAGGCGGTTGATTGGATCATGGCCAATGGGGGGCTGATGACCGTTCCCTCGGCACCCTGCATGATCCAGGTAAGTCGGGATCCAGCCTTTTTTCGGGCAATGGAATCGAGCACCCTCATTCTGCCGGATAGCGGTTTCATGACCCTGATGTGGCGATTGCGCGGAGGCGGTTATATCAACCGCATCTCCGGGTATGAATTTCTCGAGAATTTTCTGCCCCGGGCAGAGTTGCGGGTTCCGGGCGTGCTCTTTCGAATCGATCCGAGTCAGGAGGATTCGGTTATCAACGAGCGCTTCCTTCAGGGGCTGGGGATTCCGGTCGGGCCCGAGGACGTTTATGTTGCCCCGATGTATGGGCGCGACCGGATCGAGGATCCCGCTCTTCTCGCGCGTCTGCAGGAGCGGAAGCCAAAGTATGTGTTGATCAATCTTGGAGGTGGGGTGCAGGAGTTTCTCGGTGCCTATATCCAGCGGGAATGGAAGGTGGGACCGACGGGGGATCTCCCCGTTCCGGCGCTACTTTGCACGGGCGGTGCCATTGGCTTTTTCAGTTCCACCCAGGCCCCGATTCCGCGGTGGGCAGACCGTCTGTTCCTTGGCTGGCTGGTAAGGACGTTGCTGAACCCCAAGCGCTTTGGCCCCCGGTTTGCACGCTCTTTTGCGCTGGCCCCGATTGTTCTGCGATGGGGTGCGCGCAGATCACCTGCATCTGTCGCTGCCTGAGGCCAGAAGGCGACGCGGCAATTATCGGTTGCCAGCGGCAGGAAGGTGCGTAGGTTGAAACTCTTTGTTTCAACAATCAAACAACCTTTCTATCATGGCATTGCAAAAAGGAACGAAAGCCCCCGGCTTCACACTCAAACAAAAGACCGCGGACGGGCTTGTGGATATCTCTCTGGACAGCCAGATCGGCGGTTCACAAGTGGTTCTCCTCTTCTTCCCGCTCGCTTTCACGGGTGTTTGCGAAGCGGAAATGTGCACCGTTTCCGGGGATCTGAGCGAATATGAAAAGCTGAATGCGACCGTCTACGGTATCAGTGTGGACAGCCCGTTTTCCCAGGAAGCATTTGCCAAAGCTTCGAACATTCGCATGCCGCTACTTTCTGATTTTAATCGGGAGGTTTCAACGGCTTATGATGTCCTGTACACGGACTTCCTTCCGGAGAAGCTTGGATTCAAGGGTGTGGCCAAGCGCAGTGCTTTTGTTATTAATCGAGAGGGTATTATCACATATAGCTGGTCGTCGGACGACGCTTCCCAGTTGCCGCCGTTTGATGAAATCAAGGCGGCTCTGCGGAGCTGACCGGCGTCTTGACGGCATCACGGCTTCGTCCGTTGGTTCTGTCTTCCCTGGGGTGCTTTTTCGCCCTCTCCCTCCAACTTTGATGATCGCTCCCAATGAATTTGAACAAGGATCCATTTGAAACACGTCGTTCTTTTCGCGACGGCCAAATCTACAGCTTGCCAGCCCTCGCTGAACAAGGCTTTCCCGGCATTCACCGGATGCCGGTCAGTCTGCGAATCGTCTTGGAATCTGTCTTGCGGAACTGTGATGAGAAGCGCGTTTTAGCGGAGGATGTAAGAAATTTGGCGGCTTTCAAAGCCACCGAGCCGACACGTACCGAAATACCTTTCATCGTCAGCCGGATCGTTTTGCAGGACTTTACGGGGGTTCCCCTATTGGTCGATTTGGCTGCGATGCGGGAAGCTGTCCGCGACGTGGGGGGCGATCCTTCCGTCATTGAACCCCTGGTCCCGGTTGATCTGGTCGTCGATCACTCGGTCCAGGTTGACCGCTCAGGGACGGCCGAAGCTTTTCAGCAGAATCTTGAGATCGAGTTTTCCCGGAATCTCGAGCGTTACGAGTTTTTGAAGTGGGGGCAGCAGGCATTCGAAACAGTCTCTGTCGTCCCGCCGGCCATCGGGATCGTACACCAGGTGAACCTCGAATACCTTGCCCAGGTCGTCTTCCAGAAGGACGGGGTCTATTATCCGGACTCTCTTGTGGGAACAGATTCTCATACCACCATGATCAACGGATTGGGGATTGTGGGTTGGGGTGTCGGCGGTATTGAGGCGGAAGCGGGAATGCTGGGGCAGCCTATCGCCTTTCAGACACCGGAAGTGATCGGCGTGCGTTTGAGTGGTCGTCTGCGTGAAGGAGTCACCGCGACCGACCTGACGCTGCGCATCACCGAGATGCTCCGGGCGGAAAAGGTCGTCGGCAAGTTCGTCGAATTTTTCGGTGCGGGTGCCGCCAGTCTGACGCTACCGGATCGGGCGACCATTGCCAACATGGCCCCCGAGTATGGGGCAACCATGGGCTTCTTTCCGATTGACGAGCAGACGCTGAGTTACCTCCGCATGACGGGACGGAGCGAGGAGGCGATCAACCTCGTCCGCGACTATTATACGGCGCAGGGTCTCTTTGGCATGCCGGAAGCCGGGCAGATCGATTATAGCAAGACACTGGAGCTGGATCTGGACACCATTGTCCCTTCCGTGGCGGGTCCCAAGCGTCCGCAGGATCGGATTGCTGTGCCCCAGTTGAAGGACGCTTTTCGCAAGCTGCTCGCCAGCCCTGTTTCGGAAGGTGGCTATGACATTCCCGAGCCCGCCCGGGCCCACCGCAGCCCGATTCGGAAAGCCGAGCTGGCAAAATGGGAAAGCGAGGGTGGGGCTCCCGTGGCGATGGATGCCGTTCCTGAACTCACGCACGGTTCCATCGTAATTGCCGCCATCACCTCGTGCACGAACACGTCCAACCCAACCGTCATGATCGGCGCGGGCTTGGTAGCAAAGAAGGCTGTGGAGTACGGATTATCCGTCGATCCCTTCGTGAAAACTTCGCTCGCCCCAGGCTCGCGGGTGGTGACTGATTACCTCCGCGAAACCGGGTTGCAGACGTACCTGGATCAGCTTGGTTTTAACCTTGTCGGCTACGGGTGTACCACCTGTATCGGCAATTCAGGGCCGCTCGATCCAGAGATCGAAGACGCCATAACCGAGGGCAATCTTGTTACGGCTTCGGTGCTTAGTGGAAATCGGAATTTCGAAGCCCGTGTTCACGGGTCTGTGAAGGCAAATTTCCTCATGTCCCCCCCGTTGGTAGTCGCTTACGCGATTGCGGGCCAGGTGGATATCGATCTGGATTCGGAGCCGCTCGGGACGGCCAGTGATGGAACGCCGGTTTACCTGCGCGACCTCTGGCCAACGCATAAAGAAGTGGAGGCTGAAATCGCCAAGGGCATCCGTCCGCAGATGTATGTCGACCAATACGGGGACATCCTCAACGCCAATCCAGCCTGGACGGCCATCGAGTCGGCCACCGGCTCCCTCTATGATTGGAAACCGGAGAGCACTTACATCCAGAAGCCACCCTTCTTTGATGGCTTCAAGATGGTGCCGACAGAGGTCTCCGAATTCGTGGGAATGCGGGCGCTCGGGATTTTTGGCGATTCGGTAACGACCGATCATATTTCGCCTGCGGGTTCGATTCCGAATTGGGGTCCTGCCGGGCGCTACCTGTTGGAACAAGGTGTCGAGCGAGGCGATTTCAACAGCTTTGGCTCCCGCCGCGGTAACGACCGGGTGATGACCCGAGGCACCTTTGCCAATGTCCGGATCAAGAACCTGATCGCGGATGGAAAGGAAGGCGGCTATACCAAGGTCATGCCCGAAGGTGATGTGGTCGATATTTTCGACGCGAGCCAAGTGTATCGGGAGCGGAGGGTTCCCCTCATCGTCATTACAGGTCATGATTATGGTATGGGCTCCAGTCGCGACTGGGCGGCCAAGGGCTCGGCTCTTCTAGGCGTGCGTGCCGTGGTGGCAAAAAGCTTTGAACGCATCCATCGCAGTAACCTTATCGGCATGGGCGTTCTTCCACTCGAGTTCGAATCCGGGCAGGATGCACACACCCTCGGGCTGGATGGAACAGAGCTTTATGACCTTGTCGGCTTGAATGACCCGATCGAGCCGGGGCAGAAGGCAACCCTCATCATCCACCGCGCTGGTGAGCGCCAGGAGGTTTCGCTGACGGTCCGCATCGATACACGCATCGAAGCCGATTACTATCGTCATGGGGGTATCCTCCCCTACGTTCTTCGCAGTCTTCTCAATGACGCTTCCTGAGGGTTCAGCTTCGAAGAACTTCCACGACACGAGCCATGGCGGGTGAACCGGAGGCTGTCTTTGAGGTAAATGCTTACAGTGAACCCGTTATCCTGAGGATTTTAGGGCGGGCCTGTTTTAGCAACTGTACCGTCGTCAAAGACTTCTTTCGCACGCTCTTCGATCAGGGAAAGCGCCGCTTTATCGTGGATTTTCAGCACTGCGCCAGCATGGATAGCACGTTCCTGGGTATCCTGGCGGGGGCGGGGCTCCAGCTCATGCGGGCGGATCCACCGGGCGTCATGGTCCTTTCCCGTCTCGGGCCACGTAACCTGGAGCTTGTGCGGAACTTGGGGCTCCATCGGATTCTGCTGGTTGATGATGAGGCCGTTGGCCGGAGAGAGAAGGAGGCCATGACCCCGCTGGTCGGCCCTGCCGAGCCGCAGTCCGAAATTGAGGCCGCGCGCACGGTTCTTGAAGCACATGAAGATTTGGTTGAAATCGATGAGTCTAACCGCAATCGCTTTCAGGACGTGATCGCCTTTCTGAGAAATCAAGTTGATGAAGACTAGGGCACATTCGTAGGTTGCCCAACCGCCATGCTATTCTTCCTGGGACTCACGATCGGCGCAGCTGCAGGCTGGTTCTTCTGGTGGTCGATGCGTCGGGAAGCGGTGCGACTCGATGAAGAGAAGCAACTCCTTGCGCAGGAGAAGCGGATCGTCCTTGATTTCATGCACGGTATGGTCGAGGCCATCGGGGATGGGCTCGATCGGCAAGGGCTCTTCCAGCGCGTCGTACACGCCGCGATCCTTGGCACCGGCGCGCTCAGCGCTTGCGTCTTTGAGCGGGAGGGAAGGAAGCTTCGAGGCGTTGCCGTAGAGGGTTTGTTTCCTCCGCATCGGCCGCTTCCCCCGGCGCTGCGTGACAAAGCAAGCTCCCGGGCTCGCTTCCTCGAGCTGGTCTTGCGGTCGGAGATTTTTGACGTGGGTGAGGGCCTCGCCGGTGCCGCTGCAGAGACGGGCGAAGGGATCCTGGTGGTCGATGCCCTGCGCGACCCACGGATCATCAAGCATGATGATCCCGCACTCCATGTGCGTTCGGTGATCGTGGCCCCGATCAGTTTTCGCCAGCACAACCTGGGGGTGCTCGCCATCGTCAATCCGGCGGATGGGGGCAGTTTTGGGGAGTCCGATTTTTCGCTCGCTCAGTCCCTTGCCGAGCAAACAGGTTTGGCCGCCCACAATCTGGACTTGATGGCGGTGCAGATTGAAAAAAATCGGCTCGATGTCGATCTCAGCCTCGCCCGGGAAATCCAGGATATGCTTCTTCCAAAGCAATTTCCCGACAACGACGCCTTGGATATCGCGGCGGTCTATCGCCCCGCCCAGAAGGTGGGTGGGGATCTCTACAATATTTTTGAGCTTGGACCGGAGCGAGTGGGGGTCGCCATTGCTGATGTCTCCGGGAAGGGTGTCCCGGCTTCCCTTGTCATGGCTATTTGCCAAAGCAACCTCCGCCATTTTGCCCGTCAATTTGAGTCTCCAAAGGAGGTTCTGTTGCGATTGAACGAGGTCTTGGTGAACGAGATGAGACAGGATATGTTTGTGACTGTCGTCTATGCCGTGATCGACCTACGGGCCGAGTCCCTTGTTCTTTGCCGGGCGGGGCATGAGCAACCACTTGTTCTGGCAGGAAAATCTGAGGAGGGGGCACCCCAGGTTGATTTGATCAAGTCCGAAGGGATGGCCTTGGGATTGGTTTCAAACGATATTTTTGATAAAGCAACGGAGGATCTGGAGCGGCCTTTTCGTCCCGGTGACGTTCTCCTGCTTTATACCGATGGTGTCACTGAAAGCACCAATGATCAGGGAACAGAATATTCCAACGCGCGTTTGGCCGACACCCTCGAACGCCTTTCGGAGCGTTCTGCTGAGGCCATCAACGCGGATATCCTCGAGCGCGTGGGCGTTTTCTCCGGGCACGCGCCCCACGCCGATGACATCACCCTGGTGACGGTGCGGCGGGTGCGTTGATCCGCACAGCTTCTCGAATCGAAGGCAAAAAAACACCGCCCGGACTATTGCCCGGACGGTGCTTCCCAAGTGCTTAACCAAACTACAAACTAGACTGAAAGGGAGAACTTAAGGCGCTGCTTTATGCTTTAAGTTTCCTTTGTAATGATTTTGACGGGGCTCTGGGAAAAACGTTCAGAAAAGGGATGCGCTTTTATTCTTTGTTCCCCGGCAGACAAAAAAACACCGCCCGGACTATTGTCCGGACGGTGTTTCCCAAGTGCTTAACCAAACTACAAACTAGACTGAAACGTAGAGAGGCCGAAGTCGCTTACACTAATTGCCTCTCTGTAACCCTTTGACGGGTGACCCTTGGGAACGTTCAACAATATTCCGGGGTTCGGGTGATTTTCAGAAAAAAATTTCCGCCTCTCGGGAAGCCTCCGATGCGCATTTAGATTGAGCCCGGCCCGCTGGCCTCCTGTCTTTACTTTATGCGGATAACAGGCGGCATGGCGCGGGGTATTCCTCTCGAATCCCCCCCCGGCGATTCGACGCGCCCGGCGACCGATCGGATGCGGGAGGCGCTCTTTTCCAGCCTCGGTCCACGTGTGGATGGTGCCCGGGTTCTTGATCTCTTTGCAGGAACGGGTGCCTATGGCTTGGAAGCCTGGTCCCGGGGCGCTGCCAGTGTCTTCTTTGTCGAACGGGATCGGAAGGTCAGGGCGGTGTTGGAAAGAAATGCTGCGGCTGTCGCAAAATCGCTGGGGGCGGAACGCCCTTGGCCGGTTCGCTTTTCCGGGGTAAATGTCGAGGCGCTCGCACCAGCCCCGCCGGAGTCCATGGACATCGTTATCGCGGACCCGCCTTATTCCTTGCTGCCTGATGCCGCCGGTCTTCTTTTTGCGCGGGCGGGCGAATGGTTAACTCAAGGGGATGAGGGGTGCTTCGTCTTGGAGATGCCCGGTGGCATGGAGCTTTCGTTCCCAGGGTGGATCTGCCTCAGGCGGCTGGGGAAGGGGCGGCACCAGCCCAGCCTGGCGGTCTATGGGCGGAGCCTCTAAGCCCACCTCCGGGAGTGAAGCAGGGCGAGGGCAGCCACCGCACTGGTTTCCACCCGCAGGACACGCGGACCAAGGTGGACAAGCTCGAAACCGTTGGATCTAAATAGTGTTCGCTCTCTGGAGGTCCATCCGCGTTCGGGTCCAATAGCAAGAGCCGCTCCGCCTTCCGGAATTCTTGCTCCAAGGGAAGCGGTGCCTTCGTAGACATCCAGCGCCAGCCGGCACCGCTCATCATCGATGCAGCCAATGGCTGTATCCAGGGCCGCTTCGTGGACGATCTCCGGAAGGTGTGTGTCAAAAGCTTGCTCGGCCCCGCGAACCAGGTGGGTGCGCCATTCCTCCGTCGTCCAGAGGCGGCTCTTCCCATAGGCGGGATCACTGCGGTCGGCATTGAAGAACACCAACCGGTCGACGCCCAGGGTTGTTGCCTCGAAGAGGATCTTGCGGGCGGTTTGGGGCCGCGGCATGCCAACAAGCAGCGACACTTCCGGGAGTGCGGGCGGAGGCGCGTTCCACTGGGCGGCCAGAACAAGTCCTTCCGGCCCTGAGGCGAGGACAGTCCCTTTTCCGGTCGCACCGTTGATGATGCCGATATCAAGAACGTCACCAGGTTTTGCTCTTAACACGCCCCGGATATGTTCCAGACGCGGATCACTCGCAGGAAGGGTCGTGCGATCGAAGCCGGCTTCGAAGAGGATGCGATTCATGGTCGCTGCCGGGCTGTGGGCCTAAGCCCTGATAACAAGGTCAGTTTTTGGAATGCTGCAGCAGAGGAGCTCCTGATCGTCTTCGGGGACCCCTGTGTGTCCCATCGGATAATCGACTTCCCCGGATTCAATGGGCTGTTGGCATGCCGTGCAGTTGCCCATCCGGCAACCGAAGTCGAGATCGAGGCCATGGGCTTCGGCAAGCTCGAGAAGATTCTCGTAATCATCGCTCCACTCGAGGGTTTTGCCACTCAGCTTGAAGGTTATTGAAGGCATACGTACAACTTGGTTCTCGCGGAATACAGGAGGCAAGGCCAGCTTTCGCTGGAACTGGCCTATACAGGCTGTTGTTGCGTGATACAGTGGAAGCTGCCGCCGCCCACGAGGATGTTGTTTGAAGGAAGCCCCATGACCTCCCGGCCAGGAAAATGCGGCTTCAGCAGGTCGAGGACTTTGACGTCATTTCTGGACCCGTAGAGCGGGACAATGACCCGGGTATTGCTGATATAGAAATTCATGTAGCTGGCGGCCATGGGCTCACCGTCCACCCCCGGGATATAACCGGGAGACGGGACGGTGATGACTTCCAAGGGTTTGCCGTGAACGTCCGTTTCGCGGCGAAGGGTTTCGGCGATGGTCCGTAGAACGGTGGCATTCGGGTCGTCGTGCTCCCCAGGGTGCATACAGAGAACCTTCCCTGGACCAATGAAGCGTGCAATATTGTCAATGTGTCCGTCGGTATGGTCATTGGCCAAGCCTTCGTCCAGCCAGATGAGCTTCTTCACCCCAAGCGAGCGTTCCAGCCTTTGCCCAATTTCAGCCTCCGGCAGATTGGCGTTTCGGTTAGGATTGAGGACGCATTGGCGTGTGGTCAGGCAGGTCCCTTCACCGTCGATATCGATCGCGCCCCCCTCCAGGACCCAGTTCTCATCGTGCTCGGGCAGGTCGAGGAGCTGTGCGATTCGGCTGTTAACCCCGTCGTCGAACTCCATCAGAAACTTCTTGCCCCAACCGTTGGTCTGAAAGCACGCAGCGGTGAGCGCCCCCATTTTGTCGCGGACAAAGAGGGGTCCGGTGTCGCGCAACCAGATGTCGCCATAGGGCGCATCTATGAGCTCGATACCAGGAACACTGAGTTCTTTCTCTGCGCTGCGACGGGCTTCGGGACCCCAGACAAGGATTTTCACGTGTTCCCCCCGAGGTTCACCGCTTGCCGGGTCAGGATCGGTGATTGCCCGGAAAAAGGCAGCAACCTCACGGCGAGCCCCTTCAATGGCTCCTTCCCAGTAGTCTGGAACGCGCGGCCAAGCACTCCAGACCGCGGCATGAGGGGTCCATTCCGGGGGTTGATGCAGGCGGGGTTTCACGGCGTCTTCAGCGGACTTGGCCATCTCCGGAGATAACGAATTTGTAACTCGTCAATTCGTTCAACCCCATGGGGCCCCGTGCATGCAACTTGTCTGTTGAGATTCCGATTTCAGCGCCCAGCCCAAATTCGAATCCGTCGGTGAATCGCGTTGATACGTTCCAGTAAACGGCCGCACCATCGACGGAATCAAGAAAGCGTTTGGCGGTGGGGGCGTCCTCGGTGACGATCACATCGCTGTGCCCCGATCCATAGGTATTGATAAAGGTAACGGCCTCTTCAACGTTGGCGACGGTCTTTATGGAAAGGATGCGATCGAGGTACTCCTCGTGAAAGTCTTCTTCCCGGGCTTGGAATACTTTCAAGCCATGACGCGTCAACGCCTGTCGTGCGTCGTCGTCAGCCCGGAGCTCGACGTTCTCTTCAGCAAGCGCCTTGCCCAACGCTGGCAGGACAGTGTCCAGAAGGTCGCGGTGGATGACGAGGTTCTCGGCAGCATTGCAGACCGAGGGCCGTTGGCACTTGGAATTGATGCTGAGGGCGACGGCCATCTCCGGGTCGGCTGCTGTATCCACAAAAACATTACAAACACCTTTGTAATGCTTGATCACAGGCATGCGTGCATTCTCGGCGACAAAGCGGATGAGGCTCTCGCCTCCACGAGGGATGAGGCAGTGGATATATTGATCGAGTTTAAGAAGGGCCCGGAGGGCCGTGCGCTCCGTGGTCGGCACCAACTGGACCGCATCGATGGGGATGCCGGTGGCCTTGAGGGCTTCGTGAATGACGGCGGCGAGGGCGTGATTGGTGTGAAAGGCTTCCTTCCCGCCCCGGAGGATGGTGGCATTGCCGCTCTTCAGGCAGAGGATCGCGCAGTCAATCGTCACATTCGGGCGCG
>CAYOIB010000024.1:0-32593 GCA_964403935.1 uncultured Puniceicoccaceae bacterium | reverse complement strand
TGGATCTACAGCTTCGAACACGGTTGGGTCTTCTTCATCGATTCAAATGATGTACCCTGGTTCTACCGCGACAGTGATGGTGAATGGATCGTAGTTGATCCTTCCTAAATATCTCTCGAGGACATCCCTCTTGGCTGCACACCGCTGTGGAGCACCAGGCTTCACAGCGGTGCAGTCATAAAGGGGGCCCGCACCCAAAGAACTGCGGGACCTGCCCCACGCCTACCGATAGAAGATGCAGCCGGGCCCCGGACATGATCCGAGCGGGTAGATCTCCCGAACACGGGATTCCATTAACGCGCAGGTTGGAGGCCTCCCACCAATCCGACTGAGCAAGGAACCGTTGGACCAAGACTTTTGCCGGCTCAATGATCAGATTAGATCGATCGACGCTTCTGCTTTTGAACGCATGCATTCGGGTCTCCCTGCAGTCGCCCAAAATGTCAGCTTGTCGGCAGGTGCAACAACATCGGCCCTGATGCGATCCATACTCATCGCTGATTGACAGGGAATTTTCCATTGGTTCAACTGAGGGAATGCGTAGCGCATGGATCACAGTTTGCTCAATGGTGCTTTCGGCACTCGCTGTGATCGGAGGCCCAACGGGCGCGATACTGTGCCTGCACGAATTCGGCGAGTTTCACTGTTCCTCTCTTTCCGGGGCGGAGCACGGTCCGGCGACTATTCGCGAGGGAAGCGAGGGGCCCGCCTGCCACACCGGCTCGTTTGATAACTGCAACGGATGTATCGATGTCGAGATTAAGGGGCTCAATCTGGCAGAGGTTCGGCCTGAGGATGGCGAGGCGCTTTTCATCGCAGCGTCTTCAGTTATCCGAAGCATTTCAATACAGGAGTGGGCCTCGCCCGCTTCCAGTTCTTTCTCGCTTCCGCTTTCCCGTGCGCCGCCTGCCCTGCCGCAGGTGCTGATTGTGCTTCGGACGACGGTCCTGCTGATTTGAGTTCCTGATTATCGGTTCACGCGATTCCCCAGGTGGAATCGCTCTCACGTGTTCCGGCGCTGGCTATGCGCCTCACACAACCGTATCAGGAACTTTTCATGTACCGACATAAGTCTCTCACTTTTCTGTTTGCTCTGACGAGCATCCCCTTTGCCGCCTCCTATAGTTACAGCCATCAGGATCGCCTCGACTTTGAGGAGCCCATCACCCTTTCAATCGCGATCGAACTCGCGCTGAAGCGGGATCCGCGCCTCTTGTTTTATGAGGCGATTGCGGAATCAGCCGAAGGCCGGATCGATCAAGCGGGTATTCGACCCAATCCAGTGCTCGGAGTGGAGATCGAAAATGTTCTTGGAACGGGTCCGTTCAAAGACGCCCAGAGCCTGGAGCTCACACTGGGCGTCCGCCAGCTCATTGAAACGGCAAACAAACGTGAACGGCGGACGGAGCTGGCACGCCGCGAGCGGGAGCTTGTGGATTGGGAGCGGGAATTGCTGATCTCCCAGATCGAATTTGACGTCCGGAAAGCCTTCACAGAGGTGCTCTTGTGGCAGGAATCCGTCGGGCTCCGGCAGGAACAGCTGACTCTTGCAGAGCGCAGTGAAGAGGAGACCTCTCGCCTGGTTGAAGCAGCGCGGGTGCCTGAGGTCGAGCTAAGCCGGGCGAGCTTGGCCGTGGGACAAGCGCGTTTTGCCTTGCAACAGGCGGAAAGCAGGCTCGAAGCCGCTCTTGACGCTCTTGCCGCAATATGGGGAATCACCGCATCGCCAACCTATCCGATTGAGGGAACATTGAGACTCGAAGGATTGCCGCCCGCTCTGCCTGAGCTGTTGGGATTGCTTCCGAACACGGCGACGCTTGCCCGCTTTGATACCGTGAGCAGGAGCCGCGATGCCGAGCTGAAGCTCGAACGGGCACGCGCCAAGCCCGACATCGAGGTCTTCGCCGGAGCGCGCTACGCCAACGAGGGCCGTGGCAATGGCGCGTTTGTTATGGGTGTCGAAGTGCCATGGCCGCTCTTCAACAGGAACGAAGGTAACATCCGTTCCGCCCGAGCCGGGGTCCTTGCGGTCCAGCACGAACGCGAAAGCGCCCGCCGGGATTTGGTTCGCCAGCTGAGTGCGGCCCATCGCGACCTGACCGCTGCGTTTTATGAAGCCCAAGCCGTGGAAACGGAACTCATTCCGGCCGCGGAGGACACGCTCGAAAGAATGGAAACGGGCTATGCCCGGGGCCAGTTCTCGCTCCTGGCCGTCCTCGAAAGCCGCCAAACATTGGTGGCTGTGCGCGAAGCCTACCTCGCTGCGCTCACCCGCTATGCCAATGCACAAACCGAAATAGAGACCCTCACACGCCCGGCTCATGACAGACACCGATAATATTTTCTTTTTAATAATGAATAATCTTTCCACTCAACTCTCTCCACACGCCGCCCCTCGTTGGCTGGCTGTAGCCATGCTGCTTCTCTCTGCTCTGGGAGGCCTTGGTCTGGCACAGCCGCTCGACGCCCACGGTCATTCCCCGGAAGAGGAACATGCCCATAATCACGATCACGATCACGAAACCTCCGTTGTAAGGATCGAACCCGAAGTTCTCCGGGAATTCGGTATAACGCTTGGTGAAGTCGAGAGCGGGAGCCTGCGAGAAGAAATTGTCCTGCCGGGCGAAATTCAGTTCAACCGCGAACATCTTGCTTATGTCACGCCCAGATATACGGGGACTGTATTGGAAATCCGGGTACGTTTGGCCGACCGGGTGACGAAGGGACAGACGCTCGCCGTGCTGGAGAGCACTGAAATCTTGCGGCCATTCGACGTGATAGCCCCGTTCGATGGAACAGTTGTGGCTTACGACATCACCGTGGGTCAGACAATTGAAGCGGGCGTGCCGTTGTTCACGATCGCGAATCTGTCCACGGTGTGGGCCGACCTCCGGATCTTCCAGAGAGACATGGGGAAAATTCGCGAAGGCCAGAACGTGCTGATCGAAGGCCGGCACGATCTTCCCTCCTATCGCGGCCGGATCGCTTACATTGCCCCAACCGTTGACGCGCATACCCGAACTGGACTCGCTCGTGTGGTGGTCGAGAACCCGGAAGGCTTTTGGAAACCGGGTCAATTTATCAAGGGGCGGGTCGCCACCGGCCAGCAGGATCATGCGGTGATCATTCCGCGATCGGCGGTGCTTCTTCATGAAGGCACCTACGTTGTCTTTCTTCAGACAGAAGAGGGCTTCGTCCCCCAATCAGTCACCCTCGGGCGGAGTGATTCGGCATTCTTCGAAGTCACGAGTGGGCTGCACGGCGGTGAGACCATTGCCACGGAGAACGCGATCTCCCTGAAAGCTGAGCTTGGCAAAGCCTCCTTTGATGTCCACGCGGGCCACGTCCATTAACTTGCAGGCAAGAAGGTTTGAGAATGCTACAACATCTGATCGGATGGGTTCTACAGAATAAGCTCGTGGTCGTAAGCTTCACTTGGGCAGTGATGGCGGGCGGCTACTGGAGCTATCGACAGTTGCCGGTGGACGCCTTCCCGGAGGTCTCGCCTGTACTGGTGCAGGTTTTTACCGTGACGGAGGGCCTCGGCCCCGAGGAGGTCGAGAAATTCGTGACCTTCCCGGTGGAAGTGGCCATGAGCGGCCTGCCCAAGGTTGAGGAGATCCGCTCGGTTTCCAACTTTGGTCTCTCCGTGGTCAGCGTCTATTTCAAAGACGGCACCGACATCTACTTTGCCCGCCAGGTTGTAGGCGAACGCCTCTCTGAAGCTCGTGAAGCAATCCCTGAAGGCTTTGGCGAGCCCAAGTTGGGGCCGATTTCCACCGGTCAAGGGCTCGTCCTGTACTACTACCTGACAGATGAATCCGGGAAGTATTCTCTGACCGAACTCCGGACCATGCAGGACTGGATTGTTAAATACAATCTTCAGGCGGTTCCTGGAGTGACAGAGGTCCTCGGAATTGGCGGGTTTGTGAAGCAGTTCCAGGTGAACATCGATCCCGATGAACTCCTGCGTTACAACCTCTCCCTCCATGAAGTGATTGAACGGATCAAGGCGAACAACCAAAACGTTGGGGGTCAATTCATCGAGAAGAACGGCGAGATGTTCATTGTCCGATCCGAAGGTCTCGCTCAAGGGATCGAAGATTTGAATACAATCGTCGTCGCTCACAAGGGCGGAACTCCGGTCTTCTTGCACGAAGTCGCTACAATCGAGATCGGTGGCGAGATCCGGCAGGGATTGGAGACGATGAACGGTGAGGGTGAGGTTGTCTCCGGCATGGTGATCAAGCTCTATGGGACGAATTCGTCCACTGTGATCAAAGCAGTGGAGGAAAGGCTGGCTACAATCCAGGAGGCTCTGCCGGAGGGCGTGAAGATCAAGCCTTACTATGAACAGAAAACCTTGGTGGAGAATTCAGTCAAAACAGTGACCTCGGCTATTGTTCAGGGAATCGCACTGGTCGTCCTTGTGCTCCTGGTTTTCATCGGCGGATTCCGCCCCAGTGCCGTCGTAGCCTTGTCGATCCCGTTCTCGGTTTTGTTCACCACGGCGGCAATGTACCACTTTGGGATCTCGGCAAACCTGATGTCTCTCGGCGGTCTGGCAATTGCGATCGGCATGATGGTGGATGGTGCGATTGTGGTAACGGAGAATACCGACCGGATGCTCCGCCAGGCAGACGCTTCCGAATCGAAACTGCGCGTCATCACGCGGGCGTGCGGGGAGCTGGTCCAACCGCTCAGCTTTTCCATCCTGATCGTGATCCTGGTCTTTGTCCCATTGCTCACGCTTCAGGGCGTGGCGGGGAAGACATTCCGCCCTCTCGCCTACACCGTCTCGCTGGCGATGCTGGGGTCATTGATTTACGCCGTGATCGGGGCTCCGGTTTACGCCTGGCTTTTTATGAAGAAGCCGAAGCGCGATCCTGAGGGTAACGCCGGGGATTCTAACGATCGCGAGATCTGGATCGTCCGATTTCTGATCGCGGGGTACCGGCCGGTGGTGTCGTTCTTTGTTCGTTTCCGAATGGCGGCCATTCTGCTGGCGGCGCTTTTACTGGCGGCGGGAGCCTTGGTGGCTCCACGTCTGGGTTCAGAGTTCACCCCTCAGCTGCAGGAGGGATCGATCATTGCCAATCTTTCTATGGCCCCCTCGGTTTCTCTGGAAGAAACGAAGCGAAATACGTTGATTGCCGAGCGGCGGATTCTGCAAGTACCGGAAGTGGCTTCGACACATTCTCGGATCGGACGCGGCGAAATCGGAGCCCATGCGGACCCAATCAATTCCGTTCACATGATGGTGATGTTGAAATCTCAATCGGAATGGCGCAAAGGCCTTACGCAATCCGATATCGAGAACGATATGCGGGAAGTGCTGGAAGGCATGCCGGGGGTACTTGTCAACATGACCCAGCCGATTCAACTAACGATCGATGAATTGGTGGGTGGCTCCAAGGCGGAACTTGCAATCAAGTTGTTCGGCCCGAACCTGGACATCCTCAAAACCAAAGCCGACGAGATCGCCGCCGTCGTTTCGGAGATCAAGGGTGCGGCAGATGTTCAACCAGGACAGGTAACCGGATCGCCGCAGATAGTGATTCGCCCGAATCGGCAGGCCATCGCCCGCTACGGTCTGACTCTCGGCGAAGTTCAGGACCTGATTGGTGCTGCGGTGGGCGGGATATCAGCGGGACAAGTCTTCGAAGGCATCGAACGCTATGACATTTACGTGCGTTATAAAAAGGAGGCTCGCGATACCATCGAGGATTTACAGCACCTGATCGTGCGTTCTTCGGATGGAGCGTTGATCCCTCTCGAAGAGATTGCGGAGATCCGCGAGATCGTCGGACCCCGTCAAATCGTGCGGGAAAACAACCAGCGTTACATCGAGGTCCAGGCCAATGTCGTCGGCCGCGACATCGGGGGGTTTGTTCAAGAGGCACAGAGCAAGATCGCTCATGCAGTGGATTTGCCCGTCGGCTACATCGTATCCTGGGGTGGGCAATTCGAACTGCAACAGGAGGCAAATCGACGGCTCGCTGTCGTCGTGCCGGTCACTCTGGTCCTGATTTCGATGATGCTCTACCTGAGCTTTGGCTCAATCATAAACGCGGGTCTAATCCTGCTCAACATTCCGCTGGCACTGGTCGGTGGTGTGATCGGCCTCTGGCTGACCGGTGAAAATGTGTCGGTGCCCGCCAGTGTCGGTTTCATCGCTTTGTTCGGCATCGCGCTCGGCAATGGCATGGTGCTCGTCTCCTACCTCAACAAACTGGTTCAGGAGGGAATGGCCATGGATGAAGCCAGCATTCAAGGGGCCTGCACCCGATTACGTCCCGTTCTGATGACTGCAGGAACGACCGCTCTCGGCCTGCTTCCCCTCTTGATGTCGGACGGCACCGGCAGCGAAGTTCAGCGCCCGTTGGCGATCGTGGTGATTGGAGGACTCGTCTCGTCCACAGTCCTCACCTTGCTGGTGATCCCCGCTCTGTATAAATGGTTCTCCATCAATCCGGAAAGGTTATCGTCCAAATATTGACCCTTGGAATTCCAACGTTTCTTTTCAAACCAGCCTGAACCAACCGTGGTGAAACGAGCGCCCCGGCGCGCTACCATATCAGGCTGGGCAACGCCCCAAGGAATACCGCCAACCCAGCCCACAAGGGCTGAAAGCCCGGCCCATCCTGTAGATCCGCGCGAAGGGCATTGCCTTGGGCCGGCGCGATGCAGCATCTTGTTTCGTAGCTATGAAGATCAAGAATGCCGTCTTTCATCACAGTGCCCATGAGTTGGCGGCTGCGCCTGCCTGGGACCTACCGGAGATTGCTCTCATTGGACGCTCGAATGTGGGGAAGAGTTCGCTGGTCAATATGCTGACGAACCGGAAGTCCCTGGCCTTGACCTCTTCCACTCCAGGAAAGACACGCCTGCTCAATTTCTTCATCATCAATGATGCATGGAGTCTGGTGGACCTGCCGGGGTATGGCTATGCCAAGGTATCGCGCCCGACCCGTTCGTTGTTTGACCAAGCCGTGGGGGACTACCTCACCGAGCGCGGGCAGCTCGCGCATTGCTTTGTCTTGATCGACTCGCGTATTCCCCCGCAGAAAATCGACCTCGAGTTTCTGCAATGGGTCAGCGCTGGCACCCTACCCTACTCGCTGCTGTTTACAAAGGCTGAAAAGCTCTCCGCGGGGAAGTCCCAAGCAACGGTTGATGCCTATCTGAAGACACTCGATGAAGCAGGCATACGCTCCCCCACGGTCGCGCTCCCCTGCTCATCGGTCAAGGGCCTGGGACGCGTTGAGATCCTCAACGCAATGGGTGAGATCATTGCCAAGGCCCAGACCACAGGCGGCTTTTAGCTAACGGTAAACCTCTTAGGCCAAGGCGGGGTTCCCCTCGCCCGTCACATCTTCCCCGGAATCTTTCTGGGTGGTCTCCTCGGCCGGACCTTCACGATCCGCATCCTCGACGATACGGGCACTGGAGGGAACGACCGGCGTCTTGATCTCCCCGTGCTTGATGATCTCGTGCACGTGATGGCCCTCAATGGTTTCGTATTCGAGGAGCGCGACCGCTATCTTTTCGAGTGATTCCTTGTTGGTCTGAATGATCTCCCTCGCCCGATCGAACTGCTCCGAAATGATACCCTTGATGGCTCCGTCAATCTTCTCCGCGGTGGCCTCACTGTAATTGCGATTCCGTGTAATCTCCTTGGCCAGAAAGATTTGCCCCGAGTTCTCGCCGAAGGCGACGGGCCCGAGATCGCTCATCCCCCAATCACACACCATGTGACGGGCGATGTTTGTTGCCTGTTTGATGTCACTCGAGGCCCCGGAGCTGAAGTCGTTCGTTTCGATCTCCTCGCCCAAACGTCCGCCCATGGCCATGCAAATGCGATCGAGAAGTTCCCGGCGAGTCTCGCCCAGGATGTCCTTTGTCGGGGTGTACATCGTCATGCCGAGCGCTTGGCCGCGTGGAATGATCGTCACCTTGTGCAGTTTGAATTTGCCTTCGCCAATGACGGCCTGAACAAGGGCATGCCCCGCTTCATGATAGGCTGTCATCCGCTTGTCCTCTTCGTCCATCAACTTCCGCCGCTCACGGCCATAGGAGATCTTGTCGCGGGCTTCATCGATATCGTAAGACTCGACCTCCTTTTTCCCATAACGGGCAGCCAATAACGCACTCTCATTGAGCAGGTTGGCCAGATCAGCCCCGGAAAAGCCGGGGGTGGACCGCGCGACGACCGTCAAGTCGACGTTCTTGGCCAGCTTTATCTTCTTTGCATGGACGCGCAGAATCTCTTCGCGCCCGTTGAGATCCGGCAAATCGATAATCACTTGTCGATCAAAGCGGCCGGGCCGCAGGAGAGCGCTATCGAGAACGTCAGGGCGGTTGGTCGCCGCAATAATGATGACGCCCTCATGGCCATCGAACCCATCCAGCTCGACGAGCAGACTGTTCAGGGTCTGCTCGCGCTCGTCGTTGCCGCCTCCAAGGCCGGCCCCGCGCTGACGCCCGACGGCGTCGATTTCATCGACAAAAATAATGCAGGGCGCGTTCTTCCGCCCCTGTTCAAACATATCACGAACCCGCGCCGCACCGACCCCGACGAACATCTCGACGAAGTCCGAACCACTGATGCTGAAAAACGGCACATCTGCTTCGCCTGCGACGGCACGCGCAATCAAGGTTTTGCCTGTCCCCGGAGGACCGACGAGGAGGCACCCTTTCGGGATCCGTCCGCCGATATTCTGAAATTTCTTGGGATCCTTGAGAAACTCAACGATCTCGGAGACCTCTTCCTTCGCCTCATCGCAACCAGCCACATCACTGAAGGTGACCTTCTGACGGTCGCGCGTGAGCATCCGCGCCTTGCTCTTGCCAAAGCTCATCGCGCCCTTGCCCGCGTTGCGCAGTTGCCGCACAAAGAGGAAGTAGAGGACGACGATGATCAATACGATCGGGAGGAGCGTCACCAGGACGTCGCGCAGAATCGTACTCGCCGGCTGCTCCCGGAACAGTCCGGAGGATTGCAAGGTCTCGATGGTGCTGTCGGTGAGCTTTCCCTGGGTGCGGAAAACACGGGTGTCGTCCCCCACCCGGATTTCGCCCGAGATCTCGTACCAGTTGCGCCCGCCTTGGGGCGTCTCCTTCATCATCGCTCCGGGAAGGATCCGGCCCTCTTCCCCCTGCCGCGCTTCGGCCAGGACTTCGGAAATGGTGAGGCGTTCCGGCTGCTGCACATCTTGTTGGGCGTAATAAAGCAGCGCGAAGATGACAAAGAAGACGAGCAACCAAATCGAGAGCATTCGGTACTGGCCTCCGCCGCGCAACGGCCGGTTCTTATTGGGAGCGTCTTCGGACATGAATCATTCAAACCGTGTTAAGCGGGGATGGTAAGTCAACTTAAGAGCAGTCGGGGACAGCCGCAAAACACGGCCACACTCAGCCGGGACCAAGCCCGGCACCCAGAGAATGGTGCCATCGGCGAGGGCCACGACCGGAAGGATGCCGCGCCGCTCAACCGGGATATGACGATCGACAAATGCGTCCTGTAACTTCCGGCTCCCCTTGGCACCCATAGGCCGGTAGCGATCGCCGGGCGCCCACCTTCGAATCAGGAGTGGGCCATCCGCAGGAACAGCCAAATACACTTCATGGGCCGGATCGACCTGACCGCTTTGCAGGCGGACACACAGCTCATCGGTCACCGGGATGGGTTCCCCCGAAAGCACCCCGTCGGGCGGGCACAAAACCTGCCAACGAGTGGCCCGATCAACCACCGTCGCGCGCCACTTTTCAATGACCACGACTCCGGATGAACGGGCGATTATCTCGTCACCAAAAGTCAAGTGCCACTGGCCGAGGTCCATCGCCCCCGCCTTCGTCCTCAATGAACGATCCACCACGGCATCGACTGCGGCCGCCGAAAGCTGACTCAGCCCCTCAAGCCCCCGCACCCACCGTTCGACAATGCGCCTTGAAACAGCCCGCGACAACTGTCGCAACGCCTTGCCATCCAGCTGATGCGGCTGAAGGACAATATGCTTGCGCGCGCTTTCGGCCAAGGCCTCCAGGGCGTCGGAATCCTCCGCGCAGAGTCGGCGGGTTCGACGCACGCCGCGCCCCCAATCCTGCGGCAGGGCTCTCTTCCAACCGGGGAGCACGTCGAGCCGAAACCGGTTCCGCGTGAAGTCTCGCTTCTGATTGGTCGCGTCCTCCCGCCAAGGCACACCCGCCGCACGCATGGCCGCTTCGAGAGACGCGCGGTCTAAGGACAACAGCGGCCGAACGCGCGTCAGGCCGCGGGGCATCGGCTGAACAGGTCGCAGGGCACCCAAGCCCCGTGAGCCACTCCCGCGTCCAACCCGCATCAAAAGCAACTCCGCCAAGTCATCCAGATGATGTCCCAAAAGGATGCTGCCGAGCCCTGATGCCGCGCAGACTTCATCGAAAAACCGCCAACGCGCTGTCCGGGCCGCTGCCTCAGAAACGACCTCAGGCGCATCATCCCACGTGGCGCTCAGAAATGCGCATCCGAACACCCCGGCGAGCGCGGCGACAAACCGTGAGTCCTCATCGGAATCATCACCTCTCAGCCGATGGTTAAAGTGCAGGAGCGTGACTCGTTTCCCGACAGGCCCGAAGTGGGCTTCCATGAGAAGGAGCAAAGCGACCGAATCCAACCCACCCGAACATGCCAGAGCCCACCGACCCGCGCCCGCCGACTCCAGCCAAGCCGTCGCCTCCGGATCCAGATCTTCCCGTCGCACGGCGGCACCCACTGCTTCCACACGCCGACGCCATGCGTTTTTCTCCCCGCTCCGCATTTGACTCCAAACCCATCAAGACATGGTTCTCGCGGCAATCCTAACCCGATCGATCTATAGCACCGCACTCATGCGATCATGGCACACCCCAAAAGTGGGCCGCAAAAATCAAGCGAACGGCCCTCTCCTGTTTGACCTTCCGGTGAGTTCCTCGTAGTTTCCCGAAAAATCCGAAATACCAGCCAGAAACCCACTCCGAGAATGACTGAAAACCCCACCCCGCAACCCTCGATTATCCCGCCCGATGCATCGCGCCGCGCTTTCCTTGGAACGGCTGCTGCCAGTCTGGCGGCCATGGGCTTGGCAGGGTTTGCGCCCACCGCCCACGCCGCAAATTCCGTCCGCAGATCGGGAACGAGCTCCAATTTTGATCTCTTCGAGGTTCCTTTCGAAAACGGTGAGTATCAACCCTTCGAACTGGATTACCCGTATAATGCCCTGGAGGAGGCCATTGATGAAAAGACCATGGACCTCCACCACCGGATCCACACGGAAAGCTATCGCGGGGGGCTGAACAAGGCGCTGAAGGAGCTGGCCGCAGCACGGTCGGCTGATAACTTCGACCAAATCGCCCACTGGCAGAATCAGCTGGCTTTCAATGGTGCCGGATTCATGCTGCACCTCGTCTTCTTCCGCAACCTCGCTCCCGCTGGCGCATCCCGGCCTTCCCAGGACTTCCGGCAGTTGATGGACAAGCATTTCGGAGGTCTCGACGCGATGAAGAAACACTTCAGTGCGGCCGCCCGCACCGTCCAGGGCAGCGGGTGGGCCATCCTCGGCTATCAGCCGGTCGGCGATCAGTTCGTCATCCTGCAGGTAGAGAAACACCAGAACCACACGCTGTGGGGCGTGATTCCAATCCTCGCACTGGATGTCTGGGAACACGCCTACTACCTGCGTTACCAAAACCGTCGGCCGGAGTACGTGGACAACTTCTGGAAGGTCGTAAACTGGGATAACCTCGAAGCTCGGGCGACGGCTGCACGCGAGCTCTTGGGCACCAACACCTGATCCGGCTTCGGGTGCGTCGCTCCCGCGAATGAAACTGGAGGTCCCGAGCTTCGGCATTCGCACGAAGGTGCACCACTGGGGACTCGCCAACCCACCCGCTCACACTGGGCTCGTCGCCCTCCACGGCTTCACCGGCACGGGCCTCGATTTTGCGCCCTTGGCGGCAGACGCAGCCACGTGGGGCTGGCAATGGGCCGCGCCCGATTTACCCGGGCATGGAGCCTGCGAGACCAACCCCAACCGGGGATTCTCCTTTGCCGCCACCGATGACCTCATTCTTCGGGTGCTGGAACAGCTAAAGACCTCCAAGCGCTTCCTTCTCGGGTACTCCATGGGCGGGCGAATGGCCCTCCATTTTGCGCTGCACCATCCTCAGCTGATTGACGGGCTCGTCCTGATTGGAAGCTCTCCGGGTATTGAGGATGCCCCGGCGCGGGAAGAGCGCCGGCGCGACGACAACCTCCTCGCGCAACAACTCCTCGAGGAAGGGACCCCCTCTTTCATCGACCGATGGGAGACCCTCCCGATCCTTCGCTCCCAGCAGCGGATTCCAGCTTCCTGGCGAGCGCCCATGACCGCCCGCCGGAGAACTCAACGGCCGACCGAACTGGCCCATGCCCTCAGAGGCCTTGGCACGGGAGTGATGCCAGATCTCTGGCCCGAAATCCGACAGTACAAAGCCCCAATCGATCTCGTCGTGGGCGCAGAGGATGTAAAATTCTCAAATATCGCCCGTTCGATTGCCGCTCAAAATCCCCTCGCCCGGATTGTTCAGATCCAAGAGGCCGGACACTGCGCCCATCTTGAGAATGCAAGTGCGTTTCTCGCCTACCTCTACAATCGACTCGCCGAATAGACCCTTCCCCTGCGGCCGACGCAGCCGTTGTTCCCATCCGGGGCGAGGTCCCGGCCAACACCGCAGACGGAGAACCCGCGAGCACGGCCCCTTCGCAGCCCATTGCAGGCAAATCGTAACCGCGTAGGGTATGAGCTTTTCAGAAACTCATCTGGGGCCATATCCTCCCTCAAAATAAAGGATTTTATCTTTGCATATGTGATACTTTTCGCTAAACCCTAGATCCTCAGTCCCGAAGGCGCAGGCTGCGGGGCCGGTCTATTTCCATCCATCCAAAACCCGAATAACTCCATCGGTAACGGCTCGATTGACTTGCTGGCGTTACCACGAAAACGAGGGATCCACCATGGCGAAAAGTAAAAAGGATAAGGGAATCAGTCGCATCGACTCGGGTTCCACCCACGGCTGGTTTGTCCGTGGCTATCGTAACGGAAAAACCTACTCCCGCCTCTTCAGTGACCTAAAATGCGGGGGCAAACGCAAGGCTCAACGACAGGCACGGGAGTTCAGGGACTCCCTGCATGAAGAACTCGCAAAAATACCTCAGAAACCCCGGGCACGCCGCATCGTCTTCCGCGATTCCCGCAACACCACCGGCGTCCTTGGCGTCTGCCGAACTGCCAAAAAAGGAAGTAACGGAACGCTCAATGAATGCTATTCCGTCAGCTGGCGGCCCAAGCCCGGCGTGCAAAAATGCACGTCCTACTCGATCAGGAAATACGGCGAAAGCAAGGCCTTCAACCTGGCTGTCGCCCATCGAAAGCTAATGATGAACGAGATCTACGGGACCTCGGTCGTTCGCAAAATGAAGAGGCTCCAAAACGGAGACTCGGGAAGCTCGTGAGACTTTGAACCCCGATTTTTAACATTTCTCTGACAGGCTCCACGAGGAGAAAATAGCGGAATCCACTTATAGATAAGAACATCGGAGATTTCGCCATCCAACCGACCAAATCTCCAATTATTTAAAAATAGTAAAAAATTGCCCTCGACTTCGCATTCAGAAAAGATGACCCTGTCGACACCTACTTTGCAGGAAGACCGGAAAGCGGTCTTACAGATTTCTCGAGACAGACAGACATCCAAGAGCGACTAGAGGACGGCCACCCCAAGGGTGGCCGTCATTTTTTAGCAAGTAAATCCGGGCTCGCTGTGCGTGCGCCTTCAAGCTCTTGAGACTCAGATGCGTTTCAGGGCACTTGAAAGAATCCCGCAAGCCTTCTCCATCGTAGCGTCGTCGTGTGCGGTGCTGACGAAGGCCGTTTCGAAGGGACTTGGCGGTAGATAAACGCCCCCTTCGAGAGCTGCATGAAACAAGGGCTTGAAGAAATCTTTCCGACTGGTGAGGGCGTCGCTATAATTTCGGACGGGCGCATCGGCAAAGAAGATGGAGAACATGGATCCCGTTTGGGGAACCTGCATGGGCAGGCCCTTTTCCGCTGCGGTCGAGCGGAGGACCTCAGCGAGGCGCCCTGTCTGGTGGTGAAGACGTTTGAACGGATCCGATTCCCGAAGAAGGCGCAAGGCTGCGATGCCCGCAGCCATCGCGAGAGGATTCCCCGAAAGGGTGCCCGCCTGATAGACCGGCCCCTCCGGCGAAAGAAAGCTCATGATATCAGACCGCCCGCCAAAGGCCCCGACCGGAAGACCTCCACCAATGATTTTCCCCATGGCTGTCAGATCCGGGATAATGCCCTCAAGCTCCTGGACACCACCCAAAGCGAGCCGGAATCCGGTCATGACTTCGTCAAAGATCAGGACGGCACCGAAGCGGGAGCACAGCTCGCGCAGCTTCGCCAGGAAGCCTGCATCCGGAAGAATGAGGCCGCAATTGGCTGGATAAGGCTCAACGATGACGCCGGCAATTTCCTCCCCCTTCTGCTTGAAAGCAGCCTCCAGCGCCGGAACATCATTATAAGGCAGAACAAGGGTCTCGGCCGCGAAGGAGGCCGGGATGCCTGCACTGTCGGGGCATCCAAGGGTCAGAGGCCCCGAACCAGCCTGGACGAGCAGGGAGTCGACATGGCCATGGTAGCAACCGGCGAACTTGATGATTTTATCGCGGCCGGTGAACCCGCGGGCGAGTCGGATGCAACTCATGGTGGCCTCCGTTCCGCTATTGCAGCAGCGAACCTTCTCCACGGAGGGGACCAACTCGGTGATCCATTCAGCAAGCTCAACTTCAGCCGGATTCGGGGTACCAAAGCTCGTTCCGGACTCGAGGGCCTTGGCAATGGCCATACGGATCGCAGGGGGGTTGTGTCCATGGATAGCCGGCCCCCAGGTGCCGACAAAATCGATCAGCTCCTGCCCATCGGCGGTATGGAGGTGAGAGCCTGAAGCACGCACGGTGAAAAAGGGCGTACCGCCGACTGCTCGAAAGGCACGCACGGGAGAATTCACACCGCCAGGAATGCGTGCGAGAGCACGAGCAAAGAGCGCATCGGAAACAGGTGATGGAAGGGTCATTCCGCCACTATGAATCTCCTGAAAAGAGATTCAACTGATATAGCGCTGCACGATCGGAATGCGCCGCCCCACACCGAAGGCCACGGGCGAGATTTTAAGACCGGGTGCCGCCTGCTTCCGCTTGTATTCATTGAGGTCCACCTTCCGCACGATGTCGCGGACAATCGCTTCATCGATTCCCTCATTAATGATGGCGGCGGATGAATACCCCTCTTCGATATAAAGCTGAAGAATTCGATCGAGCACAGGATACGGTGGCAGGGAATCCTCATCCATTTGGTCTGGCCGAAGCTCAGCCGAGGGCGGCTTTTCAATCGTATTCCAGGGAATGATTTCCCGCTCGCGATTGATCCACCTCGAAAGGTCGAAAACCTTCGTCTTTGGCAGATCCGAGAGAACGGCCAGCCCGCCCGCCATATCCCCGTACAAGGTGCAGTAGCCGACGGCGATCTCGCTCTTATTCCCGGTGGTAAGAAGGAGGGCACCGAACTTGTTGGAAATCCCCATCAACAGGAGGCCTCGGGCGCGGGCCTGGATATTCTCCTCCGTTACATCCGCCGGCAACCCCGCGAAGAGTGGGGCCAGAGCCTCCCCGGCCGCGTGCACCAGCTCCGCGATAGAAATCGTTTGAAAATCAAGTCCCAGGTTGGCTGCCAGGCCGGCCGCATCCGTTCGGCTGTGGTCGCTCGAAATACTCGACGGGAGACTGACGCCCATCACGTTTTCCGGACCCAGAGCTTCTGCGGCCAGGACAGCCACCAGAGCTGAATCGATTCCGCCGCTGAGTCCGATCAGGGCACGCTTGAAACCGCACTTTCCGGCGTAATCGCGCAGGCCGAGAACAAGAGCATCATAAATGTCCGCACACCCTTCCCGCTCGAAGGCCGGGGCAATGCCCGATCCTTCCGCATCCACCTCGATGACTTTCGAGTCGCATCGAAACCCGGCCAACCCGTCGACAAAGACACTGTTGGGCCGCATGACCATACTGTGGCCATCAAAGATCAGCTCGTCGTTTCCACCGACGGCATTGACATATACCACCGGACACTGGACGTGGTCGGCGGCTTTGCCGACAATCTGCATCCGGGTTGAGTCCTTTCCAAAGTGCCAGGGGCTGGCCGATAAATTAACGAGCAGATCAATTCCTATATCGGCGAGCTGAGCACACGGATTGGTGCTGTAATAGCGACCGGTCTCGACCAGAGGTCCTGTCCAGATATCCTCACAAATCGTCACGCCCACCCGCCGCCCCGCATACTCCACCACCAGAGGGGCCGGCGATGGTTCGAAGTAGCGGTCTTCATCAAAAACATCATAAGCGGGCAGCAGGCACTTTCGCCCCACCTTTTCCACTTGGCCGTTTCGACACCAGGCCGCCGCATTGTAGAAGCGCCGGCCCTCACCCGAATTGTTGGCATCAGCAAATCCAATCACGGCCGGAACATCGCCAATTGAGGCCGCTACCCTGTTGAGCGACTCGAGTGTATCGGGAACAAACTGCCGCTTAAAGAGGAGATCCCGCGGCGGGTACCCGCATAGCACCATCTCAGGAAAGACGACGAGCTCAGCGCCCTCCTCCACCAGCTTCTTGTAGGCTTCGAGGATCAGCTCGCGGTTTCCCGCCAAGTCCCCGACGATGGTGTTCACTTGAGCAAGCCCAACCTTCATCAATTATCCTCTATACAGAGAGCCTCCCCAGAGGGTTTTTAACAAGCCCCTGAACTCCGGTCTCGCTCCGGCCCCTCTCGATGATTGCAAATGCCTGTTGGATCAGTCGTTCCAATGCATAAACGACTCTTCCTCATAGCTCCAGAACTGCCCGGCACCCGCCGCTTCGTAAGCGGCGATCCAACCGAGGTCCACCGAGTAAATGGTCATGAAGGAAGCGACACTTCCCGAGTAGAGATAGAGCCAGCCCTTATCGAGGTGGTAGACCCAGCCATAGCCATCCAGACCCCGTTCGCCGAGGTAGAGGTAGCCCCAGTCTCGGGCGTTGTAATCCGCGTACCACAGCGCCCAGCAACCTTCGAAGTTATACACCCAGTGAAGGATCGGATCGTCGTTATAGCCCGGTTCGGCGCATCCGAAGAAACCACCCGTCGGGAGCGGAAGAATAACATCCCCGAACTTAAGGCTCCCGTCTTCGAGCACCTGCGCGTCGGGTTTTTCAAAGACTTCTCCAGCGAGCACGAGGTTCCCCGAAGCATCGATCGAGCCAGTCGGCGGGGCAATGACCTGCCCGTCTAGAACGAGATTTCCATCGTCATCGACAAAACCTTCCTTCGCTGCTGCGTGTGAGGCAGCCAGTGGCAAAGCAATCGCAACACAGAGGAGGGTGCGCAAAGTGGAAAGCTTCAGGTTCAGGAGGTGCAGGAAATAAGGTTGCATGGGGATCACCGTATTTTTCCAAGGGTCAAAGTGTCAATAAGATCCCGACGCTTCTGTCCTCCAGAGGCTGGATAGCCAGCGGGTGGCCAGCTCCGGCCACAATTCGACTCCAGGCACGCCCTCGGCCAGCCCCAAGCCGTGCTTCCCTTGGGTAAACACATGAAGCGAAAAGGGGCGGTTAGCTTTCTTCAGGGCATTCGCAAACAAAAGGGCGTGTTCCGCCGGAACGACGGCATCCTCCATCGTGTGCCAGATAAACGTCGGCGGGGTGGAGGCTGAAACATGGCGATCGATGAGAAAAAAAGCTCGTTCCTCCGGTTGAGGATCCTCCCCCAGCAGGTTGAATGCCCCCCTGATGGGCATGTAGCACAAGAGCAAGGCGTTGGGCGTCGGATCGATGGAGCTCAGCCCGTCGTGGTCCGCCAACTCGTGGCCGTGAACGGCCAGCGTCGCCGCCAGATGCCCGCCAGCCGATGAGCCGATGGCTGCCATTTGATCGGCCTTTATGCCTAGTTCCTCTGCCCGCTCACGAAGGTGTTGCATAGCCCGGGCCGCATCGAGCAGAGGCCCCTTGCCCAGCGGCTCTGGCGCGGAAAACCATTGCGTACGGTAGTGCACCACGGCGGCATGGTACCCTTCGGCGTTCCACCGGCGGGCGTAGTCCACCCCCTCATTTGGAACAAGAATGTTATAACCCCCGCCCGGAAAAATCACCATGCAGGGTGCCTCGCCTGCGACCGGATACCACTCAATAAGAGGACGGGGTCCTGTGTTTTCAGGATTCCATAAAGGCGGGGTGTCCGGCCACAAATCAAAGCTCGGGGCCGGGGCGCTTCCGGTCTCCCCGGAAGGCCGGGAGCTGTCCTCACCGAAGCTTTCCTTACCCGCCACAAGGGGCCCCGACAGAGGCAACAGAAGCACCCCACAAAAAAGTGCGCAAGTCCGTGAAAACGCAGATCTTAGAGAAATCAGAGGATAGTGTCCCATTACCAGAGAGGGTGAAACCCCGCCCCCTCAAAATGTCAACAGGATCCCTCTTCTGTCCTCCAGAGGCTGGATAGCCAGCGGGTGGCCAGCTCCGGCCACAATTCGACTCCAGGCACGCCCTCGGCCAGCCCCAAGCCATGCTTTCCTTCGGGAAACAAATGAAGCGAAAACGGACGGTTTGCCCGCCTCAGGGCCCCGGCGAACAGGAAGGCATTTTCCACCGGAACGACGGCATCATCCACCGTGTGCCAGAGGAAGGTCGGCGGGGTGGAGGCCGAAACATGACGCTCGGCCGAAAAGAAGGCCTGCTGTTCAGGCTCGGGTGTGTCCCCTACCAGGTTCTTGATGGAACCTTGATGAACCGCGCTATCGGTGGCGATGACCGGGTAACAAAGGAGCAAGGCGTTGGGCGTTGGATCCGTGGCGCTCAACGAGGCGTCCCGCACTGCGTCGCCATGAACAGCCAGCGTCGCCGCCAGATGCCCCCCAGCCGATGAACCGATCACGGCGATCCGGTTGGAATCGATCTTCAAATCGCTGGCTTGCTCCCGGAGGTGCTGCATGGCGCGAGCCGCATCCAGCAAAGGGCCCTTGCCCAGTGGCACCGGGGCGAGAGACCATTGGGTGCGGTAGTGTACGACGGCGGCATGGTACCCTTCGGCGTTCCACATGAGGGCGTAGTCCACGCCCTCATGTGGAGCGAGGATGTTGTAACCGCCGCCGGGGAAGATGACGACACACGGTGCCTTCTTCGAGACAGGGTACCATTCGAGAAACGGATGCGGTCCCGGATTTGCAGGATTCCACAGAGGCGGGGTGTCCGGCCACAGGTCAAACCTCTCCGCCGCAGTTGAAGAGTGGGTCGTTTTAGTCATGATTTCGCCTGCTACGACGACTCAGTCGTTGTCTTCTTGGTGGCGGTTTTCTTCGTTGCCGTCTTCTTGGTGGCGACCTTCTTGGCTGGGCGCGGCGGGAACTCGAACCCGATGCCCCCACCCGGTTTGAGAATCAGGTGAGCATCAAAAAGCCTTCCCGTGCGCTTCGACTTAAAGCCTTTGATCAGGCCGGTTTTCTCTTCCTCGAGAAGCTTGGTCACCTCTTCGGGCGGCAGCGTCTTGTTCAGAAGTGTCCGACTTAGGCGGAAAGCATTCTTCTTTTCTCCATCCAGCGTGTTCTCACAGGCGTAGGCATTGGGTGTTTCATACACCTTGGCCCCGGTTTCCTTGAAGGTGCCAATCACGCGCAACTGGGTCCGGTCGAGGTTCTTGGTGTCTTCGCCCCCTTCGCCGCCATCACCAAAGTCGAAGGTGACTTTGTTCATGGCGTCCAGCCGGAGAATGGCGGAGAACGGCTTGCCCGCGCGCGAACGAAAATCGTCCAGGGGCCCGACCTGTCGCTTTTCCAGAAGCTCGGCGACCTCGGATTCCTCAAGTTTTCGATTTCCGATGGTCTTGTAGATATTGAACGTGCCGTCCTGTGAGCGGAAGGAGCGCAACATCTCGAGCATGGGCTTGCCGTCTGAAGGCGAGAGGATGCCGGTCTCGCGAGCTCCGGCTTCCGATTCCTCGAAGGTGCGGGTGCGTTCGACGATGGCCTTGGTGAGATCGGCAATCCCATCCATGAAGGCCTTCCGGGTGAGCTCGCCCTTCTCCATCAGGAGGAGCTTGTGTTCCCATTCCCCTGTCAGGTCTGGGTTCGTCAGAACCTCGGCCTGCACCGCCATGAGGAATTCGAAGAGGTTCTCGGCCTTGGTCGTCGGAACAAGGTTCTTGCCATCCCGCTCCAGGTATTTCTCCCGGATCAGGTGCTCAATGGTGGCGGCACGGGTGGCGGGTGTGCCAAGCCCGCGCTCCTTCATTGCGAGGGCCAGCTCTTCGTCGTCCACCAGCTTGCCCGCACCTTCCATGGCCGAGAGGAGCGTGGCTTCGGTGAAGCGGGCGGGCGGCTTCGTGCTCTCGTCGTGCAGTTCGCTCTGCCTCGGCTCGGCGAGGTAACCGCCGGGAGGGGTGCCGTTCTTCCACCATTCGGGATTGCGGTCCTCTTCGATCAGCGGCGGCAGTTCCTTGTCCAGCTGGGCTTTTCCGTAAACCGCCAGATACCCCGGCTCGACCAACACTTTGCCTGCAGTCTTGAAGAGAAGGTCGCCATCCACCGTGGTGGTGCGGGTCGTCTCGTCGAACTCGGCCGGCGGGTAAAAGATAGCAATGAAGCGGCGCACGACCATGTCATAGATCTTTGCCTCGTCTGTACTGAGCTTGGATGACGTCTGACCGGTCGGGATAATAGCGAAGTGATCGCTGATCTGAGCGTTGTTAAAAATCCGCTTGTTCGGGCGAACCCAACCGTTCTCGAGAACGGGCTTTGCTTTTTCTCCGAGTTCTCCGGGGATGGCACCGAGGACGTCCTTGACGGTGCTGATGTAGTCTTCCGGCAGGGCCCGCGAGTCTGTTCTCGGGTACGTCAGGACTTTGTGTTTTTCGTAAAGGGACTGCGCGATCTGGAGCGTCTTGCCCGCGGGAAGCCCGTAGCGTCCGTTTGCTTCACGCTGGAGCGAAGTCAGGTCATAGAGGCGCCCGGAGCTCTGCTTTGTTCGCTTCTTTGTATCCTCCGCGACGCCGTGGGTCGCCTTCTCGAGACGATCAAGAAGCTTGTCGGCTTCCTCCTTGTCCCAGATCCGCTCCGGGCGATCCTCCTCGATGTTCCGCTTGGTCGCGAGCGGATGCTGAAAGATCCCTTCGTACTCACCCGAGGTGAGACCAAACTGCGACGTGAGGCGCCAGAAAAAACGCGGCTTGAAATCACGGATCTCGAACTCGCGCCGCAAGACGATGGAAAGCGTCGGTGTCTGCACCCGCCCAACCGTCGCAACCTGCTTTCCCCGGCCAAACATCCGCTTGGTGATCGCCCGGGTGCCATTGATGCCGATGAGCCAATCGGCCTCAGACCGGCTTCTCGCCGCATCCTGCAAGCCCTGCATCTGCTCCGGCGTGCGCGGCCGCTCAAAGGCATCGCGGATCGCCTGTTGCGTCATCGACTGCATCCACAGGCGCTGCACCGGTTTCTTCGACTTCGCCAGTTCGTAGATGTAGGTAAAGATCAACTCCCCTTCCCGGCCGGCGTCACAGGCGTTGAGGACCTTGTCGACGTCCTTCCGGTTGAGAAGCTTCTTGAGATAATCAAAGCGCTCTTTGCCGCGCTTCTCCATGGAGACCTTCACTTGGAAGGGCTCCGGAATGATCGGAAGCTCGCTCAAGCGCCAGAATCCATATCGCTTCTTGTCGATATCCTCCGGCATGTAGAGGCCGGCCAGGTGCCCGGCCGCGGCGGCAACGACATATTCATCGTTCTCATAATGGTCGCCCTCGCGCTTCATTTTGCCCAGCGCCCGCGCAATATCCTGCGCCACACTCGGCTTTTCGGCTATAATCAATGTCTTCATAGGGGCATTACCAGGTAGAGAGGATGGGCTCGCCAACCAAAGCGAGCGGGAGCAAATCAAACGTCATGCGATCGCCGGCGGACTTCATGAAGACGCTGTCATTTCTTCGAGAATCGTGTCCAGTTGCCCAAGGAGGCCCGAAATGGTGGCGTCGGTTTCGTCGCCCATATTCGAAATGCGGAAGGTGTTTCCCTTGAGCTTGCCGTAGCCGCCGTCGATGACGCAGTTGTAGCGAGCCTTCAGGCGCTTGTTGAGCTCGGCCACATCAATGTCCCTCGTATTCTTCACGCAAGTGAGCGATTTCGAGGCAAAGGCGCGGGGCGGCAGGGTCTCGAAGCCATGCTTATCCACCCAGGCATGGACGAGGCCATTCAGACGCTCATGGCGAGCGTGGCGCGCCTCCACGCCTTCTGCGAAGATGTCTTCCAGCTTCGACTGAAGGCCAAAAATCAACGGGATGACCGGAGTCGACGGAGTCATGCCTTTCTCGTGGTTCTTCTGAAACTCAATGAAGTCGAAGTAATACCCGCGATCATCCAGCGTTTCGGCGCGGCCACGGGCCCGCTCCGAGACGCTGAAGAGGGCCAATCCCGGTGGCAGGGCGAGTGCCTTCTGCGAACCGCACAGAAGAACGTCGATTCCGAGTTCATCCTTTGGAAGGGGTACGGCCGAGAAGGAACTGACGCAGTCGACAATGCTCATCACTTCGGGAAACGTCCGCACCACCTCCATGATCCCGGGCAGGGGATTCGTCGTCCCGGTGGACGTCTCGTTGTGGATGATCGTGATGGCGTCGAAGGCCCCCGTTGCCAGGCGCGCCCGCACATCCGCCGGGTCGATGGGCGTGCCCCACTCGTATTGCAGGGCTTCGGCCTCTTTCCCGCAGCGACGGGCCACCTCAAACCATTTATCCGAAAAGGCCCCGCTACAGCAGTTCAGGACCTTCTTCTTCACCAGGTTCCGGAGGGAACCTTCCATCACACCCCACGCACTGCTGGTGGAGAGATAGACAGGATCCTGCGTCTGAAACAAAGATTGCAACCGGGGTTGAATCGACTGGTAAAGCTTGACGAAGTCGCCACTGCGATGCCCGAAAACAGGGGTCGTCATGGCCGCGTAAGTCTTCTGGGAAACTTCGACGGGGCCGGGAATGAACAATTTGTAACTCATGGAAAGTGGGAAGAATTTGGCGATTTGACGAAAACGCAACCGATCGTTCACTGAACCTTATGGTATCCGACGCGCTCCCAAGACACCGGTCAGGGGCAACGCTCGCGAGTGGTTCAAAAGGCGGGGCTCCCTGCCCGTCAAGGAAGTTTGGCGAACCTCCCGTCCACCCGCCCGCACCTCCCCCGCAGCCGGACCGCAGCCTTTCCGCTTGAATCAGCTCACAACCCCCGCAATAAGCTGACCCGTCGTTGTGGGGTACGGTGGCGACGCAAAGGCACCAAATTGTGACGTGGGGACTGTATTGAAATCTAAACTGGACGGGCTGGAACAACTCACTGTTGATGTGATCTACGGTCGGCGCAACGACAGGCCCGCCCGGATGTGGGCCGGTTTTCTGCGGGTCCTCTCCTACCTTTTCCACGCCATCGTAAGCATGCGGGCGTGGCTCTACCGGGGCCGGATGTTACGTGCACGGCATCTCGGTTGCCTCGTTATCGTTGTCGGCAACCTCACTGTAGGCGGCACCGGGAAGACGCCGGTCGTGGAGAAGCTGGCGCGCTCCCTGCACGCTCGCGGACGCAAGGTCGCCATCCTGAGCCGGGGCTACAAAAGCCGGAGCGAACCGATGGTCCGCAAATGGCTGCGTTGGATCTCCCATACCGATCCCCCGCCGCCCCGTGTCGTCAGCGACGGAGAAAACGTCCTGCTCGATTCCGAAGTGGCTGGCGATGAGCCTTACATGCTCGCACGAAACCTCCCCGGCGTGCTCGTCATCACGGATAAAGATCGTGTCAAAGCCGGGCTCTACGCCATTCGGAAGTTCGGCGTCGACACCCTCATTCTCGATGACGGGTTCCAATATTACAAACTCAAGGACCACCTCCAGCTCCTGCTCATCGACAAGTCGAACCCCTTCGGGAACCACCGTGTCCTGCCGCGTGGCATTCTCCGCGAACCCATCAAACACATGCGGCGGGCCTCCTATGTCTTCCTCACAAAGTCGGATGGTCAGGAAGATGCGGGCCTCACCGAATTGATCGAAACCCATCGGCCGGGGACGGATGTTATCGAGTGCACCCATGCGCCCAAGCACCTTCAGGCTGTGCATGGCCAAGAGGTCCAGCCCCTCGACGCTCTCCGGGGCAAACGCGTGGCCGCGCTGAGTGCCATCGCCGTGCCCGAGAGCTTCGAAGGCTTTCTGGAGGATCTGGGAGCCGAGATCCTTCTTCGTCAACGCTTCCTCGACCATCACCGCTTTTCCGAAGATGAACTCAGGGCGTTCTATAAGGAGGCGGCCACCCTCGATATCGAATGGATCATCACAACCGAAAAGGACGCCGTCCGCATTCCCGAATCGATCCAGCCCGAACACCCCTTCTTCTTCCTGCGCGTCGAGATTGAAATCCTCTCGGGCGTGGCCGACTTCGAGGAAGCCGTCTCCCGCATTTGTTTCCCAAAGCGGCCCCGCTCGAGCAGCCGCCCAAGTGCCCCCTCGCGTTTCGCCTCCTGAAGCCCCCCGGCCGCTGGGGACGGCGCAGCACCCGTTCCCCCCGGTTCAGGCCGGAGTTTTCGATGCCGTCTCCGACAGAAGGGTCTCGACCGAACACTCGCCCAACTCCTTGTCGAGACCCGCGTCGAGGCGTTCCCGATAATGCCGGATCAGGGGATCGAGGTGCGCGAGGGCTTCCATCCCGGAGGAATTCCCATAGTCCTCGAAGACGGCGTGGAAGCGCGCGAGGGTCAATTTACCCAGGGGCTTGGCCGGCTGGTAACAGATTTCCTCCGCGGCATCATCGTGGACCTGGGGCGTGGCCGAGACCCAACCAATGTCCGTCAACATATTCAGACACTCGTTGAGAACATTCCCCGGCACCCGCATCCGCGCGCTCAACTCCGGCACCGAAGGCGGCTGGTGCTGCGCCATGAATTCCCGGGCAATGATAATAAAGGTCGCCAGCGTGAGCGTCTCCTGCGCCCGTGGGCTCACCTGAGACCAGGCTTCACGCCGGGAGAGGTAATTGACGTTCTGCACGGCGTAGCTCAACTGCCCCCCGAGAAGCACAAATACCCAGAAGAAATACAACCCGAGCATCAGCACCGGCACGATCCCGACCGATCCGTAGAGGCTCTGCAGCCGCAGCACCTGCCCCACATAGAGGATGGAAAGGAAGTTGTTCAGGAAGAGAAAGAAAGCCACCACGACCGCACCAATCATCGCCGGCCGCACCTGAACAGTGGCGTTCGGAAAATACATGTAGAATGCGGTCAGCAACAGACTGATCATCCCAAACCCGATGATCGGCGAAAGGATCACGAAGACCTGCGTCAGGGTATCCCCAAAGGGAAAAACCTGAAAGAGGTTAGCCATCGTCGAGGCGGAGAAAATGGCAGCCGAACCCAAGCCAAGGACGGCCCCAAGACTGATGAAAGTCCAGTAAGAGACAATGCGCTGGCCCCAGGCACGTCCGGTCCGTGCGCCCCAAATATGGTTCAAGGTCGTCTCCACTGCGGTCAATAGCTGGATGGCCACAAAAATGAGGATGAGCAACCCGATCAGGCCAAAGGTCTGGGAGCCTCCTGTATTGATCTGCTCAATCGTCCGCTCGGCCCCCGTCACGATCTGGCTGATCAACTCGTCCAGGGCCGTCAGGTACGCCTCCGGAGCCTCTTCCGCTGCGCCCGGCCCATTCGCCTCAAGCGTGATGTACTGCTGCAATGTCGGGGCAACGAAGAGGAGAATTTCCTTGATCTGGGTTTCCGCGTCCCCCCGCAAAAACGTTCCCGAAACGAGGACGATCATCGCAATCATCGGCCCCAGGCCCAGCAACGAGGAATAGCTGAGGGCAGCCGCGCGGGAGAAGAGCCGGTTGTTCACCAGGCCATCCCAAGTGATGAAGATCACGCGCATCCACCGCATCCAGGCACCGTAGGCGCTCTGATCATCGAGGGCGGCCTGCCCCCAGATTTTGCCCGTCCAGAAGCCGTGCACCGAATCGACCAGGCGGCCAACCTGCTTGCCGAGGGCCGATCGGCTTGCCGCGAGGGGTTGTCTGCGAAAATTGCGAACCATAGAGGGATCAGCGGATAGCCTGCACCAGACCTTCAATTTCGACCTTTGGCAACGTCCTTTCGATCCTCCATCCGAATTCAGCTTCTGCCGGAGCGCGTGAAAGGCTGGACACCAAACGACGCCGCTTCATCCTCGATCCATTCATTCGAGACTGCTTGGCCTCTCCTTCAAAAGGTTGACTCCATCCAAAGGCTGGTCTCGTTTGAAGGTTTTTCAATCCGGACTCTGGCAACCATTGTGAGCACCAAATCAGCTAAAGATCAGGACGCCAAGAAGGCACCTGCCAAAGCGGCCAAGGACAACGCCGCCAAAACGCCCCCACCGGCTGCAGACAGCAGCCCGGCGAATTTCCGGGAATACGCTGACGCGCCCATTAACAAGAAGATGACAGCCGCCGACAAGAAGCAGGCTTTCATCGAGATGGTCCGCATCCGGAAGTTTGAGCAGGCAGCCCTTCAATCCTACCAGAAGGGTAAAATGGGCGGCTTCCTTCACCTCTACATCGGGCAGGAAGCCACCGCCGTCGGGACCTGCGGCTTGATGGGTGAACACGACCACGTCATC
This sequence comes from uncultured Puniceicoccaceae bacterium, assembly GCA_964403935.1. Lineage (GTDB taxonomy): Bacteria > Verrucomicrobiota > Verrucomicrobiia > Opitutales > Oceanipulchritudinaceae > SLLG01. Next base: position 5,837 of record CAYOIB010000024.1, on the reverse strand, counting down.
ACCGCCTACCGCGACCACGGACACGCCCTCGCCGTCGGCATGTCGATGAACGAGTGCATGGCGGAGCTCTTCGGGAAATACACCGGTTGCTCCAAAGGGAAGGGCGGTTCGATGCACTTCTTTGCTCCCGACAAGCGCTTCTGGGGGGGCCACGGAATTGTCGGAGGCCAGACCCCCCTGGGACTGGGAATTGCCTACGCGCTCAAATACCGCGGTCTCAAAGGCTGCTGCATGTGCTTCCTCGGCGACGGGGCGGTGAACCAGGGGACCGTGCACGAATCGCTGAACCTCGCGGGACTTTGGGATATTCCGGTCATCTACATTATTGAGAACAACGGCTACTCCATGGGGACGAGCCAGGAGCGTTCGAGCGTTCATCCCAAGGAAGGCCTCGCTGCCCGCGCCGAAGGCTACGAAATCGCCTGGGATCACATTCGGGGTGAGAACATTTATGAGGTTCGGGCGAAAACCCAGATCGCCATTGATCGGGCCCACAACGAATCGCGCCCAACCGTTTTGGAAATCGCCACCTACCGCTACTACGGGCATTCCATTGCCGATGCCAACGCCCAGAAATACCGGACGAAGGAAGAGATTCTCGATTATCAGCAGAACAAAGACCCGATCAACGTCTGGCAGCACATCCTGAAGGAAGAAGGAATCCTGGACGACGAGGAGGCCAAGGAAATCGACAAGACGGCCCGCGAGGAAGCCAAGGACGCCATCCGCTTTGCCGATGAATCGCCCTTCCCGCCTCCAGCCGAGATTCTCACCGATATCTACCACTCGGTCGACAACCCCGGGACGCACACCAACGAGGGAACGATCTTTTTCAACGATCGCCTGCCCTGGGATTGATCCCCCGCCCTCAGCCACTCAATTCAGACTTTTCAAGAAATGGCCCTCATTACCTACCGCCAAGCCCTCAAGGACGCCCTCGCGGAAGAAATCGAACGCGACGAAAACGTCTTCATCATGGGCGAGGAAGTTGCCCAGTACAACGGTGCCTACAAGGTCACCGAAGGCCTCTGGGACCGCTTCGGCGACAAGCGCCTCGTCGATGCCCCCATCTCCGAAGCCGGCTTTGTCGGTCTCGGGGTCGGAGCCGCCATGATGGGACTGCGCCCCGTCCTGGAAATGATGTTTTTCAGCTTCGTTTACGTGGCTTGGGACCAGGCGATCAATAATGCCTCCAGTGTGCGCTACATGTCCGGCGGGCTCATGAATGTCCCCCTCGTCATCCGGGGCCCTGCCAATGGCGGCACCAATGTAGGCGCGACCCACTCCCACACCCCGGAAAACCTCGTGGCCAACTTCCCGGGCCTCAAGTGCGTCGTCCCGGCCACCGCCGCCGACGCCAAGGGCCTCATGAAGAGTGCGATCCGCGACAACGACCCGGTCTTCTTTATGGAGAGCACCCTTCTCTACGGCGAAGAAGGCGAAGTCCCCGAAGATCCCGATTTCCTCATCCCGATCGGGAAAGCCGATGTCAAACGCGAGGGAACCGACCTCACCATCGTCGCCCATGGCCGCAGTGTCCTGATGGCCCTCAAAGCCGCCACCGAGCTCAAGAAGAAGCACAATGTCGATGTCGAGGTCATCGATCTCCGGAGCATCCGCCCGCTCGATGAGGCCACCATTCTGAAATCCGTCAAGAAGACCAACCGCGTCCTCCTGGTCGAAGAGAACAAGCCTTACTGCGGCATTGGTGCCCAGATCTCTCACCTCATTCAGCGTCGCGCCTTTGACTACCTCGATGCCCCGATCCATCGGATCAGCGCCCTCGACGCCCCCGCCATCTACAGCCCGCCGCTCGAGCGCATCCAGCTGCCCGAGGCACCCCTGATTGTCCGGGAGGTTCTCGATATGCTCCGAATCCGGGCCTGATCCCTTCTTTTCTCCACCTCGTCTGTCTCAACCTCTCTCCGCTTCCAAACCTATGGCTGAAATCATCGAAATGCCCAAACTGAGCGATACCATGACCACTGGGACGCTCATCAACTGGCTCGTCAAAGAAGGCGATGCGGTCTCCAGTGGAACAATGCTCGCCGAAGTCGAGACCGACAAGGCCACCATGGAGGTCGAGAACTTCGAGGACGGCTTCGTCCTCAAGCTCTATGCCAAAGCCGGCGAATCCGTTGCCGTCGGCGACCCCATCTGCGCCGTCGGTGAAGAGGGCGAAGAAGCTCCCGAAGTAGGCAAGAAGCCAACAAAGGACGCCTCGGACGACGACACCTCCGGGAAGGACGACAAGGCCAAGGACAAAGGAACCGAAGAAAAAGGCAGCAAGGATTCCGGCAAGGACGCCGCCAAGGAAGGTGCCGACGAATCCAGTGACGAAGCCGAGTCCGATGAATCAAAGGAAGAAGCCGAGTCTTCCAGCGAGACCCCATCTACCGGCGAGGACCGCATCCGCTCCTCGCCTCTCGCCCGGAAGATGGCTCAGGAGAAGGGCCTCGATCTCACCAGGATTCAGGGCTCCGGCCCCGGTGGACGGGTCTTGCGGGCCGATGTCGAAACCGCCGAGAAAGCGGGAACCGCCAAGAAGGGTTCTTCCCCCAAGCCCGCCGCTGCAGCCCCTGCCGGAGTGCCCATCGAGCCCCTCAAGGACCTGGAGATACCGATCACCAACATGCGTGCGGCCATTGCCCGTACCCTCGTCGCCTCCAAGACCGAAGCGCCTCACTTCTATCTGCAGTCCGAGGTCGATGGGGCACCCCTCGCCCAGCTTCGCAAGATGCTCAACGACCGCCTGGCCGACCTCCCCCCCGAGCAGGGTGGCATCAAGTTTACCGTAAATGACCTTATCCTGAAGGCTGCGGCTGAGGCTGTCCGCCGTGTGCCCGCGATCAACCGCTCCTGGAGGGGCGACAAGATCGTCCAGTTTGGTTCCGTCCACCTCGCCTTCGGGGTTGCCATCGACGACGGCTTGCTCACGCCCGTTATCCGGGATGCCCAGGCCAAAGGCCTCCGGCAGATCAGCGCCGAAGCCAAGGACCTGATCGGCAAGGCCCGCAACAAAAAGCTCAAGCCCGATGAGATGCAGGGCAGCACCTTGACCGTAACGAATCTCGGCATGTTTGGCATCACCGACTTCTACGGTATCATCAATCCGTCGAATGCGGCCATCCTCAGCATTGGGGCCACCGTCAAGACCCCAGTCGTCGATGACAAGGGCAACATCACTGTCGGCTACCGGATGAAAGTCGGCCTGAGCGGCGATCACCGTGTCATTGATGGGGCCATTGGTGCCCAATACCTCGCCGCCCTCCGCGAGATCCTCGAAGCACCGTCCCTCATGCTGGTTTAGGGAACTCGCAGCACAGGCCCGCACAAGCGATTCCGGTTCTCCCTTCCCCGGTGTGGGAACGGACTCCTTGAGGCAACCCCGCGAATCCTCGTGGACTGAAAGAGGCTCAACGAGGTCTTCGCTCTGCCCCAGCCTATCGACGGGCAGAGGCCTTCCGCTGGGCTGCCCTCCCCGGATCTCAAGAAAATCGGGACTTTCTTGGCAAAGAATCGTATTAACGATCACTTCCGCTTGAATTCGTCCTGCCTTTCTCCGGATAGTATCGGACTTTATGTCCGTCGCCTACCTCATCCTCCCTCTTCTTCTCATTGCCGTCGTCCTCGCATCGGTCTGGCTTGAACGTTGGAGTGTTCCGGTAATCATCATCGCCCTCGCTACCGGCATCGCCTCAGGCAGCGATTTTCTCCGCCTCTGGGTCTTCGACGACATGGTGCTCACCAATCACGTCGCCAACATGGCGCTGGTGTTCATCCTCTTCAATGGGGGCTTTATCACAAAGCGGGCGGACTTCCGGGCCGTGGCCCTGCCAGCGGGAGGCTTGGCCACATGGGGCGTCATGATGACCGCTTTGGCCCTTTTTGCCTGCCTGCGCTGGGGCCTCGGGTGGTCCTCCGAGTTGGCGATTCTCCTCTCCGTCATCATCTCGTCGACCGACGCCGCCGCGATCTTTTCCATTCTCCGCCGCCAGGCCCTGCCCTCCAAAATCTCCTCAACCGTGGAGATCGAAAGTGCGGCCAATGACCCCATGGCCATTCTCCTCACGACAGTGGCCGTGACGACGCTCGCTTCCGGAGAAAGCTTTGGCATTGGCACCGTTTTGTCCTTTTTCTGGAGCTTTGGCATGGGGCCCGTTATCGGGTACTTCCTCGCCCGTCTGGCCTGCTGGATTTTCAACCGCCTGAGGACGGCCGACCGGGGCTATTACTACGTCTTCTTTCTCGGTGCCGTCCTCTTTATCTATGGGGTGGCCGATCTCGTGCAAGCCAGTGGCATGCTGGCCGTATTCACCGCCGGCTTTGTCCTCGGCAACTCGACCTTCGTTCACCGGCAGGGCGTCCAGAACTTTTCCGAAGCCCTCTCCACCATCGCCAATATTGGCATGTTCGTCCTCATGGGACTGCTCGTCTCCCCCCGCGAGTGGGCCAATCTCTGGGTCGAGGGCACCCTCCTGTTTCTCGCGCTCACGTTCATTGCCCGCCCCGTAGCGGTTTTCGTCGGCACGATCGGCATGTCCCTCGGCTTCCGCCAAAAGGTGTTCTTTAGCTGGGCCGGCTTGCGCGGTTCCGTGCCTATCGTTCTCGCCACCTACCCGGCCGCAGCCGGCATGGGGATTGCCAATGACGTCTTCAACCTCGTCTTCTTCGCGGTCCTCCTCTCCATCCTCGTGCAGGGCTCCAGCCTCGGGCTCGTCGCCAAATGGCTCAAGCTCGCCGAACCCGCCCGCCCCAAGCCACTCTTTAACCTCGAGCTCATCACCATGGCCTACAGCGACTATGATGTCCTCGAAATCGACCTGCCCGGCCCCAAGGGCGCACCCGGCCCTATGATCCGCGACCTCCGACTCCCCGAGGGAACGGTCATTGCCCTCGTCACCCGCGGCGACGAGGTCGTCGTCCCCAAAGGCAACACCCAACTCCTCGGGTGGGACCACGTCAGCGTCATCGCCCACGCCCCCGACCAGGATGCTGTCCAACTTGCCTTGACCACCCTTTTCGAGAACCGCCCTGTGACGGTTGAGATCAAGGAAGCGGACGCCTCATAGACGGCACCCCTGCCGAAGCGCTGCCCTTCGTCGACACGCCCTTCGTCCTTCTTCGAGCCCCGGCAAGGTTGTCCGGGGCTTCGAGGCACGAGCACAAAAAGAGCCACCGCGATCCGTCAGGTGAGTCTTTCTTCCGGCATGTTCCAAGGCGGCGCTTCATCCCGTCCTCACGCCTTTAAACGGTTTTAAGGAAATTCCTCTTTGGCCGGAAGGTCGCCGCCTCTAGGGAACTCAACGTTGCTGCATAGCATCCTGAAACCAAACCTGTAACAAAATTATACATACCGTATGAACCGAATCATCAAAACATGTAGCATGGCACTTTTGCTGTGCACCCTCGCGGGAACGGCCTCGGCCCAATCCACGTTCTCCCAGTCGGACTGGGCCGGAAATCTCCCGGATCTGGCCAGCGCCAACTATGTCGATGGCGATTATCCCCTCGGACAACCCGGTAAATGGGGTGTTCAAGTGACAGCTGGAGCGACGGGCGGAAACCCGGGCAGCTTTATGAGCTACGGCACCTATAACACGGTTTGGGCCGTCGCTCTGGCGCACAATCCCAGTGTGCCCACTTATGAATTCAACTTCGACTACAACATCAACGAGGCAGGCAACTACACCCGGTGGGAAGTGATCGGCGTCCAAGCTGGTCAGACGGTTACAGGAATCAACCAGCAATCGTCTTATGGTGTAGGCACCGGACCTTCCGGCGGTGTCCTCCTTGCAAACGGAGATCTGGGCGGCGTTACCACCGGCTGGCAGTCC
>CAYOIB010000023.1:1750-33150 GCA_964403935.1 uncultured Puniceicoccaceae bacterium | reverse complement strand
CCGCTTCCTTCAGACCCTTCAAATGAAATGAGGAAGCCCCGTGTGTCGTCGTTATTTTTGGGCATGATTGGTAGTTGTTGAGAAGGTGGCACGAAGGCAAGGTGACTGCAAGCCGCTGTTTGTTGCTAACGATTCATTTGGCGGCACCCTGTGGGGGAAGTTCTCCCGACACGTGTACAGCCACGGATATTGCCTGGAGCCTTGGGCCCCGGGGAAGCTCTCTGCGCAGGGTGCTGCTATGGCTCAGTCCCAGCTTCGGATGAAGCTGACAGTGTCCTGCAGGGAAGGGCTGCGGGCGGTGCGAACATACTGACCGCTCGTCGCAACCGCTACCGTGAGGCAGGCGGGCGGGGTGAGCCCAAGTAATTGTGCGGTGGCAAAACCGGCATTGAAGTGATCGCCGGCACCGGTGGAAATGAGAGGGCGCTCGCAGAAGGGGCCAGCTACGTACCAGCTTTCGGACTTGGTTGCACAGGCCGCACCCGCTCTTGGGTGAATCACGACGCACCCGATCTCAAGCTTGTTGCGAATACTGGCGGCAGACTGTTTCAGGGTGGCTGGCGACTCATCGGCGGCGGGCGTGAGACCGAGTACGCGACTCGTCTGACGGGACTCGGCAAAATTCAATCCGAGGGTAACCGTCCCTTGGGATCGATAGCGGGAGATCACGTCGAGGACCGCTCTCAGGTCCCCGTCGGAGCGCTTCGCCGGATCGGTGAGGTCGAAGAAAAAGTGACGCCCGCCTTCACGGGGTCCGAGATGAGGGAAGATCTTGTCGAGTAGCTTGGTGATCAGATCTGTCGCGTTTGGCGTCATCGTCCAGTTGACGAGGCCGAGCAGATCGGCGCGGGAGAGCATATCGATCATGTTCCCTTCGCCGAGGGTCTCGACGAGGCGCTCGTAGGTGATCTCGTCGAGGCTGGAGGTCATGCCGAGCATGATCTTGCCGTCGTCAAATTCGACTGCATGGGTGACGCCCGGGTTGCAGAGGCTGACGGCTTGTGTGGCCGCCGCGAACTCCTGGAATACAGGGTTCACCGGCTGGCCGATGGCACCGATATAGCGCACGTTTACACCGGTGGCCTGAACGGCGTTGGCCATGATGGGGCCGTTGCCGCCGATCTTCTCGAGCTCCTGATAGAGTTCGATGTTTGCGCTATGGCCGGCCGCATCGAGGATCCGCGTCCCGAACTCCTTGATCAGGTGTATGGGCGTAAAGGCATCGCCTGGCCCGGAGCGCTTGTCGACAGCCTTGACGATTTTGTCGATGAACCCGTCGAACCCGATGATGGCGGTGCGAGAGGCGGCGTGGCCGGCCTTTTTGGCAAGTTCTTCGAGCGTTTGAGAACGGAAGTTGGTTGGCATGGATAGTCTGGCGATACGTACAGGTTGATTTTGGCGGTTGGTGGAATGGGGTCTGCCGTCTGAAATCCCGGACCCGGGGGCAGCGGTCCATTGTCTGGCAGTCTTTCCCTGCGTGCGGTGGTGTAAAGAAAATTGAAGTTGTTGCGGGCGGCGTTGATTTTTGCATTGGCCCGGCGGTGGACCGCTCTACGGTCGGAGATGTTGCCTATGATGGAATCCAGTGAATCGATGATGAACGTGCTTCTTGGGACGCGGCCTGTGCTCGCGGGGGTGATCCAGTACTTTGGGCTGTCTAATCTGGCGGGCCAGGTCATTATCGTCATCCTGATCGTCTTCAGCTTGGCTGCCTGGACCATTATGATCGGGAAATACTGGGACCTTGGGCGCTTGCGCAGCGGGAATCGATTGTTCGAGGCGCGCATCTTGAAGACCGAGAGTGTGATTCGGGTGGATCCCACGTTTGGAGGGGCCTACGGGCCGTATGCGGATCTGGCGAGGGATGCCTTGAAGGCGTTCCACCGAGCGGGGGGAAGCGAGTATGCCGTGAGCCATGTGGAGAACGCGCTTCAGCGGACTGTTGCGCGCGTCGCCATCAATTATGAATCGAAGATGATCTTTCTGAGTTCGATCGTCTCTGGCGCACCTTTCCTCGGGCTGCTGGGAACGGTCTGGGGGGTGATGGATGCCTTTGGAGCGATGACGACTCAATCCAGTGCAAATATCGGTGTTCTGGCACCCGGTGTGGCAGGCGCGCTCCTGACAACGGTGGCCGGGCTTGTGGTGGCGATTCCATCCGTCTTTGGATACAACTACCTCCTCAGCCAGGTGAAGGTGATGGCGACCGAGCTGGAGAATTTCGCCAGCCATCTGGCGGATAGAATCGAACTGGAAGCAAAGGATTCCAGGAAATAGAATGGCGCGCGTTTTCCATCGTAAAGAGCGGCTCAGTGCCATGTCGGAGATCAACGTAACCCCGTTGATCGACCTCGCTTTTGCTCTGCTCATCATCTTCATGATCACTGCGCCCCTGCTTGAGCAGTCCATCGACATCGCCCTGCCGTTGGAAACTCCGCGTGACCAGGCGAGCGACCGGCCACGCATTCAGGAGGTCGCGATCACGGCCGATGGGGCCTATTATTGGGGCGACCAGGCGATTTCGAAGGAAGAGCTTCAGGAGCGCCTCGAACTGTTTGCGGTGGAGAACGAGCCGCCTGTCATTTCGATCCGGGCCGACGCAGGTTTGCCTTATCAGAGCGTGATCGATCTGATGGATCTTATCAAGGAGCAGAAGCTGTCACGTATTAGCCTGGAGACGCGGGCCCGCTAGGGCAGGCCCTTGATTGGAGATGAGCCGCACTAAAGACAGGAGAGCCCTCTGGGTTTCGGTTGGCCTTCACGGGTTTGCCTTGGTGCTGATTGTCGGCTTTACACTTTATGATCAATTGCGGAAGGAGGAGCCGATCCACGTCTTCGAATTGGTTTCCCTGGCTGAGGCCCCGTCTGTCGCCAATGACCCGCCCGCCGCCTCCGTTCCGGAGTCCCAGCCCGTCGTTGAGGTGCCTCCGGAGATCGAACCCCTTCGGGTCGAGGAGGTGGAACCGCTTCGAAAGGCACCCGATACGCCCTTGGCCCCTCTCGTGAAACCGGAGCCCGCGCCCGCCCCGAAACCTGCCCCCGCCCCCCCACCGCCTCCGAAGATCAGCTACGAAGACTGGGCCCGGGACCGGAAGCTCCCGGAACAGACTCAGCGGGTTCAGAGGCCGCCCGCCCCTCAGCCGACCCCGGTACGCATTCAAACGGGTATTCGTGATCGGTTGCGCGAGAACATGTCCGACTTGCAGGTGGAGAATTTCCGGGCGACCTCCGCTCGCGAGCAGAACCAGATGGATAGTTATCTGGATGGCATCCGTTCGCGCCTGCGCGCCGCTTTTGATCCCATGGGAAATGATCTTGTCGCCCGGGTGCGCTTTCAGGTGGCGGCAAATGGAGCCATCGGTCGGGTTGAGATCATTCAAAGTTCGGGGAATCCGGTTTTTGATGAATCCGTGCAGCGCACCTTTCAAAAGGTAGGTCGCTTGCCGCCGCCGCCAAGTGGCCAAGGGCATGTCTGGACGACCACCTTCAAGAGCACCGACTGATGATAAAGCACCCGAGGCATGGTTTGCGGCCGAGGCCCCGACGGTGGCCTGGCTGGGTGGCCTTGGCCGTGGGTGTGTTCTGGACCTTCCCCGCTTCGGCGGCACAAGCCGAAAATGCAGTGGTGGTCGATCTGGCCGAGGCGGGGGATGCGCGGGCGCTCATAGACCTGCTGCAGCGAGGCGTCGATCCGAACGCCGCGCGGGCTGATGGGTGGACCCCTCTCATGGCTGCGGCTTTCAAGGGCTCGCGAGATGTCTTTAACCTGCTGTTGGCCTCTGGAGCCGATCCAAAGGCAAAGGATGCCTCGGGGTATTCCGTTCTCATGGCGGCGGCGCGTGGAGGCGATTTGGAGATCTTTCGGGAGGTGAAAGCCAAAGCCGGTTGGGAACCCTTAGCCGACGCCAATGGCTACACTCTCCTGATGGCGGCGGCACGGGGCGGCAATAGCCGGATTTTCAGTGAAGTTCAGGGATATTCCCGAGCTCTGGCCGATCGCGATAGCGAGGGGTATTCCGTTCTCCATGCCGCCGCCGAAGGAGCTAATTTTTCTATTTTCTCCACCGTCCTGAGGCATCCGGGTATCGATCTCCAGCCTGTTCGGAAGGACGGGTGGACGCTCCTCCACGCCGCGGCCCGGGGCGGGGACCCGGACTTGTTCGAGCGCGCCGCTTCCTTGTACCGGGGCGATCAAACACAGCCCGACACCCACGGCACAACGGTATTGGCCGCCGCCGTGCTCGGGGGCAACCCAAGGGTGGTGCGGGCCGCGCGCCAAGAAGGTTATTCACCCACGACTCCCGACCGCAATGGCGTCACGCCCCTGATGCAGGCCGCGCGCCTCGGGTCGCGGGAGATTGCTGCATTTCTTGCCGAAGAAGGGGGCTCTCTTCACCGACAGGACAGGCTCGGTCGCAACGCGCTTCATCACGCCTTGGAAGCGGGTCAGATCGAACTCGCTATCTTCTTCCTCGCCCGAGGAATCGATCCGAACACGCCGATGGCCGACGGGTCGCGACCTCTGCATCTCGCGGTCGATAAAGACAATCCCCAGCTGATTCACGTCCTCTTGGAGTCGGGAGCCGATGCCGAAGCGGAGGACGGCTTGGGGCGGACCCCTCTGGCCCGGGCGCAACACACGAAGAACGCCCGAGCCCTTCGAGCCCTTTCAGCGCCCGCGCGTTCCTCAGCCGATTAGGCATCGCCCATCGCACCCTCTCATAGCGTGCCCAAACCACCGGAGCAGCGATCGAAGGAAACACTCTGCCAGCAGATTCGCCCTCAACCCGCCCGTCGGGCCGTGCCGCCGGGTCATCTATTCGCGCAACAAATATCTTACCTGGTAGATTATGCGATACGGCAGGTGGAGGAATGGATCCTTCCCTTCCGCAGGTGCCGCCTTTAAGGGCTTCTTTCCCAGCCAGGCCCCTGCCATTCTGTCATCCGGCCCCGCAACAAATATATTACCTGGTAGATTATGCGGCAGGTGGAGGGATGGTTGCTTTTGCGGGTTTGGTTTCTTTGGATCTTCCTGGTACTCTGTGAGCGTTTCGGTCAGTTGATGCGTCAAGTGATAAATAACCTGGTTGATAGTGAATGCGTGTGAATGGCGTTGCGCGGGGGGTGGGTGACGGAAGAGGGTAGGGGATGGTTCGATGGCTTCAGGCGGGGAGGCACCCGCTCATTCTTGCTCCGATGGCGGGGTTCACGGACGTGGTTTTTCGTGAGCTGTGCAAGCGGGAGGGTGCGGATGTCCTGGTTTCCGAATTCATCATGGCGAATCGTTTCCTCATGGCGGAGGGGGCGGAGGACGCATGGGCGACGGTGGATTTTACGGAGGCGCAGCGTCCGATGGGGGTTCAGCTTTTCGGGAGTGAAGGCGAGAAGATGGGGGAGGCCGCGCGGCGGATCGTGGATCGGTTGGCCCCGGACTTCATCGACCTCAATTTTGGTTGTCCGGCACCGAAGGTGGTCGACAACTGTGCCGGGAGTTCGCTCCTGCGGGATCTTCCGCGTCTGGCTGCGGTGGCAACTGCGGTGGTGCGGTCGGTCGGCGACCAGGTGCCTGTGACTGCGAAGATCCGGATTGGCTGGGATGAGAGCCAGATCGTGGCGGTGGAGGCTGCGCGGTTGCTTGAGGCCGAAGGGATTCAGGTCGTAACGGTGCATGGCCGGACGAAGGTGCAGGGCTATCAGGGGAGTGCCCGGTGGGATGTGATTGAATCAGTCGCCGAAGCGGTGAGCATTCCGGTAATCGGGAACGGGGGGATCGAATCGGCGGAGGATATTCGGTGCCGCCTGGAGTCGACCCGGGTGCGGGGGTTTATGATTGGCCGGGCGGCTCTGGGCTACCCATGGATTTTTCGCGAGATCCGGGCTTTTCTTGAGCGTGGGGTGGTGATCGCGCCTCCCACATTGGAGGAGCGTTGGGAAACGATTTTGTGGTACTGCGACACGCTCATGCGTCACACGCAGCGCCCCAGCCGGTGGGACCGGTTGCAATGGATGCGTGCGCGCCTGAAGAGCTTCACCAAGCGATTGCCGGGGTGCCGTCAGCTGCGATCGGATTTGGATCGGGTGGAGAGCTATGCGGACCTCAAGGTGTTGGCGGAGCGTCACCTCCGCGAGAATGAAGCGGATTGGGAGGCTGTCGAACGCTCGTCTGACCAGTCGCTGGGGCCGCTTTCGAGCAAGGAATCTCCTCGCGCGGGAATCGCGGAAGCCGCGAATGCGGCTGACGTGGGTGCCGGTCCGTGGCCGGTTCTTTGAACGTGTGAGTACTCTTTCGGATAGCTCTGAGGAGTGACTGAGGTTCAGAAGTTCACAAGAGTTGAAAAAAGACTTGGCAAGGAGCGGTGGATCCATTGAGGTCTTCGGTTTTTAGCCGGTGGGATATGCAAGTGGCTAAAGCACGCAGACTGTAAATCTGTTCGGGTAACCGTTCGCAGGTTCGAATCCTGCTCCCACCACCATTTTTCATTGCCGCCCGAGGTGTGCGGGATGGTCGCCGGGAAGCATTCGAGTGCCGGGCAGAGGAGCGTTCGTTCATTGACGCACCATGCCTCCAAGTCCTTCTGTAAGGGAGCATTTCCTGAGGCTTTTGTTTGCAGGCTTGCCAAGCGAAAGTACCCTACCAACCATTCGAGCTCAATCGTGAGGATGCGGTTGTTTCAATCATGAGCACGACAACGGAATACGGCTACAACAGCAAAATCGAAGGCGAAGTTATCGTCTCGAAAGCGGACGCGGTCATCAACTGGATCCGCCGCCATTCGGTTTGGCCAATGCCGATGGGATTGGCTTGTTGTGCCATTGAACTGATGGCGACGGGTGGTTCGCGCTTTGATATCTCCCGCTTCGGTATGGAGGTGATGCGCTTTTCCCCGCGGCAATCAGATTGCATGATCGTGGCCGGCACAGTGACGTATAAGATGGCTGAGGTGGTTCGCCGGATTTACGATCAGATGGCGGAACCAAAGTGGGTCGTTGCCATGGGGGCCTGCGCGTCGACCGGGGGCATGTATCGATCTTATGCCGTCTTGCAGGGGGTCGACCGGATTGTGCCTGTGGATGTTTATGTTTCCGGATGCCCGCCACGCCCGGAGGCCTTGCTCGATGGGATGATGAAGTTGCAGGAGAAGATCCGCCGTGAGGAATCGACACGAACCCTGATGGCCAAACGCACTGCCGGAAAGCTTTCCTACACCGCACAAAGCTGAAATGAGTGAGGCTGCCCTTCTTTCCGAACTATCCGAACGGTTTGTTTTTCTGAAACAGCGTCCGTCCCTGGATCACCCGGCGGTGGATTGCCCCCAGTCGGAGTTGTTGAATGTCATCACCCACCTGCGCGATGAGGCGGGATTTGACTTTCTGATGGACGTCACCGCCATTGACGCCTTTGACGCAAGCCCCCGGTTCACGGTGGTCTATCACCTCTTCTCGAGTGCGCATCACGGCTATATTCGAGTGGCCTCGCCCTGTCTGGACGATGTCGAGCCGCGGGCGGCGAGCTTGACGGATCTGTGGCCTGGAGCGGACTGGCACGAACGGGAAACCTTTGATATGTTCGGGATTGTCTTTGAAGGGCACCCCGATTTGCGCCGGATCCTGATGTGGGACACGTATCCCTACCACCCCTTGCGGAAAGATTTCCCCCTTGCGGGCCATGAGGTCGACCTCCCGGCTCCAGATGTCGCTGAACGAACCGGCGTGAAGGTAAAACCAGCTCCGATGATGGGAGGACCCTTTCACTCGCCTCATGGCGGACCGATGTCGCGCAGGGAACCTCGGGCCGATGATGAGTCCTGGACAGAGCGCCGGGAGAAAGATGCCTCGCAGGCGCTTCCGGAGCAGCCCCGCGAATTCCGCCCGAGCGATCTATAACCTTTTCTGAAGCGATGTCTGTTAAAGAAGTATCCATCGGTGATCTGGGAACGCGTGCAGCGCAGGCGGACCAGGAATTCAGCGGCGATCAAATGGTCATTAATATGGGCCCCTCCCATCCGGCGACACACGGGGTCTTGCGTCTGAAGATCGAGCTCAACGGCGAGACGATTTCGAAATGCGAACCCGTTATCGGTTACCTCCATCGTGGGGATGAGAAGATCGCGGAGAACATGACCTATAACCAGTTCGTGCCCTACACGGACCGGTTGGATTATATTGGGCCCATCCACAATAATGTGACCTTTGCCATTGCCGTCGAGCGGCTGGCAAAACTGGAAGTCCCCCCCAGGGGACAGGCCATCCGGCTGATCTGCTGTGAGCTGGCGCGCCTCCAGTCACATCTGCTCGGTTGCGGTGTCTATGCGATGGATACCGGTGCGATGACAGTGTTCATGTACACCTTCACCCAGCGGGAGAAACTCTACACGCTGATGGAGCAGCTTACGGGCGCGCGCTTTACAACGAGCTACACCCGGATTGGTGGCTTGCAGCGGGATATCCCGGAAGGCTGGCTGGGGAATGTCCGCAAGGTGATCAACGAGATGGAGCCCGTCATCGAAGAGATCGACAAGCTTCTTTCGCGCAACCGCATCTTCTATGATCGAACGGTGGGGGTGGGCGTCATTTCCAAGGAGGATGCCATTGCCTACGGCTTGACGGGTCCGAACTTGAGGGCGAGCGGCGTGCCTATGGATCTGCGCAAGGACAAGCCCTACCTCGGGTATGAAGATTACGAGTTTGATGTGCCGATCGGGAGCAACGGAGATTGCTACGATCGATGGCTCGTGCGGATGGAGGAAATGCGGCAATCGATTTCCATTATCAAGCAGGCCATCGACAAGATGCCCGACGGACCTTACTACGCCGAGGATGCGCGCAAGATATTCGCTCCACCGAAGAGCAAAGTGCTCACCCGGATGGAGGAGTTGATCCAGAACTTCATGATTGTAACCGAGGGCCCGCAGATGCCAGCGGGTGAAGTCTATTTTGAAGCTGAGAACCCCAAGGGGGCACTTGGCTTCTACATCGTGTCTCGCGGCGGTGGCGTTCCCTATCGAATGAAGATCCGCGCCCCGAGTTTCTGTAGTCTATCCATTCTTCCCAAGATGGTGCCAGGCCACATGGTGGCGGATGTTCCGGTTATTTTGGGTAGCCTGGACTTCGTCCTTGGGGAATGCGACCGTTAGCCCTTCCAATTTCGCACCATGCCCTTTGAACCTTCTCCTGAGATCGTCGCCTATGCCGACGAGGCGATGAAGCGTTACCCGCAGAAGCGGAGCGCGATCATGATGATCCTGCACGCTCTTCAGCGCGAAATCGGCTGCATCCCCCTGGACGCCCAGGAGTGGGTGGCCGAACTGTTGGACCTTACGCCGATCAACGTGCGGGAAGTTGTCTCGTTTTATCCCTTCTACCGGGAGCACCGGATCGGGAAGCGTCATATCCGCGTCTGCCGGACCTTGTCATGCGCCTTGAATGGCGGGTACAGTATATGCGATCGGCTGAAAGCGAACTTTGACACCGAGCTGGACGCCATTTCGCCCGATGGCCGGGTGACGATCGAATTCGCCGAATGCCTGGCCAGCTGTGGCACGGCTCCGGTTCTGATGGTCGACGACGACCTCTACGAGAATGTGACGCCGGAGAAAGTGGACGCACTCTGTGCCCGGATCAAGGAAGAGACACCTGCCGCACCCGAGTCCGTCTCGGCAACCGCCAACCCGGAAGACTGACCATGCCGACTCGCGACATGCCAACATTTCAAAAATCCACGCCCCATCCGAAAGAGCACCGCATCCTCCTCAAGGACGCGGAGGACCCCGCCTACGATGGCACGCTTGAAGCTTATGAAGCCCGGGGCGGGTATGGTGAGCTGAGAAAGGCCTTCGGGATGAAGCCGGAGGAGATCTGCAAGGAAGTGCTGGATTCCGGCCTCCGCGGACGCGGTGGCGCTGGCTTCCCGGCGGGGATGAAGTGGAAGTTCCTTGATCGTCGCAGCGGCAAGCCGATCTACCTGATTTGCAATGCCGACGAGTCCGAGCCCGGCACCTTCAAGGACCGGCAGATCATGCACAAGGATCCGCACCAGTTGATCGAAGGCATGATGATCACTGCGTTTGCCATCCAGGCAGCCCAAGCCTTTATCTACATCCGGGAAGAGATGCCGCACGGCGCGCGCATCCTGAATGAAGCAATCGAGGCGGCCCGGGGCAAGGGTTACGTTGGGGACAATGTTCTCGGGAGCGATTTTTCCTGTGAGATCGTGGTGCACCGCGGTGCGGCGGCTTACATTTGCGGCGAGGAAACGGGGCTGATCGAATCACTCGAAGGCAAGCGCGCCTACCCGCGCATCAAGCCGCCCTACTTCCCGGCTGCCCTGGGGCTCTACATGTGTCCGACCATTGTCAATAACGTCGAGACACTCTGCAACGTGAAGCATATCGTTGCGATGGGTGGGAAAGCTTATTCAGAAATCGGGACGCCGGGGAACTCCGGCACCCGAATCTGGTGCCTCAGCGGGCAGGTGCAGAATCCGGGCTACTACGAACTTGAGTGTGGAAAGGTCACCTATGGTGAGCTCATCAATGAAATTGGCGGGGGCCTCAAGCCGGGCCGCTCTTTGCAAGCCGTCATACCGGGAGGTTCTTCGGCCAAGGTTCTGCGGGCCGGTGAGCGCTTCAGCGGCAAGAACAAGAACGGTGAAGCCTTCGAGTGGGGCATTGACGATATCCCCTTGGATTTCGACAGCCCTATGTCGGCCGGTTCCATGAGCGGTTCGGGGGCGGTTATCGTTATCGATGACAGTGTGGACATCGTGGAAGTGCTGGCGAATATCAACGCCTTCTACGCTCACGAGAGCTGTGGTCAGTGTACCCCTTGCCGCGAGGGATCTCTCTGGATGAAGAAGGTGACGACCCGGATGGTCGCTGGTGGTGGGCGCAAGGAAGACGCTTCCCTTCTCGTCTCGATCGGCGATCAGATCGCCGGCCGTACGATCTGCGCGCATGGTGAGGCCTGTGCTTGGCCAACCCAGAGTTTTGTAACGAAGTTTCGAGACAAGTTCGAAGATGCTGCGGGGCGCGATCCCGAAACCCAGGCAAACCGTTCATTCCGCCTCGTCTGAGGCCCAGATGGCATTCCTACCATGAGTGAAGCCGATAAAGAAAAACAGATTTCAATATTCATTGATGAGGAGGAAGTGCAGGTTGCGTCCGGCACAAACCTCATCGACGTCGTCGCATCGATCGGGAAGGAAATCCCGCATTACTGCTACCATCCGAAGCTGAGTGTTCCGGGCAACTGCCGTATGTGCATGGTGGAGATGGGGATGCCGGGGCGCGACCGTGGCACGGGCGAACCGATCCTCAATGACGATGGAACGCCGAAGATCATGTGGGTCCCGAAACCTGTCATTGCCTGTGCAACGGCGGTGGCACCGGGGATGCACGTGAGGACAACCTCCCCCTTGGTGGAAGATTGCCGCAAGGGTGTGATGGAGTTTCTCCTGATCAACCACCCGTTGGACTGCCCGATCTGTGATCAAGCCGGGGAATGCCGCCTGCAGGAATTTGCCACCGACTACGGCCGGGGCTACAGCCGCTTCATTGAGCAGAAGAATGTGAAGCCGAAGCGCACACGCCTTGGGCCGCGGGTCGTTCTCGACGACGAACGTTGTATCCTGTGTTCGCGTTGTATCCGCTTTTCCCAAGAGGTGGCGGAGGATGATGTTTTGGGCTTCGTCGATCGTGGAAGTTACACGACACTGACGACTTTCCCCGGCAAGGAGTTGGCCAATAATTACTCGCTCAATACCGTCGATATTTGCCCGGTTGGAGCGCTGACCTCGACCGACTTTCGCTTTAAGATGCGGGTCTGGTTTCTCAAGGAGACTGACTCGATCGACACTGAATCCAGTGTCGGCTGCAACACCGTGGTCAGCAGCCGGGAGGGAAAGATCTATCGGATTACGCCCCGCCGGAATGATTTGGTGAACGATACCTGGATGCCGGACAGCGGGCGCGTCCTCTACAAGCAGGTGGAGGCTGAAGACCGGTTGACGGGCTATTCAATCGAAGGCAAGCCCTGCTCGTCAGATGAAGCGCTTTCGCTGGCGGTGAGCCTGTTGAAGAATCATGATGTGGCCATCGTTGGCAGCGGCCGTCTCAGCACCGAGGAGCAGTTTCTCTTGCGCCGGATCAGCGACACCATCGGTTCGGATATTCCACGATTTCTCGTGGGCCGAACGGGGGAGGGCGATGGGAAACTGGTGTCGGCGGATCGCAACCCGAACGTGCGCGGTGCCCTTTTGACCGGTCTGGTGGACAAGCTCCCGGAGACGGAGCTCGTCGAGCTGGGTCGGCTGATCGCGGCAGGGACGGTTGGTACGGTGCTGGTCGTTGGTGAAGATCTGACGGCAGCGGGGATCTCCAGGGAGCAGCTTCGGAAGGTCCAGGTAGTCTACCTGGGCACGCATCACAATGATACCAGCTCACTGGCCAAGGTTGAGATTCCCCTGCTCACGGTATTCGAAAAGTCCGGCACCTTTGTGAACCAGCAGTTTCGGGTGCAGAAGTTTTTCCAGGCGGTGCCGGGGCCGAAGAATATCCTCTTCGGGCTCAGCACCTTTACGCGGCTCCTCAGCGCATTGGATGGAGGGCAGAACATCGCGCCAAGCCCGCCTGCAGTGTGGGAGGCCATGGCGGCCGAAGTCCCTGAATTTGAAACGATGACGTTTGAGGGCATTTCGCGGGCGGGCGTTGTGGTCGATGCCGGCCGGTTCGATGGACTGCCCTTTGTCGAGGGTCGGGGCCTCAACTACGCACCACGCCATGCCGCTCCCGTTGCGGCCAATCCGTCATAACCTATCCCGATGGTCACTGAAACTCTAGGTCTGATCCTGAAAGCATTCACCGTCATCATGGTGGTGATGTCTATGGCCGGTTACGCCGTCCTCTTGGAACGCAAGGTGGCGGCGTGGGCCCAGGGCCGTCCGGGGCCCAACCGGACACAGATTCCAATCCTTGGCTCGATCCCCATTCTGGGGCGGATCCTCACGCGCTTCGGGCTTTTCCAGCCGGCGGCTGACGGTCTGAAGTTTCTCTTCAAGGAGGACCCGATCCCGGGTCACGTGAATAAGTTCTATTACGTCCTCGCGCCGATGATTGCCTTCATTCCGGCGATGGCGACGATGACGGTTCTCCCTTTCGGACAGTTCACCGATTCAGAGAGCGGGGTGGTCTCGCCGCTGGTTCTGGCAAATCTGGACATCGGGATTCTGTTCATCCTGGCGGTGTCCTCACTGGGCGTCTACGGGATAATTCTCGGTGGCTGGTCGGCCAATTCGAAGTACCCCTTTCTCGGTGCGGTCCGTGCGACAGCCCAGATGATCTCCTACGAGATTGCCCTCGGGCTCTCGATCCTCCCTGTTTTCCTGTGGGTGGGCGGCAGTTTGAATTTGTTCGGGGTTGTGCAGGGGCAGAGCCATATCTGGTTGATCTTCATTCAACCTCTCTCGGCCCTTATCTTTCTGGTCGCACTTTTCGCAGAAACCAACCGCCTGCCTTTTGATATGCCGGAATCGGAAACGGATCTTGTTGCCGGTTACAATACGGAATACGGGGCTTTCAAATTCGGCCTCTTTTTCGTCGGTGAGTACACGCATATCATCATTGGGTCGGGCGTTTTCGTGGCCTTGTTTCTTGGTGGCTGGACCCTTCCATTCCTTACCCTGCCCGCTGGCCTGGCCGGTGCCATTCTCTCCGTCTTGATCTTTTTGTTCAAGGTGCTGTTCATGGTGTTCCTCTTTATGTGGGTGCGCTGGACCCTTCCCCGCTTTCGCTACGACCAGGTGATGAAGTTGGGCTGGAACATGCTTTTGCCTCTGGCCCTTGCGAATCTGGTCTTCTACGCGATCGTCATCGCCCTCATCGAGCAGCTGAAATAAAGCAAAGCCATGGCTACAAAACTTGTTGAACGGAAACCCCTGAGCTTGGCGGAGAGGACCTACCTTCCCCAGATCGTGAGTGGCCTGCGCATCACGATGGCAAACATGCTCAAGCCACCGGTGACACTGGAGTACCCGGATGAGCGGCCCGAGATCCCACCGGGATATCGAGGTGTGCCAACGCTGGTTCGCGACCCGGACGGACGCGAAAAGTGCGTCGCCTGTCAGCTGTGCGAGTTCGTTTGCCCGCCTAAGGCCATTCGTGTGACGCCGGCTGAAATCTCTCCCGACTCTGAGAACGCGCATGTTGAAAAGGCTCCGGAGGGGTTCGAGATCAACATGCTTCGGTGCATCTATTGTGGGTTTTGCCAGGAAGTCTGCCCTGAGGAAGCGATTTTCCTTCAGGATATATTCAGCTTGAGTGGCACTTCCCGAGAAGAGCTTATCTTCAAGAAGGACAAGCTTCTGGAGCTCGGGGGAACCCTGCCAGACGCCCACTACAAGTGGGAAAAGAAAAAGAAGGCTGAGGAAGAGGCTGTTCTTCCCTACCATTGATCGAGGGTCGGCGGGAAACGCTTTTCAGCGCCTGCGGGAGCTGTGCTGGCCGGGCTTGGGAGATACTCGCCCAGGTGAGGTCGCAGCGCCTGGAGCTTCCGCCCAGAGATGGGCTTCGCTCAAGCCCTCGCGAAGGCTGCTCTCAATCTTTTGAAATACCTGCTTTCTCACTTTCAGCCAGCCGATGAAAAGGTAGGAACGCGTGAGGAAGCCGAGCGATTCGGTGGAGCGTTTGTAGACGGCATCTGTTCGGTGCCCAATGCCTTTCATGACCGCAGCCAGCTCATCCTCTCTGAATTCCGGCCACGGATGCATGGGAGCAATCGCAGTTGCATCCGAAACAAGGGGAACGATGGGGAGGCAACTCACCCCATCCGACCGAGTGACACGATAGCGGTTTTTCATTTCATCGGTCCAGCTGGCAAAGAGTGAATGGTCTTCCCGAAGGGTGAAATGGCGCTGGAGAAAGCGCTGGCAGTTTCGGCGGCCGAGATAGAAATCGTGCAGCCGGAAATCCCGTTTGAGGAAGCCACCAAAGGCACCGAGGCTGGAGCAGGCGAGGGCGGGATGCACCACTTCATTGCTGGTTTCACTCCGGCGCTGGGGCGCGATGAGAAATCGGTTCGAGCGGCCCGTATAGGAATCGAGGAGGTCCTCAAACTTGAAGCGCGCCTGGTTCTTCAGGCTGGAGAACAGGCCGGTGAAAGCCCCGAAAAGAGAGCCGTCCTGCCCATCCCCGGCATCGCTCGAATCCATCCCGGGGAACGGGTCTACCATCAGGATGACTTGGTTCTCACTGGTTTCCGAACCTGAGCCCATGAGGCGACGCATGTAATCAAAGGGCTCGTTGTTGATCGCTCCACCGTCCACGGCGATATACTCAAGCGGATCCTGGTCGGGCCACTGCGGATCAAAATTAGGGGCCACCAAGCGGTCGATGGGATTGAACCAAAGGCGTTGCTGTCGGTAATCGCCGACCCGGGCCGCGATCTTCCGGGATCGCAGGGCGACGGGGAACGCGCCCGTTGCCAACGTGCTCTCCCGTAATAGCGCCCAGTCCGGATGGCCGTTAGGATCAGGATTCGCCAGATCAAGGCAGCGAATGTCCGAAGAAGCATCGGCGTCGAGGCAGAAGCGAAAGTGGGTGTAGTCCGCATGCATGGAAAGCCCGTGTGCCTCGGCCGCAGCCGACTGGAAATCAATGCTAAAGGGAATGCCCCGGAGGTTTGTCAGGCTCAGGACGAGGTCCAGCTTATTGGAAATATAAGGGCGGGGTTCCCGGCGAGGGGGGAGTTCCGCAAAAAACCGGTCGACGATCTGGTCGAGGACGGTGCAGTCCAGGAGGGAGCGGAGGGGTTCGTCTTTCTTCTCAAGGTCGTGTGTCTTGAGAAAGTGCGAGATATCAATCTCCTCGACCCAAGCCCGGTAGAGCCAGTTGTTCTTTCGTTGAGGCTCCGGGGTCTCCCTTCGCACCGGGCCGAAATCTCGATCCTGAAGAACAGCAAGGAGCGTGCTCGTCATACCGCCCGCACTGGTTCCACAAAGGGCGGAAAGGGTGACCTTATGGGGAGGCACTCCAGGCTGATCGCGCACTTTTTCCCAGGACTCAAGCGCCTCCAGAAGGTAGTCCACGACGCCGGCGGTGTAGGCACCGGCAGAGACAGCGCCGGCCATGACCAATCCAATTTCCAGGGTTTCATTTGTTGAGGGATTTGATTGCGTCATGTTTTGATAAGTTAGGATCGAAGCAAAGGTGAGAAGAGAGGGATTCGGCCCAACAGCGGGACTTATGATAAGGTCATCGCGATAGCAGATCGAAAATACCTGACGTCCCGCCCACGTCAAGAACGGTTAGGTCCCGCCTGAAGGCGCTGCGGGTAACGTCCGGCCCCCTGCGTTTCAGATTCGACGCACCCGCCTGCGGGTGATGAGCTTGCGGGACAATGCCCGATGATTCTTCCACGTCCTTTGTTCCTGATTCCGCCTTGGTCGACATCGTTCTTCCGCTTGAGCAGTCCGAGGATCGGGCGGTGTGGAGGAAAGCGATTGCTGCAAGACTGGAGCTGCCCGGGGAGCGGATCGGAGAGCTCAGGCTGCGCAAGCACTCGATCGATGCGCGCCAACGGCAGATCAAAGTCCAGCTGCGTGTGGAGGTGGGGATCGATGGACCGCTGCCGGGAGAGAAGCCTCCTGAGGCCACGATCGATCCGGTGCCGGACACGGCCCCTCAGGTGTTGATCGTTGGGTGTGGTCCGGCAGGGCTCTTTGCGGCGCGTCGCTGTCTTCAGTTGGGGATGCGGCCGATCCTTCTCGAACGCGGGAAGGATGCTTCGGCCCGCCGCTTCGACCTGCGGCCGATTTTGAAAGAAGGAAGCGTTCTCGAGGATTCCAACTACTGTTTTGGGGAGGGTGGGGCGGGGACTTTTTCCGATGGCAAGCTCTATACACGCGCAACAAAACGGGGTCCCGTGCGGGAGATCTACGAAACGTTTGTGGCGCACGGCGCACCGGAGCGGATCCTCATCGATGCCCACCCGCATATCGGATCGAATCTTTTACCCAGGGTTGTCATGGCCATGAGGGCCTCAATTTTGGCTGCCAATGGCGAGGTGCACTTCAATGCCCGCGTCACGGAGCTCCAGATTGAAGACAAGCGGGTGCGCGGTCTCCGAACAGCAGACGGGCGCGAGTTTCAGGCGGACCGTGTCATTCTGGCCACCGGCCATTCGGCGCGGGACATCTATGAAATTCTCGACCATCAGGGGATTCGTCTCGAGGCAAAAGCGTTCGCGGTGGGTGTTCGCATCGAGCACCCGCAATCCCTCATCGACAGCTTGATTTATCACATCCCCAGGAATGAGGAACGGTCCCGCCTTCTGCCGGCCGCGAGCTATCGGCTGGCGACGAAGGTCGATGGGCGGGGGGTCCATTCGTTCTGCATGTGTCCGGGCGGGTTTATCGTCCCTGCAGCCACGGCCAACGACGAAGTCGTGGTCAATGGCATGAGCTTGTCCCGACGCGATTCACCCTTTGCCAATAGCGGCATGGTTGTGGGGGTCGAACCTGAAGACTTAAAGGCTTTTCACGCGGAGCATGGGGTGCTTGGAGGCATTGCCTTTCAAAAGGCTCTTGAACGGGCGGCCAAGGAGCATGGTGGAGGCGGACAGGTCGCCCCCGCCCAGCGGCTGACGGATTTCATGCGCGGCCGTGGCTCCAGCGACCTGCCGGCATCAAGTTACGTTCCCGGTCTTGCAAAGGCCCGCCTCGACGAGATCTTGCCGCCCTGGATTGTCCACCGCTTGCGTTCGGGACTGAAGGTTTTTTCCGCTCAATTGAAAGGCTACCTAACCAATGAGAGTGTTTTGATTGGTTTCGAGACGCGCACGAGCTCGCCTGTGCGGATTCCCCGCAACCCTGTTTCGCTTCAGCATCCGGATGTGGCTGGTCTCTTCCCCTGTGGAGAAGGCGCGGGCTTTGCCGGGGGTATTGTCAGCGCCGCCCTCGATGGCTTGGCCTGCGCCGAGGCGACTGCGCGGTCACTCGCTCGGTGAGGGCCTATTCGAATAGGTTCCAAAGAGGAGCCGCAGGCTGTTGAGCACGACGACGACGGTACTGCCTTCGTGCGCGAACACCCCAATGCTCAGGGGAAGGAATCCCGTCAAGGCGATGCCAACCATGATGACGACCGTTCCAAGCGCGATTGCGATATTCTGGCGGATGATGCGGCGGGCCTGGCGGCTCAGGCGATAGGCACTGAGAAAACGCTCGATCCGATCCTGCATCAGAATCACTTCGCTCTCCTCAAGGGCTGCATCACTTCCCCGGGCACCCATGGCAACGGAGACGTAAGCCGCGGCAAGTGACGGGGCATCGTTGACGCCATCACCAATCATCGCCACGCGGTGGCCCTGGTCGGAGCATTCCCGGATAAAGGCGACCTTGTCTTCAGGGCGCAGGCCACTCCGGATCTCACTTTCGTCCAGCCCGACCTTCAGTCCCACGGCTAGAGCGGCCGCGGACCGATCTCCTGTCAGCATATAAGGCCGCAGGCCGGCGGCCCGCAGGCCCTGAAGGACGCCCTTCGCTTCTTCGCGGACTCGATCCTCAAGAAGCAGTCGACCGACAACGTCGGCAAGGACAACCCAGACTTCCGTGAAACCGGGGGGCGGCCCGGGGATCTCCCCCAATGCCTTCCCCGAAGCATCATCGGGCAGGACTTCGCGCCGTCCCAAAAAGGCCTCCCGCTCATTGACGATGCCTTTGACGCCAAAGCCGGAGATGGAGACAAACTGCTCTACAGGAATTTCGTCTCCGATCCCCAAGGCGATGCCGTGACTCACCAGGGCCCGTGCGATCGGATGGTTGGCGTGACGCTCCAGGGCGACCGCCACCTCCAGGATCTCTCTTTCCCTGCCCGCAGGGTAGCTCTCCACCGATGCGACCGTCAGATCGCCAGTGGTGAGCGTGCCGGTCTTATCGAGGGCCACAATATCGACCTCGGCCAGCTTCTCGACGGCTGCGCCTCCCCGAAAGAGGACCCCGCGCCTGGCCCCCCAGGCAATCGAGGCCAGAATGGCTGATGGGATGGAGATGACGAGGGCACAGGGGCTGGCCACGACAAGAAGCGTCATAGCGCGGTAGAAGGCTCCAAATCCGTGGTCGCCTTGCTCGAACGCAGGAATCTCCATCACCTTCCACCAGAAGAGGAAGAGCGCCAGCGTCGTTCCGAGAATCAAATAGGTATAACCTGTTCCAAACTTATCTGTAAAACGTTGGGCAGGTGCCTTCAGCCGATGAGATTCCTGAATCAGGCGAATGATCTGTTGGAGGGCGCTTTCCCGGGCCTCTCGCAGAACTTCAGCATCGACCGATCCCCAAAGGTTCATCGTGCCGCTGAGAACAGTGTCCCCCTTGATTTTCTCCACCGGAATGGCTTCTCCCGTCAGGGTGGACTCATCGGCTGCGGTCTCCCCGCGAAGGATGCGCGCGTCGACTGGAAAGAGCGATCCGGGCCGGATGCGAATTCGCATGCCCGGGCGCACCTGATCGACTTCTATCGCACGCTCGGCCCCTTGGGCATCGAGGACGAGGGCCTCCTTGGGCGTGGCACTGAACAAGGCGCCGATTTCGCGTCGCGTGCGGTCCATTGCATAGTGCTCGAGCGCCCCGGCGAGGGAGAAGAGGAAGAGGAGGAGGGCTCCTTCGCCCCAGGCTCCGATCGATGCTGCGCCGACAGCTACGGCAAGCATCAGGAAATGGATATCAATTTGTTTATGGCGCAGTTTTGCCCATACGTCGCCTGCGGCCTCCCAGCCACCGGCGATGAGGGCGAGAAGATAGAAAGCGATCGCTGCGGGGCCTCGTTCGTCCGCAGCGAGTTCGATCATCCATCCGACCAGCCCGAGCAAACCACACGCAGCCGCAAGCAGTCCCTGTAGCTTCCAATCCTCATGTCCGTGCTCATCGTGCGGGCCTTGGTCATTAGCCGAGGTGACCGTTGGTGGATCCAATCTTGGAATTTCCCGCCAGACCCAAAACCGCGGTGCCGTTTCGCACGAGGGGCGCTCCAGCTGAACGCCTGCCTTCACCTCCCGCCTTACAAATCCGACCTCTTTGGCCCGCTTCCAGGGATCGGCGGCTTCCTCGGCGGTGGCCGCTTCCCTCGCCCGCTCCAGGGCCCGGCGAAGGTCGCGTTGCAGCTGCGCTTGATCGACTCGGCCAAGCGTGGCGAGGGAGATCAGGTCGCCAGTGGGGTTCATGCGGACCGCCTCGACATGAGGCTGTGCGCTCATGAAGTCTACGATACCGGAAAGGTGCCTGTCCTCAGGATGATTGGGAGATGAGCTCATCGGTTGCCGGCTAGATTGCATTGAGGTCCATTTCACGCACATCGACAAACCTGCCGCTGGGTCTATGCACGAGCTCCGGAATCACCTTGAAGAGAAGCGCTGCCGCTTCATCGGGCTGAGGCATCTTCGAGGTGTGGCGCGATTCCTTCAGACGGTGGATGGTCTTATATTTTTCGTCATCATCGAGTCCGCAAAGATAGTCCTGCATCGCTGTATCCACCAGTCCGGGGGCAAGAGCCGTAAAGTGGACCCCGGGCTCTTCCTCGGCATAGAGCTTGATGAGCATGTTGAGGGCGGCTTTCGAGAGCGAATAACCATTCCAGCCGCGGCTGCCGGAAACCGAAGCCCCCGACGAGATCGCGACGACTTGCCGGGGCTTGAGGTGCATTCCAAGCACCTGATCCAGCAGCATTTTGTTTGCCCAGGTGTTGACTTCCATCGCCGCCCGCATGTCGTCCAGCGGGGTGTCTTTCATATCCCGGATCTCCGATAACATCCCAGCGTTCAGGATGACGTGGTGGAAACCTTCCAACCCAAGGTCCGAAAACCACTGGGCCAGAATGGGCCCTGCGCGATCAAGGTCGCGGAGATCCACCGCTTGATAGTGAAAGCGGTCGGGGTATCGATCAGAAAGTTCAGCGGTGCGGCTTCGACTGAAGCCGATTACCCGATGACCGGCCTCCAGATATCTTTGGGCAAGGGCTCGACCCAGGCCGCGGCTGCATCCGGAAATCATCACAGTTTCAGTCATAGAGCAAAGCCTACCGGATGTGTCGATGACGGCAAGTATCCAGAAAACAGGAAACATCAGGGATGGAAGCTGATTCCAGGAGGTCCGAATGATAAGAATTCCTTATTCTTTGAAGTAGTATTGGTTCTTTCTCGCTCTTGTCATTGAATCTTTACAAGAAATGCCCTGATGAAAAATCGATTTCTTTTGACTGGTGCAGGTCTTGCCGTGGTCTTGGCAGGTTTCGGACTGGGTCGCTGGACTCCGGTAGAGGCAGATCCGGCTGTGTTACAATATACCCAGGAGGCGAAGATCGAGGCTGGACGCTACCTCACGTTTGAAGTGGCGATGTGCATCGACTGCCATTCTCCAAGGGACGCGGAAGGGCGCTTTATCGAATCGCTCCATCTCACGGGTTCGATTCTTCCGTTTGAGCCTTCGGTGCCGATGCCATGGGTCGGTGCGGCCCCGGCGCTGGCGGGGCTTCCCGATGGCTATACAGCGGAGTCAATGATTCACTACCTGATGACCGGGGAACGTCCGAATGGAATGAGCCCAGCCCTGCCGCCGATGCCTGCCTTTCGCCTGAATCGCTCCGATGCCGAGGCGATGACCGCCTTCCTGCTGTCGTTGGGCACCGATGAATCTTTGGAATGATCCGCCGCGGGCAACGGCTCAAGCAAGGATTCGGTCCGAATCCTCGGCTGCTTCCCGGTTTCAGGCAAAGTCTGGCACAGAATCGTGCTCATCCCGGCAAAGAAAAAGCCCGCTGAAGAGCGGGCTTTTCAAAAGGAATCAGATGGGCTGGAGGATCAGAGATCGCTCAATGGAATCCATCCGCCGTCGTCGGAGAATTTCCAGGCGTAGCTATAGCCGGGTCCCATCCAGAACCATGCTCCATCGGCGTAGTAATAGCCTAAGTTATAAACATAGAGCCATCCAAGCGTCTTAAACTCATAGGAGAAGGCCCAGAAATCACCCTGTGGTGACCAGTTGTCTGCCCAGAACCACCCAATAACGGGTGAGCCGATGAAGTTGCCGTCGCGGACGATGACATTCTCTCCGAGCCAGCCAACGTCATTCCACGGGTTGGTTGCAGGATCCATATCGCCACTCACCCGGACATCCCACCTGAAGCCGGTTTCAGGTGGAAGACTCTGATTCAGAAGGGTCAAGACCTGGTTCTGCCACAGGTCGTAGAAAGGCCAGTCCCATCCGTGCGAGAATGAATACACGAAATCAATCGAGTTTGCGTTGGACTGAATGCTATAGGTAAAGCCGTAGCCGTCTGCGTAGCCGGCAAACATACCTTCGTATTGGTGCGCCGCACCGGCGATTGCGTTCCATTGGTCTTGTGGCATTGTCGTCCGGACGATGGAAAGCGTTAGCGTAGCGGCACTGCTGAGTGCCGGGATAGCTAGCGCCAGGAGCGTAAGGCTGAGTCTGGTGGTCAATTTCATATGATTACGATAGCTGATGTGCAAGAATAACAGCGCCGTGCACCGCTCGTCATGAGCGACACCTGCAGAGAAAGACATCAACCGGGGAGACGGTATCGTAGAAGCCTTCTGCATCAAGTTGTTTTTGAAGCGACTTGAAACGGGGTCCGGGGTGCGGGGCAGGGAGAGCACCGTCCGCCTCGACACTGTCTCCTCGAATCGCTTTACAACCTGCAGGTACGGATCGTGTGGGCGATGATACCTTGAGCCCCGAGTTCGGAGAGCTGGTCGATAATGCGGTTGAGGCCTTTGGTCTTCACCATGGCGGCAACGGCGATCCAGCCTGGGTCGCTCACTGGCGAAAGGGTGGGGCTCTGGACTCCGGGAGTCAGCTCACAAGCCGCTTTTTGTTGTTCGATCGGAACAACATAATCGAGCAACACGTAGGCGCGCGCCACGAGTATTCCCTGAATTCGTTTCAGAAGGGCTTCGAGTTCGGGCGAACCATTGTATTTTGGCCGGGTGATGACCACCGCTTCGGAATACAGGATGGGCTCACCGACGATCTTGAGGCCGGCTTCGACGAGGGTGCGCCCGGATTCGACGACGTCAGCGATCACATCGGCAACCTCAAGCTGAATGGAAATTTCCACAGCTCCATCGAGGCGAACAATGGTTGCCTTTACACCCCGTGCTTCCATGTCGGCCCGCACGATGTGGGGGTAACTGGTGGCAATGCGAAGATCGTCGAATTGATCAGGCTTCAGGTCGCAGATGGCGGGAACGGCGTAGCAAAAGCGCGATTTTCCAAACCCGAGCGGGAGGCGTTCTTCAACATCCGCCCGGCTGTCGCGCGCGAGGTCGCGCCCGGTAATGCCGGCGTCGATGATGCCCTGAGCCACATAAATCGCAATGTCCCGCGGGCGCAGGTAGATGAATTCGACCCCGTGCTCGGGGTCGCGGACGAAGAGCTCCCGGCTGTGCCGCTTGCAGCGGTATCCGGCCTCGGCGAGAATCGTTACAGCCTCCTCGGAAAGGGCTCCTTTATTGGGAATGGCTACCTTGAACATGCCACCGAGGGAGCCCCAATTTCGCCCTATCGTAAAGGTATTTAAGTTCCCGGCGGAGAAATGTTACCGGAAGTTTTTGCCAGGGAGGCGGTTCGTGTGCATCCTAGGTTGTTGTGTGGTCAGCTGTCGCCCGAAGCAACGCTGTTACCGGAAGTCCCACGCTTGAGCAACAATCAGGAGAACATGGAACTTGGAAGTGTTAGAAAGGCTTATCGTTTTTACGCCCCGATATACGATATCGTATTTGGCCGAATTGTCGACGAGGGGCGGAGGCGGGCCGTCGCGACCTTCGATCAGAAACCCGGAGACAGAATTCTTGAAATTGGCGTGGGGACGGGCCGCTCCCTGCGGTATTACCGGCCTGATGTCGAGGTGACCGGTATCGATGTCAGCCCCGAAATGTTGGAGAAGGCGCGCCGCTACGTCGGGCCGCGCTACCCGCAAGTAAAGGAGCTGCTGCAAATGGACGCTCAATCACTGGACTTTCCCGATAGTTCTTTTGACGGGGCGGTCGCCATGTATGTGGCATCGGTCGTTCCGGACCCCGCAGCTATGATTCGGGAAATGT
Organism: uncultured Puniceicoccaceae bacterium; assembly: GCA_964403935.1. Classification (GTDB taxonomy): domain Bacteria; phylum Verrucomicrobiota; class Verrucomicrobiia; order Opitutales; family Oceanipulchritudinaceae; genus SLLG01. Next base: position 9,048 of record CAYOIB010000023.1, on the reverse strand, counting down.
TTCGGGTGTGTCGTCCGGGTGCCCCGTTGGTCGTGGTCAACCATTTTACCTCCTCCAATCGGGTGGCACGTCGGGTCGAGCGCCGGTTTGCCTCACTTTCCGATCGGTTGGGATTTCAGCCGGATTTCGGTCTCGAGCAGTTTGTGGAGACGGTCGGCCACCCGCCGCGCCGGATCACCCGGGTGAACCTCGGCGGGTACTGGAAGTTGCTTGAGTTCGCCAGTCCTGATGGGGCCGAGGCTGTGAGCGGGAGCGCCGAAAGCGGCTCCCACCCACATAGAAACGCAAACGGGAAGTCCCCGTCGCCCACCGCCACCAGGTGAAGTGGTTAGGGGTGGAAGACTGAGATAAAGTAGCCGGCCACCAGAGCGGTCCCAATGACGCCTGCCACGTTTGGCCCCATTGCGTGCATAAGGAGGAAGTTGCTTGAATCGGCCCGCGCCCCCTCCACCTGAGAGACCCGGGCCGCCATCGGCACAGCACTGACACCGGCTGATCCGATTAGCGGATTGATCTTATTCTTGCTGAAGAGATTCATTGCTTTCGCGCCCAACACGCCTGCGGCGGTAGAAAAGCTGAAGGCGACAACGCCGAGCAGCAGGATCCCCAGGGTGCGCATGTCGAGAAAGCGATCGCCGCTCATCGTGATGCCAACGCTGATGCCAAGAAAGATGGTAACGATGTTGATAATCTCGTTTTGCGCCGCATTGCTGAGCCGCTCAACCACACCACACTCCCGCAGGAAATTCCCAAGAAAGAGCATGAAGAGCAGGGGTGAGGCCGGAGGCACGAGAAGAATGCAGACCGACATGACCACCACAGCGAAGACGAGTTTCTCTGTCCGGCTCACCTTGCGCAAGGAGCGCATGCGAATCTTGCGCTCTGCCTCTGTCGTCAGCGCGCGCATGATGGGCGGCTGGATGAGTGGAACCAAAGCCATGTAGCTATAGGCGGCCACCGCGATGGGGGCGAGCAGGTCCGGTGCGAGCTTGTTTGCCAGAAAGATCGAGGTCGGCCCGTCGGCACCTCCGATGATCCCGATTGCTGCGGCTTCAGGAAGCGTGTAGCTTAATAATACGGCTCCCATCATCGTTGCGAAGACGCCGAACTGTGCCGCAGCCCCGAGCAGGAGTGTCCGCGGGTTGGCGATGAGCGGGCCGAAGTCCGTTAGCGCACCCACCCCGAGGAAAATGATCGGCGGAAAGAGTTCGAGGTGGATCCCCTGGTAGAAGTAGTAGAACAGGCCGCCGGTCCCGTCTTCCCGGAATTCCTGGCCATACATTTTCATACCCTCCAATACGCCTTCTGTCGGGAGGTTGGCCAGTAAGGCCCCCAATGCGATCGGAACAAGCAACAGAGGTTCGAAGCCTTTGGCGACCGCCAGATAGAGCAAGACGGCGACCACACCCCACATGACCACCATGCGCCAGGTCAGTTCGTCAAAGCCGGTTGTACTCCAGAGTTCGAGAAGGAAATTCATGAAGCGATTCCCTATGCGATGGTGAGCAGGACCTGGCCTTCTTCAACGCCATCGCCGACTTGGACAGCGATGCTCTTGACCGTGCCATCCATGTGGGCCGCGATAACGGTATTCATCTTCATCGCCTCAAGAGTGATGACCTGGTCGCCCGTCTTTACGGCTGTTCCGGCAGGCGCGTCGATCGAGACCACCTTGCCCGACAGGGGAGACGGCAGGTCGCCCGCTCCAGCCGTCGTCGCAGGGGCCGCCGCTGCGGCGGGAGGGGCAGAGACGGCGGCGGCGCCGGAGCGGACCGCTGCGGGAATTGGCACGGTGGCGGGTCTGGACTGAACCGGGGCGTCAGCGGTGTCGACGGATTCGGCAATGACATCGAATTCCTTGCCGTTAACTGTGATGCGGAAATGCTTTTTCATGTTCTTTGGAACGTATTTGAAGGATAGGAGGGTGGATTAGCGTATCTTGTGGGAAGCGAAGTGCTGCCGGCGCCCTTCGAGGCTCCAGTCGGCGGCATGTGTGCGGATGGAGAGAATTCGGTAGCCGCTGCCTATCAGCATGGCAATGGCCGCCGAAACGGCAGCGATTTCTTCGGGTTCCGGCTCCATTGAAGTCGTCGGCACCGTAGCCGCTGCGGGTCGAGCAGAGGGAGCCGGAGCCGTCTGTTGCTTTCGTGAGGCCTCCCAGCTGACGAAGATGCTTCCGATGGCCACAGTCGTGCCCCAGAGGAGGAGCAGAACCGTAATGACGATGAAGAATCCTGTCAGGTGTGTCAGTGAATCGACGAAGGCAGAGATAGCGTCCTGAGTCATAGCCGAAGATGAAGCGTGGGTTTTAGAGTGGGATGTTTCCGTGTTTCTTGGGTGGCCGCGTTTCCCGCTTGCTCAGCAGGGTGCGCAACCCAAGCGAAACCATGGTGCGTGTTTGCGCGGGATCAATAACATCCGTGATCAGTCCGTTGCGTGCCGCTTGGTAGGGGGTCGCAAACTCTTCCCGGTAATGATCGAAGAGCTCCTTGAATTTGGCTTCGGGCTCGTCGGCCGCTGCGATTTCGCGCCCGAAGATGATCCTTACGGCACCATCGGCCCCCATCACCGCAATCTCAGCGGTCGGCCAGGCGTAGACCAAGTCCGCCCCAAGGTCGGAGGAACACATGGCCAGATAAGCCCCGCCATAGGCTTTGCGAAGGATAATGGTGATTTTCGGAACGGTGGCCGAGGCATAGGCAAAGAGCAGCTTGGCCCCGTGGCGGATGATGCCACCCCGCTCCTGGGCAAGTCCGGGGAAGAACCCGGGAACATCGACGAGGTTCACCAGTGGGACTTGATAGATATTGCACACGCGGATGAAGCGCGCTCCCTTATCCGAACTGTCGATATCGAGGCAGCCCGCTTTAACCATCGGCTGGTTCGCGATGATCCCAACAACAACCCCGTCGATCCGGGCAAAACCGGTCACGAGGTTCTTCGCGAAGTCAGGCATGATTTCGAAGAACGTGCCGTCGTCGGCGAGGGTGTCGATGACAGCCTTCACATCGAAGGGGTTCTTGGAGTCGCTCGGAATGATCTGATTGAAGCGCGCGATCTCCCCAAGTTTCACGTTTTTCGAAAGATCATGTGGAGGATCGTCGAGGTTGTTTGAGGGCAGGTAGCTCATCAACTGCTTCGCCAGATCCAGCGCATGGCCGTCGTCGTTGGCGATCAGGTGAATGTTTCCGCTGACGGCAGCGTGTGCGTCAGCGGTGGCAAACTGTTCGAGCTTTGCGTTCTCCCCGGTGGCTGCCTTGATCACCTGTGGCCCACAGATGAACATGTTCGCGTTCTCCCGGGTCATGATGATGAAGTCGGTCAGCGCTGGCGAATAAGCCGCGCCGCCGGCACAGGGCCCCGCAATGATTGCGATCTGCGGCACTAGTCCGGACAAGAGCACGTTGCGGAAGAAGATCTGGCCGTAGCCGGACAGGGAGTCGACCCCCTCCTGAATCCGTGCGCCCCCGGAGTCGTTGATGCCGACAACGGGCATCCCCGCCTTCTGGGCAAAGTCCATCAGGTCGCATACTTTCTTGGCGTGGATCCGCCCGAGGGCACCCCCCCCAACGGTGAAGTCGTGGGCAAAGACCGCCACCGGCCGCCCGTGAACGTAACCGATGCCCGTGATGACACCATCGCCCGGCATCTTCCGCTTCTCCATCCCGAAGCGCGTGCAGCTGTGCTCGGCGAGGGTGCCAAACTCCTGGAAGGTGTCTTCGTCGAATAGCGCGAGGACCCGCTCACGGGCGCTCATCATGCCCTTCTCGTGGCGCTTCTCGATTTTATCCTTGCCGCCGCCGGCCATGGCGGCGTCGCGGCGTTCCTTGAGGTCGGCGAGTAATTTCGGATCAATGGGCATTGTTTTTCTCCATTTCAGGGTGAGCGTTGGATGCGTCCATGCAGAATTCAGTCAGGACCCCGTGGGTCGACTTCGGGTGCAAGAAGGCCACCTGTTTTCCATGCGCCCCTGGAACAGGCGCTTCGTTGATCAGGCGGACGCCCGATTCTTTCGAACGTGCCAGCGCAGCCGCCACATCCTTTGTGTGGAACGCTATGTGGTGGATGCCTTCTCCATTGCGCTCGAGGAATTTTGCCACCGGGCTTTCGGGCGATGTCGGCTCCAGAAGCTCAAGATAGGTCTGCCCAACCTTGAAGAATGCCGTCTTCACCTTTTGCGAGGCGACCTCCTCGATCGCTTCACACTTCAGACCAAGCGTTTGCTCGTAGTAGGGAAGGCTCTCCTCGATGGATTTTACGGCGATGCCGAGATGATCTATGTATTCTATCATGGTTCAGGTCCTTTAGAAGGTCTTTGAAAAACTGCATGGATTCTTACGGTTTTGCTCTTTCAGAAGGCAAGTCAAAATATTACAGAACTTCATGTTAGGAAAAGTATGGATTAGATATTCTTTTAGAAAGGTCTTGTCATTTGTTCCGGATTTCCCGAAAAATCGGGACAGTCAGAAAGAAGGCAGTTTGCGAGACGGCGCTGCCGGTATTAAAGAACTCATGTCATGAAAATGCAACAGATGCGGGAACCACTGGGATTGAAGGATGATTTTGCGGTGCCGTCGCCAGAGGCATGGCGCGCCGCTGCGGAAGCTCTTCTGAAGGGAGCGCCTTTCGAAAAATCAATGACCACGCCGACCTATGAAGGCTTCTCCATCCAGCCGATCTACGACCGGGATTCGCTGTCGGCCGTTCCTCATGCGACTGAATTGCCCGGACAGGGTTTGGCCACCCGGGCGGCCCATGCAGGTGGGCGGCGGACCTGTCCATGGCGCATTTCACAGGAACTTTTTGAGCCCACCCCGCGTGAGTTAAACGCCGTTATGCTCCACGAGCTGGAGAGGGGACAGGACGAATTGAACCTTTGGTTCGATGCTCCAACACGGGCAGGTCAGAACCCCTCGGAAGAAAACGTCCGTGCAGTGGGTCGCTGCGGCGTCAGTCTGGCGACCTTCGCTGATATGGAAACCCTCTTCAAAGGGGTCCGCCTCGATGCAATTTCCACGTGGTTGAGGGCCGGTGCCGCGCCCGCCGCCCTCGCCGCCTTGTTCTTTGAATACGTCAAGAGTGCCGGCATCGATCTGGCCGAATTGAAAGGCTGTCTCGAAAGCGACCCCATTGGCTTGCTCGTGGCTGAAGGGAGCCTCAAGGGCGGGCTCACTTCGCAATTCGATCAGATGGAAATGCTCATGCGCTTTGGCCGGGAGGTCGCTCCGGGCTTCCAGATGGCATGTGCACAGGGCCATGTTTATCACGATGGGGGCGCTTCATCCTCTGAAGAACTTGCCTGCGTGCTCGCCACCGCGGTGGCCTACCTGCGGGAGATGAAGAGCCGGGGGCTGGACCCGGATCAGGTGGCACCCAGGATCCGCCTCTCTCTCTCGGTTGGATCGGACTTCTTCCTCGAGATCGCCAAGATCCGCGCAGCCCGCATGCTGTGGAATCGCATCCAGGAGATCCTGGAGATCCCGCCAGCGGCGCGCACCACGCACCTCCACGTCCGTACCGGGCTTTGGAACAAGACGAAATTCGACGCCCACACCGGTATGCTTCGAGTGACGAGTGAGGCTTTTGCGGCTGTGCTCGGTGGGTGCGATAGCCTTCACATCGGGACGTTCGATGAAGTGGTTCGCGAGCCGGATGCTTTTTCCCGCCGGATCGCCCGCAACGTGCACCCCATCCTCGCAGAGGAGTGTGACCTGACAAAAGTGGTCGATCCTGCTGGTGGATCCTGGGCGCTTGAGAATCTCACCGACCAGATGGCGCGGACGGTTTGGGAGAAGTTCCAGGAGATCGAGAAAGGCGGTGGAATGGTCGCGGCTCTTCGCGATGGGATGCCACAGCACTGGGTGGCGAAGACCCGCGCGGAAAAGCTGAAGAATTTCCACCGCCGCAAGGATGTTCTGGTGGGGACGAATCAGTATCCTGAGGTCGATGCCAAGCTACTCGAACCACGCACAATCGATTACGCCGGAAAAAGCGAGGAACGGATTGCCACAGTCAAGACATACGCAGGAACCCATTCGGCTTCGACAAAAGATCAGGCGATCGCGGGCCTGAAGGAGGCCAGGGATGCGGAGGCACGCATGGAGGCCGCCTTTGCTGCTGTTCGGGCGGGGGCCACCCTCGGCGACTTGTCAGCCGCCCTCGAGGCATCGAGCGTCGGGCGGATCGAAACGGTCGAGGCCATTCCTTTTTCGCGCTTGGCGGAGGACTACGAGATCTTGCGCCTTGCCGCCATGAAGGCTGCGGAGGCACCGGGCGGCCCGCCACGGATCCTCCAACTTAATATCGGCGCGTCCCGTCGCTACCGGATGCGAGCCGATTGGACGGCTGCTTTCTTCCTGATCGGGGGGTTCGCCGTCGACAGCAACCAGGATTTCCCCAACGCCGATGCTGCCGTGGCGGCCGTGCGGGAAGAGAAACCACGCATCGCGGTCATCACTTCTGACGACGAAACCTACGCTTCCGTCGTTCCGGGCTTGGCCAAGGCAATCAAAGAGGCCGCCCCCGGCGTCTATCTACTCTTGGCGGGCCATCCCGGTTCCAATGAGGCCGCGTGGCGCGAAGCGGGGGTCGAGGACTTCATCCATGTCCGCGTCAATAACTACGAGGTCAACCGCGCCCTCCTTCAGCGAGTGGGTGTGCTGAACTCCAATTCCATCGATTGATTTTTAGAACCGAAGCCATGAAAGATTTCTCCACATTTTGCTATCGCGGCGCGTCCACTGAGCCTGACTTCAAGGCCTGGAAGGAAGCCTTTGAAGCCGAGGTCTCGAAGCCGGTAGATGAAACCGTCTGGGACACCCTCGAACAAATTCCGGTAAAGCCGCTCTACACCGCCGAGGATTACGAGGGGATGGAGCACCTCGATTACACCGCCGGGATCGCACCGTTCCTGCGGGGACCCTACGCGTCCATGTACGTGACGCGCCCTTGGACCGTTCGCCAGTACGCCGGCTTCTCAACAGCCGAAGAGTCGAATGCCTTCTATCGCCGGAACCTCGCGGCTGGTCAGCGGGGCCTGTCGGTCGCCTTCGATCTCGCGACACACCGGGGCTACGATAGCGATCACCCTCGCGTTGTCGGGGATGTCGGAAAGGCCGGCGTCGCCATCGATTCACTCCTCGATATGCGGGTGCTCTTCGACCAGATCCCACTCAACAAGGTGTCTGTCTCCATGACCATGAATGGGGCGGTCATTCCGATCCTCGCTTTCTACATTGTCGCTGCGCTGGAGCAGGGGGCCAAGCTGGAGGAACTCGCCGGGACTATCCAGAACGACA
>CAYOIB010000023.1:0-1650 GCA_964403935.1 uncultured Puniceicoccaceae bacterium | reverse complement strand
GCGCTGGAGCAGGGGGCCAAGCTGGAGGAACTCGCCGGGACTATCCAGAACGACATCCTCAAGGAATATATGGTGCGCAACACCTATATCTACCCTCCTGAGCCGAGTATGCGCATCATCGCGGATATTTTTTCCTTCACATCCCGTAATATGCCCAAGTTCAACTCGATTTCGATATCGGGTTACCACATGCAGGAAGCGGGTGCGACAGCGGACCTTGAAATGGCATACACCCTTGCAGATGGCCTTGAATACATCCGTGCCGGGATTGCTGCCGGAATCGATATCGATGCCTTTGCGCCACGTTTGTCGTTCTTCTGGGCACAGGGAAAAAACCACTTCATGGAGGTGGCAAAAATGCGGGCCGCTCGCGTCCTTTGGGCTAAGATCGTGCAGGGATTCAATCCGAAGAATCCAAAGTCGCTCGCCTTGAGGACACACTCCCAGACCAGCGGCTGGAGCCTCACCGAACAGGATCCTTTCAACAACGTTGCCCGCACGTGCATCGAGGCAATGTCGGCCGCCCTCGGGCATACCCAGAGCCTGCACACCAATGCCCTCGATGAAGCGATCGCGCTGCCAACGGATTTCTCCGCCCGCATCGCCCGCAATACCCAGCTTTTCCTTCAAGAGGAGACCGGCATTTGTAAGATCATCGACCCCTGGGGCGGCAGCTACTACCTCGAAGCCCTCACCGACGCCCTCTTGCGGCGCGGGGCGACGCACCTGGAAGAAATCGAATCCCTCGGGGGAATGGCCAAGGCCATTGAAACCGGCATCCCGAAAATGCGGATCGAAGAAGCAGCTGCCCGCCGCCAAGCTCGGATCGATAGCGGCCGGGAAACCATCATCGGAGTCAATAAATACCGCCTCGAAAAAGAGGACCCCCTTGAAATCCTCAATGTTGATAATTCCGCCGTTCGCGAAGGTCAGATCCGTCGACTGGAACAGCTGCGCGCCGGACGCGACGAAACCAAATGCCGCTCGGCCCTCACCGCCATCGCCCAAGCGGCCGAAAGCGGGAGCGGCAACTTGCTCGCCCTCGCCATCGAGGCCACACAGGCACATGCCTCCCTCGGAGAAATATCAGATGCCATGGAAAAAGCCTTTGGCCGCCACAAAGCCGTCATCCGCTCCATCAGCGGTGTTTACAGCCGGGAGTTCGGTAAGGGCGGGGCACTCGATTCCTTGCAGGCACGCACCGATGCCTTCGCCGAGAAAGAAGGCCGCCGACCCCGGATCCTCGTCGCTAAAATGGGACAGGATGGCCACGACCGCGGGGCCAAAGTCGTCTCCACTGCCTTCGCTGATATCGGGTTTGATGTCGATGTCGGACCGCTCTTCCAGACGCCTGAGGAGACGGCTGCCCAAGCCGTTGAGAACGATGTCCACGTCGTGGCCATGAGCTCCCTCGCCGCCGGGCACAAAACGCTGCTCCCCGAACTTGTCAAAGCCTTGGCCGCCCACGGTCGTGAGGACATTCTTGTCATCGTCGGCGGAGTCATTCCCCCGCAGGATTACGACTTCCTCTACCAAAACGGGGCCCAAGCTATCTTCGGCCCAGGCACCGTCATCACCGACAGCGCCCGCCGGGTTCTCGATCTCCTGGAAGCACAATCCGATAATCGGTGAGCCGGTGAGCCGAGCCAT
>CAYOIB010000022.1:0-33591 GCA_964403935.1 uncultured Puniceicoccaceae bacterium | reverse complement strand
GAAAGCAGAAGCGTCCCGACGACAGATAGGATTTTTGAAGCGATTTTCATGATGAATTGTTTAAGCCTTTGAGGATGAACATACACACGCTATGTGCGGCCTCAGCAGGAATCAACTCTTTTTTCCCAAATCCCCGGACGGTGGGGGATGTTTAAGGGGGGTAGAATCGAGGGCTTGGGCTGAAGAGAAGCCATTTTGGTCACTTTTCGGTGGTGCCGGTGGGCCCGCCGGCCGTGTCCTTCTATCTAATATTTGCGTGGATGTCGTTGGAGACCTGTTCGGCGGATAAGCAGGTTGTTGTCGACCGCTCCGAAGGTCCAGACACCGCCCATGGCTGTGGGCCGCTGACAGAGTTCAGGATGGGCGATGCCGCTGAGGGTGGATTTGTCGTCGACTCGGGTCGCTCAGAGGTTGTCGCCCATTCCCGGAGAAAGAAGCCGCGCGAGGAAGGCCAGAAGTGGGTAGCCTGTTCTCATGTAGCGTTTGCTGTTCCGGAGAGATCGGGGATGACAATGGAAAAGGAGCAAGACGTGCGGCAGCTCTGAAGCTTGTTGCGAAAACCCTTAATTAAAAGGGCCCGCTGGCTGTTCCGGCGGGCCCCTCAGAATCGACTGTGTAACCGATGAAAGCGGAACCCTCAGTTTGCCGTCATTTTGGGCTGAACATTCAGGCGGTAGAATTCTTGCATGACGGCCATGCGCTGGCGCGAGATGTCCTCTTCGCGAATCTCCTTCTTTGAGCGCTGTTTTTCCTTGGCGGCCAAGGTGCGCCGCAGGCGGGCGAGGGCGATGTTTTGGAGCTGGCGCACCCGTTCGCGGGTGATCCCAAAGAGTTCCCCAACTTCTTCCAGGGTTTTTGGCTTGTCGCCTCCAATCCCGAAGCGCATCCGAATGATATCCGCCTCGCGTTGATCGAGGCTGTCGAGCATTGAGTTCAGGTCGTTAAGGAGGCTCTTGTTCTTGAGGGAATCGAGTGGGTTGATGCTGTTCTCGTCGCCAATCAGGTCCCCAAAGCGGGTGCCTTCATCTTCGCCCACGGGTGCGTCCAGGCTGGTGGGCCGGACAGAGACAGATTTCAGGTGAGCGATTTTATTGACGGACATTTCGAGAACATGGGCCAGTTCATCATCCGTCGGGACGCGTCCGAGTTCTTCTTCCAGTTCGTTGGCTGTGCGCCGGATGCGGGCGATTTTATCGACCAGGTGAACGGGGAGGCGGATCGTTTTGCTCTGATTGGCCAGGGCCCGTTTAATCGATTGTTTGATCCACCAGGCCGCGTAGGTGGAGAGCTTACCCCCTTTGTTGGGATCGAAACGTTCCACCGCCTTGATCAGGCCGATATTGCCTTCGCTGATCAGGTCCAGCAGGGGCAGGCCGAAATTTGCATAATCGTGAGCGATTTTCACAACGAGCCGCAGATTCGCTTTGATCATTTTCTCGCGGGCTTCATGGCTGCCGTTCTTGATCATGGCGGCCAGCTCCACTTCTTCGGAAGGCTTCAGGAGCGGGGTCTTTCCAATCTCCTGAAGGTAAATCTTGATGGCGCTGCGTTCGGAGCTCGGCAGGTTGCGGACATCTTCCGCTTGGTCGAGGTCCGGTGTGCGGGTCTTGGAGACCCAGATGTTTTCTTCGGTTGGATGCGGGCTATTCATAATGGTTCTTCTTCTACCTTTTCGGTTGGCTTTGAGCGGGTTTGAGAAATCGATACCTCTGGCGATCAAGCTTCAGCCCACGGCTGCGGGAAGATTTTTGCGCCCTGTCATCGAATGACTGGGAGGTGGGCTGAGATGGAATAATTCCAATCGGGGATGTTAGTGGTCGTGGCCAATCAGCGGCCAGGAGTCGCACCAACTGGCAATGGAATGGCCCAGCCGAGTGGGGCGGGCGAATTCCGGCGGCAAACACCTTGCCATGAGTTATCGAGATCATTGGCCCCTCTTGTGCAGGTGCCTTGCCAATTACTCGGAAATTATTCTAAGTAATTGCTCCGTAAGGGGAATAGAATTTTTGAAAACTCGGCCAATCCCTGGACAGAGGCAAAATGCACGGGCAACTTGCAATCGCCCGTGCAAAGTGAGGCCAGCAAAGCGCACCCTTGCTCGGGCTATGCGAAAACGGGTCTACGGCAGCCGGTTTGGCGGGATATTCCCGCCTCTCAAACGGTCCTAATCAGCCCTTATGGCGGTTTTTATGGCCCCCATTGAGGGAACTGCCTCAAGGATTTTCCGAAGTGGGCATAACTTCAGCGACGGCGACTGCCTTGAAGAGGGCCCCGGCCTTGTTCAAGGTCTCCTGATACTCGCTCGCCGGGATCGAGTCAGCCACGAGCCCAGCACCGCTTTGGATGTAGAGCTTCCCCTCTTTGAGGAGCGCGGTTCGAATGGTGATGCAGCTGTCGAGGTTTCCGTCGTAGCTAAAGTAACAAACGGCTCCGGCGTAGGGACCGCGCTGATCCTGCTCCTGCTCTGCAATGATTTGCATGGCGCGAACTTTGGGCGCGCCAGTGACGGTTCCGGCGGGGAAGGTTGCGCGCATGAGGTCGTAGGCGGAACAACCGTTGGCGATGCGTCCCTCAACTTGGGAAACAATGTGCATAACGTGTGAATAACGCTCCACGATCATGTATTCGGGGACTTCGACGGATCCAAATTGGCACACGCGCCCGAGGTCATTGCGCGCTAGATCGACCAGCATGAGGTGCTCGGCGCGCTCCTTTTCATCGGCCAGGAGGTCTTCCTCGTGCTGTTGGTCCGCCTCCGGAGTGGCCCCGCGTGGGCGGGTCCCGGCTATTGGCCGCATTTCGGCGAGGCCGTCTGTGAGGCGTACATGGACCTCGGGGGAGGCACCCACCAAGGCGAAGGGCCCCGGGTCGTAGAGGAACATGTAGGGGGAGGGATTCACGACTCGAAGCGCCCGGTAAAGAGAGAGGGGGTCGGGTGTGAATGACTTCTCAAACCTTTGGCTTCCAACAATCTGGATCGCATCTCCGGCCCGGATGTAGTCCTTGCAGGTTTCGACCATGGTCTTGAAGTCCTGCGGCGAGAAATTTCCCGGTGGGGGCTCAACCGGGGGGGCCTCATACATGGGAATCGTCGGCATCTCCCGGCCCCGGCCAAGCTTTGTTGCCAGGGCACGAAGAACCCCTTCAGCCGTTTCATAGGCGGCTTCGGCCTGATCCGGATGGTCGACGTGGGCGTTGACGAGCAGGCGGAGCGTCTGCCGCGCACGATCGAAAATGACAAGGGTGTCGGTGATGAGAAAATGCAGGACGGGCATGCCGAGGACATCCTTCTCTGCCAGGGGGACCGTTGGTTCCACACAGTGGATATAATCGTAGCTGAGGAATCCGACGGCTCCGCCGATAAAACGGGGCATGTCGGGCAACCGGACCGGCCGGTAGGGTGCCATTTCTTCCTCAATCAGGCGGAGAGGATCTTGGGGGGTCGGTACCGTGCGTGGCTTGGCTCCACGCGTCGTGATGGTGGTTTGGGCTCCGATCCTGGACTCGATAACGACGCGCGGCTGGCACCCAATAAAAGAGTAGCGGTTGACGTTAGCTCCCCCTTCGATAGATTCCAGAAGGAAAGCGGGCCCCGACTCCTTGAGCTTTGAATATACGGAAACCGGGGTTTCGAAATCCGCCATCAGATCCGTGGTTAGCGGAATGAGGTTACCTTCGTGCGCGAGGCGACAAAAATCTTCTTTGGATGGCGAGAATCGCATGGCGGGGGAGCTTGACGGAGTGAAGGGCCTCGGCAACGTCAAAAGCTGTTCGACGAAGGAGCGTTTTTTCTCGCCAGGTCCCCTTAGGGCGGAGCAATCTCTCTCCTTTTATTTTTTTCAAGCAAACAGAACCATGTCCGGACGTATCAATCCCTTATACGGCAAGCGCCGTTCGCAAAAAAAGAAGCCGGGTGCCAAGCCCAACGCGACCCGTCAGCGGCAGCTGGCCCTGCGCCGTAAGAAGCACATGCGCAGTGCCCTCTATGCGAAGCAGCAGGCGGCCAAGGCGGAAGCCGCCGAGAAGGCCTAAGTTCTTCCCGGCCTCTTAGCCTTTCGGGGGATCCAAACCCTTTATTTTCGGCGACTGTTCAGGCAGTCGTCGTTTCGCTTGTACGCCTTTGGTGGGAGGCCGAACCTGAGGCGGTGAAGCATGTAAGGAACGATTCCTGGCAGGGTCTTGCAGCGGTCAGGTGCCGAGGATTCTTGAAGCGCGACAACTTGACCAATAGTGGAGAAGGTGCGAGCTTTAGAAATGGCGACTGATGGAAGCGAAGGCGATTTTGAAGGCATTCCTGTGCCTCGGTCGTGTGCTTCACCCGAGGTGAGAACGGATGCGTTGGGGGGGGAGTGCGGAGGCGGGGTCGGGCGCAATGCCGCCGCCTATCTTGCAGCCATTGTTGAATCTGCCGACGACGCCATCATCAGCAAGAACACCAGCGGAGTCATCACGAGTTGGAATTCCGCGGCCGAGCGCCTGTTCGGGTACAAGGCCGGCGAGATCGTCGGCAAGTCGGTCATGACGATTATTCCCTCGGGCCGGGTGGATGAGGAAAAGATGATCTTGGGGCGAATCCGGGAGGGGAATCGGGTGGATCATTATGAGACGACCCGGTTACGAAAGGACGGGACGCCGGTGGCCGTGTCGCTCACCGTCTCGCCAGTGCGGAACGGCTTCGGGCGAATCATCGGTGCCTCGAAGATCGTACGCGATATCAGCGAACGATTGCTGACTGAGGAGAACCTTCGGAAGCGGGAGCGAGAGCTGCAACGGCTGAACGAGACCCTCGAAATGCGAGTGGCCGAACGCACGGCCGAGCTCCAGGAGAAGACGAACAAGCTTCGGGCCATGGCGAGTGAACTTGCCTCGGCGGAACATCGCGAACGAAAACGCCTGGCCGCACGCCTGCATGACGATCTCCAGCAATTGCTCGTTGCCGCAAGCATGCAGATCAATGTTGTCCGGCACCAGGCTCTGGATGGGGAGGGGAGAGAGGCCGTGGACCAGACGGCTCGCTGGATCACCGAGGCGGCCGAAGCCGCGCGCGACCTGACACGTCAGTTGCGCCCTCCAATTCTTTACGAAGGGGGTTTGGTGCCGGCCTTGCAGTGGCTTGCGGGGGAAATGAACACACGGCATGGCTTGAAGACAAACATCCAGAAACAGAGCCGGATTCCGACGCTGAGCGATGATATGCGGGCGCTCCTCTTTGATTGCATTCGCGAGCTGTTGTTCAACGTCACGAAGCACGCCGCTACGCATCATGCCTTGCTCACCCTGGAGGGTGGGGCTGGCTTCGTGAAGGTGACCGTCTCCGATGAGGGCAGCGGCTTTGATGCGGAAAGAGCGGCCAGTGAAGACAACGGTCGTTTTGGGCTCTTCAGTATCCGCGAGCGGGTGGAGGCCCTCGCCGGAGGTATGAAAATCACTTCCGCACCGGACAAAGGCACAAAGATTGAGCTGAGCCTGCCGGTTCACGTTATGCTGGCGTCCGCGGGCCCCGCTCGGCAACAGGAAGTGCTGATGAAGGCGATTGACCTCCAGGCATCCCCTTCGCTGGACGACCGCACGCGGGTGCTCGTGGTCGACGATCACGCTATTGTCCGGCAGGGCATTGCCAATATCATCAACGCGGATGAACGCCTCACCGTGGTGGGCGAGGCCTCCACCGGGCTTGAAGCCCTGGATGCTGTGGATCGGAATCGGCCGCATGTCGTCCTGATGGACCTGAACATGCCGAGGATGAATGGCATCGAAGCGACTCACCGCATTCGGCAATCCTGGCCACATGTGGTGGTCATCGGGTTGTCCGTTCAGGACGACGACGCCACCGCAAACACCATGATCGAAGCAGGAGCCGCCGGCTTTCTTTCGAAGGCGGGCAGCACCGAGTTGATGATCGCGACGATTCTCTCTCTGTCAAAATCGCCCGGTGACCTCTCGGCCTGTTGAGCGACCTCTGTCCCGAACGGATTGGACCTTGCCAAAGTTCCTTGCCACATAGCATCTTGCCCGGATGAAACAGGCGCAGAAGAAGGCGTATGCAGCGGCAGGGGTGGACATCGCGTTGGCGGACCAGTTGTTGAAGAAGGTCAAGCCGGCGCTGAAGACCGCCGTTCGGCCGGAGTCGATGGGCTCGATCGGTGGCTTTGGCGGTTTTTTCGACATCTCGAAGCTGAAAGCGAAGCATCCTGTCCTCGTGAGCAGCACCGACAGTGTGGGCACCAAGGTCAAGGTGGCTTCGCTCACCGGTGAATACCGATACCTTGGGGCGGACATCGTGAACCACTGTTCAAACGACATCGCCGTGTGCGGTGCCGAGCCGCTGTTCTTTCTCGACTACTTTGCCACCGGGAAGCTGGAACCCAAATCGTATGTCACGCTCCTGAAGGGCGTGGCCCGCGCCTGCAAGGAGGCCAACGTCGCTCTGGTCGGCGGGGAAACGTGTGAGCTTCCCGGGGTGTACCTCGAGGGCGAATTCGATCTCGTGGGCACGATCGTCGGCGTGGTCGACAAAGC
The DNA here is from genome assembly GCA_964403935.1 of uncultured Puniceicoccaceae bacterium. Taxonomy (GTDB): domain Bacteria; phylum Verrucomicrobiota; class Verrucomicrobiia; order Opitutales; family Oceanipulchritudinaceae; genus SLLG01. The sequence goes on along the minus strand of CAYOIB010000022.1, from coordinate 27,072 downwards.
GCGCATCCTCACAGGTGAGGCCGTGCGCCCTGGCGACCGGTTGATCGGCTTGGCATCGAGCGGCCTCCATACCAACGGCTACAGCCTCGCACGGAAGATCTTCTTCGAGGAGTTGAAGCTGGGCCCGGATGACCTTCTTCCGTTGCCTGGGACACGGCAGAAAGTGGGCACCGCGTTGTCGCGGCCACACCTCAATTACGCCGCCTTCATCATGAAGGCTCAGGACACCTTCAACACCGGTCGCCGTTCCAGCCAGCGGAAGGGCAATGGTTTCTTCGCTGCGGCACACATTACCGGCGGGGGCCTGACGGGGAACATCCCGCGGGTCCTTCCAAAGGAATGCGATGCTGTTATCGATACGGCTTCCTGGAAGCGTCCGGCTGTTTTCGAAGCTCTGGCCGCTGCCGGAAAAGTGAGTTTCGAAGAACTGCACGAGGTCTTTAATATGGGTATTGGTCTTGTTGTTGCGGTTGATTCATCAATCTCGGAATCTGTGATTGAGTTGGCCCGGACGTGTGGCCACAAAGCGTGGGAGATTGGCACCCTTGAAAAGGGCAGCGGAAGCGTTCGCCTGCAGGAATGATGGCAACTGAAACCATGAACACTCCCGAAAGCCCGCCCGATCTGATTCGGGAGTATTTTCCTGAATTGGACGATACCGTTGTGCTTAAGCTGCAGCGGTTTGAGGAGCTCTTCCGCGAATGGAACAGCCGGATGAACCTGGTCTCACGGAAGGATATGGACGCCTTCATCGAGCGCCACCTGCTTCATTCCCTGGCAATCGCGAAGGCGGCGGAATTCGAACCGCGTCTCCGCGTTCTCGACGTCGGCACGGGCGGCGGTCTGCCAGGCCTGCCGCTGGCAATGGTCTTTCCGAAAACAGAGTTTTTCCTCTGCGACTCCATTGCCAAGAAGGTGAAAGCCGTCAGCGGGATGGTTGAGGCATTGGGTTTGAGGAATGTCGAGGTGGTCCACAAACGGGCAGAGAAGCTCGAGTCGAAGTGGAACTTTATCCTTGGGCGCGCTGTCACCTCGCTCCCTGTTTTTCTGTCCTGGATCGCGAAGAATCTTCGCGTTGGCGGAAGTCCGGAGTGTCCTTTTGGAGTCCTCTACCTCAAGGGGACGCGCTATGCCGAAGAACTGGAGCCTCTCGGTCTGGCACCCTTTCGAGTCGTCGACTTGCACAGCATTGTCCCGCGGCCGTATTTTGAAGAAAAGTTTCTCATCCACCTGCGAACGGAAGACATCCGGAAAGCGCCTTTGCCGCCTTTGGAAACCTGATCAGGTTATCGGGAGGTCGCTCGTTCAGCGTCCAAGGGCCCGTTGTACGGTGTAGATGAGAAGCCCGAGGGGACCGCAGAACCACGAGAAGAGGAGGGCGATTGTGGGGTTGCTTTTGCGACGGAGGGCATCCTGCCGGATGACGCAGCCGAGGAACAGGTTCAGGATTTGTATGTGGGCGATGAATACCAGCAGGAGGAGCGGGTGCCGTGCGACGGTTCGTGCTGCCTGGTAGTCGACTGTGGTGATCGTGGGCATCTTGGACATGCCATAGGCCACGTAGGCCAGATACACCCAGACAGGCACGAAAAGCACGGGAAAAAGAAAGGGGTGGCTGAGGTGCCGGGCGAACGGATAGCGCGCTGGCAGGAGAAGGATGAGCCAGACAGGGACTGTCATCAGAAGAAGCATCCAGAGGGTGCGGGTGAGTTCTTTCGAACCGAAGAGCTCGATGAGCCAGGGAGACATGGGTTAAAATTGTGATGAGGTCTTGGAGGGGGTCAATCTCTCCAGTCTCTCGTGCATGCTTGTATTGCCACGGAGCGCACGAAGACGTTCCTTCTTCGGAATGCGGTCCACACGGCAGCTTGCGGTTGAAGGAGAGATAGCGGGGCGGCGTGTCACCTATCTGAGTCTGTTCGTCAACCTGGCCTTGGGCGTGGCCAAATGTCTCGCTGGATGGTTTGGGCGATCGAGTGCGCTGGTTGCCGATGGCCTCCACACCTTTTCCGACTTGGCTTCGGATGCGATGGTTCTCTTCGGGCTGCGCATGGCGGTCATCCCGGGTGACGAAGATCACCCTTATGGGCACCATCGTTTCAATACCATTGCAGCGGCTGGAGTTGCTCTGATGATCGTGGCCTTTTCCATCGGAATGGTGGTTTCAGCGGTCATCTCCTTGCGTTCGCCCGCGGAGGGAGGGCCCGCGCTCTGGACGGCCGCAGTGGCGCTTATCTCGATTGCGGCCAAGGAGGTCCTTTACTTTGTCACGCGGCGGATCGCGCATCGCTACCGTTCACGACTCCTGCTGGCGAATGCCTGGCACCATCGGAGCGACAGCTTCAGTTCGATCATCACGGCCCTCGCCATTGCTGTCGCCGCTTTGGGAGGAGAGGCCCTTCGTTTTGTCGATGCCCTTGGCGGGCTCCTTCTGGGAGGGTGGTTGTTGTTTGAAGGGGGACGTTTGCTGAGCAACAGCGTGAACGACTTGCTGGACCGCGCGCCCGCCCTCGAGATCCTGAATGACTTGCGGGAGCATATTCTTCCGACATCGGGTGTTCACGGGTACCATCACTTTCGCGCTCGAAATGTGGGCGATCTGATTGAGGTGGATCTCCATCTTCAAGTGGATCCGGAGATTTCCGTGGAGGCGGGTCATGAGATTGCGCGCCAGGTTCGCCGGAACATCATGAGCATGCACCCTGAAGTGCTTGATGTGCTCATTCACGTTGAGCCGGCCACAGAACCTCACCTGCAGGATCACGGCCTGGCCGACTACAATTAAGGATCCGTAAGGCGCACCCTTCCGGCTCAGAATTCCAGTGTTTCTTCCAGCGTCACTTGGATGGCGAAGCCTTGGGGCGTGCGCATGGGACGGTAGCGGCTTTGCAGGATCGCGTCTCTGGCCGCGGTAACGTTGGCTGGGTGCGTCGTCTCGAGGAGCACCGCCTCGAGCACGGCACCCGCCTCATTCACCACAATCCGAAAGCGGGCTTCGGACCCGGCAATCGCATCAAGATCAGCCGATTCCTGAAACATGGGGACGGGCCGATATAATAGCTCCGGTGGGTCAGCCGCGAAAGCGGGGACGAAGGAGGCCTCCGGAGCGCTGCTGGAATTCGCTGCGGGCACAGCTTCGGACAGCTCCTCCATCTCTGGCATCACCGGAGGGAACTCACCCTCTGTCGCCTCGGGGGGCACTTCATCCAGGGGCGCAGCATTGATCCCGAAGAATTGTTTCAGGTGGGTGCAGCCAGTGAGCGCTGGGATCAAGCCCAACATCACCAGACAAAGGCGAAGGCACGACGGACCGGCTCGCCCGCGCTCAGCTCTGAAAAACAGATCGCATGCACTGAATTGCTTTTTCGACATTCTCCCGGGAGTTGAATGCGCTCAGGCGCACGTGGCCTTCGCCGCAAGTTCCGAAACCGGAGCCGGGCGTGCAGACAATAGCGGCTTCATTTAGAAGACGGTCAAAGAAATCCCACGAACGCCCGTTAACGCGAATCCAGATGTAAGGAGCGTTATCCCCCCCGACACAGTCAAAACCCCAGGAGCTCAGGGCGTTCCGAAGCATTCGGGCGTTCTCCATGTAGAAGTCGATCAGACTCGCTGTCTCCGCTTTGCCGGCCTCCGTAAAGACAGCCGCCGCCGCTCTCTGGACGGGATAGGCCACCCCATTGAACTTCGTCGTATGGCGGCGGTTCCAGAGACCATGGATGGCGACTTCTTTGCCCCGTCCATCAACGCCCATCAGGCCCTTGGGAACGATCGTGTAGGCACAGCGCACACCGGTGAATCCCGCATGCTTTGAGAAGCTGCGGAACTCGATGGCGCATTCGCGGGCACCTTCGATCTCATAGATCGAACGGGGAATTTCCGGGTCGCGGATGAACCCTTCGTAGGCCGAGTCAAAGAGGATGAGAGCGCCTTTCGAACGGGCGTAATCAACCCAGGCCTGCAGGGCCTCCCGCGTGGCCACGGCCCCCGTGGGGTTGTTTGGAAAGCAGAGGTAGATGAGGTCGACATCCGTTGTCGGGAGGGCCGGAACATATCCGTTCTCCGGTGTGCAGTCCAAGTAGGTGACGCCGGTATAACGGCCATTTTCATAGGCACCGGTCCGGCCTGCCATCACGTTTGTGTCCAGATAAACCGGGTAGACCGGGTCGGGAATGGCGATTTTGCAATCGGATCCGAAGATCTCCTGAATATTGCCGCTGTCACACTTTGAACCATCGGAGACGAAGACTTCGTCGGCTGCAATCTTGCAGCCGCGGGCGGCATAAGCGTGCGCCGCGATCGCCTCGCGCAGAAAAGGGTAGCCTTGCTCCGGGCCATAACCGCGGAAGGTTGTTCGGTCGCCCATTTCGTCGATCGCCTCGTGGAAGGCATCACGGCAGGCCGCCGGGAGCGGCTCCGTGACATCGCCAATGCCGAGGCGAATGATTCGCCGGTCGGGGTTTGCTTCGACAAACGCATTTACCCGTTTCGCGATGTCGCTAAACAGGTAGCTGGCCTGCAGTTTTCGGTAGTGGTCGTTGATCCGAATCATAAAGAGCAAGCAAAAGGGAGCGGATTAAAACTTGAGGTCGACGGCAATCGGCGCTTTGAACATGGGACGCTAAGGTAGCGTCTTTCGAATGCAAATCATTGAATCCGTCAACGATATGCAGTCCCAGTCCGTGGCGCTGCGCTCCCAGGGAAAGCTGATCGCACTTGTGGCGACTCGAGGCAGCTTGCACGCTGGGCACCTGCAATTGATCGAGCTTGCGAAGAAGGAAGCCGATCGGGTGGTCGTCTCCATCTTTGTGAACGCGCGTGAGTTTGGGCCCAATGAGGATGCATCCACCCACCCGCGTGCGCGTGAAGCGGACTTGGCCGTCTGCCGCGAGGCCGGGGTGGACGCTGTCTTTATCCCGGATGCGGCCTCCATGTACCCTCCGGGATATTCGACCACAGTCGAGGAGTTGCGCCGCTCTGCGGGCATGTGTGGCGTTTCACGCCCTCACTATTTCAAGGGAGCGTGCACCGTTTATGCCAAGCTCTCCAACATTGTGCGGCCCGACTCGTTGGTCATGGGCTGGCGGGATGCTCAGCTCGCCGCAGTCGTGCGAAAGATGATTGAGGACCTCAATTTCCCGGTCGACGTGATCATGGCTGATATCGTTCGTGCAGAAGACGGTTTGGCCCTCTGTGCCCGCAATGCCCTCTTCAACGATTTCCAGCGCCGGGATGCACCGATCCTCTACCAAGGTTTGCAGAAAGGCTACGGCCTCGTGCGCGCGGGCATCTCGAATGTCGACCGGGTCCTCGCTGAGATCACCCACCATATTTCGCAGTGCCGCCGTTTGCGCCTGATTCACGTGAGTGCCGTCGATCGTGAGACGATGGAGCCGATGCGCGAAATTGTTCCGGGGAAGACGCTCCTCACAGCTGCGGTCTGGTGCGACGAAGTTCGCCTGATCGACCACATCCTGGTCTGAGCCTCCTTTACACGTCGCCCGAAGCTGCCCCTGTCCCCCAACCTTTCCCCGTCCATGCCATACAAATTCGATGCCATCATCATTGGCAGCGGCATTGCCGGGCTTTCCTGTGCCTTGAAGCTCGGAGAAGCCGGTCTGCGCGTCTGCATCCTCACAAAGAAGGAGCGCGCTGAGTCCAACACGAACTACGCCCAAGGTGGCATCGCAAGTGTGACGTCGGAAACAGACGACATCGAATTGCACGTGCAGGATACCCTCCGAGCGGGCGATGGCCTCTGCCGGGAATCTGTCGTGCGTTCCATTCTCGCTGAAGGCCCCGAGCGGATTCGGGAGCTGATGGAGTTGGGCGTGGCCTTCTCACAGATGGATGACGGGCGCGTTTCGCTCCACCGCGAAGGGGGGCATTCCAAGCGCCGGATCCTCCATGTCCGCGATATGACGGGGAAGGCCATCGAGCAGGCCTTGCTGGACAATGTGGAGGCCCACCCCAAAATCGAGCTGCGTGAATACAAATTCGGCATCGATTTGATCACCACGCGCAAGCTCGCGCAGGAAGGCCTGGCGGTCGATTCTGAGCCGAATCGCGTTCTGGGGATTTACGTTTTCGATACAGCGAGATCCTGTGTGGAAACATACCGGGCGCCAGCCGTGGTCTTATGTACGGGTGGGGTCGGGCAGGTTTACCTGTATTCCACAAATCCTCCGATCGCCACGGGCGATGGGATTGCCATGGCTTACCGCGCAGGCGCGGAAATTCGGAACATGGAGTTCATCCAGTTCCACCCGACGGCCTTGCACACCGGAACGGAAGATCGGTTTCTCATCAGTGAGGCGGTTCGCGGTGAAGGTGCTATTTTGCGCAATCTGGAGGGTGAGGCCTTCATGCCTCGCTATGATGAACGAGCCGACCTGGCACCACGGGATATTGTCGCCCGGGCGATCGATAGTGAAATGAAGCGCTCCGGGGCGCGACATGTCTGGCTCGATATCACGGGACGGCCAGTGGGGGAGGTACAACGGCTTTTCCCGACAATCTTTGATCAATGCCTGAAGTATGGCATCAATATGGCCCAGGACCGGGTGCCCGTCGTCCCGGCCATGCACTACCTTTGCGGGGGTGTTTCCACCGATTTGGAGGCGCGCTCGACTTTGGACGGGCTCTTTGCCTGTGGGGAGGTCGCATGCACCGGCCTGCACGGGGCCAACCGCCTCGCCAGCAACAGCCTGCTCGAAGCCGTTGTCATGGCCCATCGCGCGTCGCAATCCGTACAAGTATACATCAAGGACCTGAAGCGCACTTCGGTGGACCTCCCCGGTTGGCACGATGGGGACCTCCAGGACTCGGATGAGCGCGTCATTCTCATCCACAACCTGGATGAGTTGAAGCGGACGCTTTGGGACTATGTCGGCATCGTAAGGACAACAAAGCGCCTGGAACGCGCCCTTTCGCGGATCCAAACCCTCCGCCGGGAAATTCACGAATATTACTGGAATTTCAAAGTGGAGCCTTCGCTCCTGGAGTTGCGCAACCTCGTCGAAGTGGCTGAATTGATAATCCGTTGTGCCCGCCAGCGCCAGGAGAGCCGGGGTTTGCACCACACCCTGGACTTTCCCGATCGTCAGCCTTCGCCGGTCGATACCATCATCCGGCGAGCAGAAGGCTGAATGGATTCATGTTCCAGCTTGCTCCCGGCGGCAAGTTGGCGGAACCTGTTGGTTCCGAATGACTGCCGAACCTAAGCTTTCTCAGAGCCCGAGTATCGCCATTGTCGGAGCCGGTGCTCTCGGCGGGTATTTTGGGGTCCGCCTCGCTCTGGCGGGCTATTCCGTTCGTTTTCTCATGCGCAGCGATCTTGCAGCGGTGCGCTACGGTGGCCTTCGCCTGGAGCTGGCGGATGGGACGGTCCACAAGTTGTCGAAGCCCATGGCTTTCGGGTCGACCATCGCCATCGGGCACGCCGATCTCGTCATCATCGCGCTCAAGACCACCCAGAACGCCTGCCTGGTGGAGACCCTTCCGCCCTTGCTGCACGAACGGACCGTTTTGCTCACCCTCCAAAACGGACTTGGTAATGTCGAGTTGCTTCGGAAGGCCTTTCCGAAGAACCCCGTGCTCGCGGGCTTGTGCCAGATCGGTGTGAATCGAGTGGCCCCAGGTGTGATCCGCAGCTTTGTGCCCGGCGGGGGTTTTGTCCAACTGGGTGCCCATGATCCGGATGATGCTTCACTCCTTGATCCTGTCGCCACGATGTTGGAGCGAGCCAATATCCGCGCCAAGGTCATGCCTTCGCTGGGAGAGGCTATCTGGCGCAAGCTCATGTGGAATGTGCCTTTTAACGGACTGGCGATCGTGGCCGGGGGCACGCCGACGGATCACCTCGTGAACACGCCTGCCCTCCGCGCATACGCCCGGGACCTCATGGAAGAGCTGCGTCTCGTCGCCAACAAGCTGGGCTTCCCGATCGAGGAGAGCTATGTCGACAAGCTCCTTGAGTTCACGGACCGGCTCGGCCCGTACCGCCCGTCGTCGCTCTTGGATTTTCTTCAAGGACGTGAATTGGAGCTCGATTCCATATTCGGGGAACCCCTGCGCCAGGGTGAGGCCGCGGGCGTTCCGATGCCTCGCCTGAGTGCCCTGCACTTGCTGATCCAGGGGGTAAAGCCACCAGAAGAGCCTTAAAGCCCGCAACGGGCACACCTGATAGCTTAGATAGATGAGATGAAAAAATCGGTAGGATTTATAGGTCTGGGTATCATGGGTCGGGGCATGGCCCTCAATCTGGTGCGGGCGGGGTTCGATGTTCATGTCTGGAACCGGACGCCCGGGAAGGCCGGCCCTGTGGCGGAAGCGGGCGCAACGGTGCACTTGAGGCCCCGGGATGTTGTTGCCGCCGCCGCCACAACGGTTCTGTGTCTCGGTGACACCTCTGATGTCGAGGAGGTGCTTTTCGGCGGGAATGGGATCGCTTTGGAAGACATCAAAGGAAAGCGCATCGTCGATTGTTCCACAATCAGCCCCAATGCCACGAAGGAGATTGCCCGGCGCTTGGAAGAGCGGGAGGCATCCTTTCTCGACGCCCCTGTGAGCGGTGGCAGTGAAGGTGCTGAAAAAGGCACCCTCAGTATCATGGTGGGCGGCCGGGCTACCGACCTCGAGGCCGTGAAGCCTATCCTCGCCGCCATGGGATCCTCTATCACCCATGTCGGGGAGCATGGAGCCGGGCAACTCGTGAAACTGGTAAATCAAATTCTTGTCGCCGGAAGCATGCTCGCGATGGGCGAGGCCTTGCTCTTTGCCCAGGCGGGTGGGCTGGACCTGGCGAAAACGCTGGCAGCGGTGAAGGACGGTGCCGCCGGAAGCTGGACACTCTCCAATCGAGGCCCCCAGGTGATCGACCGGGATTGGAGACCAGGATTCACCATCGACCTTCAACAAAAGGACCTGCGACTCGTCCGCGAAACAGCGGACTCCCTCGGTGTGCCAACCTTCGCCACCGACGTCACCGCTTCCTTGTACCGCACCCTTCAGAAGGCAGGCATGGGCGGTCTGGGAAACCACGCCCTCATCAAGGCTCTGGAGAATCTGGCGAGTTCCCGCAGCTGATGTCCGAAAAAAGGTTTTGCGGGGGCCTGCCCGATGGTGTGCCTTGACCCTTCATGCGCAAAGCCCTGTATCCCGGAACCTTCGACCCGCTTACCAACGGACATCTGGACATCCTAAAACGTGCCTGTCGCATATTTGACCAGGTCATTATTGCGGTGGCACCCAACCCGAGGAAGGAGCCCACATTTTCTGTCGATGAACGCATCGCTCTCATTGAACCGCACGTCGCCGACCTGAATGCGGAAATAACGACTTTTTCGGGCTTGGTGGTGGACTTTGCCCGGGAATGCAACGCTATCGCTCTCATCCGGGGATTGCGGGCCGTTTCCGATTTTGAGTTTGAATTCCAAATGACACAGATGAACCGCGACCTCGATGATCAGATTGAAACCATCTTTCTTATGCCGGGTGCACGTTACTTCTTCACAAGCTCGTCCCTCATGAAGCAGGTTTCCTATTACGATGCCGGACGGGTGTCCAAATTTGTTCCACAGAATGTGGCCGAGGCCCTGAAGGTGAAATTCGGCGGGATCAGACAGGAGTGAAACGCATGACTCAAAATCCTCCTGTCGGCACCAAGGTGCCTCATAAAGGCTCCATCGGGACGATCCTGCTGGTTGTCTTCATCGATCTTGTCGGCTTTTCGATCATCTTCCCGCTCTTCCCGGCGATGCTGGAGCATTACCTCGCCAGGGAGGGGACGGGGAGCCTGGTGGGGCAGGTGGTTCACTTCCTGCATGGGATCACAGCGGGTGCCGAAAGCGATTTTCTCACTGCCGTCCTTTTCGGAGGTGTCCTCGGCAGCGTCTACAGTTTTCTCCAGTTTGTGGCCGCTCCCTATTGGGGCCGCTTCTCGGATCGGGTGGGGCGACGGCGGGTCCTGTTGATCACGGTGAGTGGGACGGCTTTCAGTTACCTCCTCTGGGTGTTCAGTGGAAGCTTTGCCCTCCTCATTCTCGCCCGCTGTCTGGGCGGTGCCATGGCCGGCAATATTTCCGTGGCGACAGCGGCCGTGGCTGACGTCTCCCCCGGACGCGACCGGTCGCGTTCAATGGCCCTTGTTGGGTTGGCCTTTGGTCTCGGATTTATCATCGGGCCCGCGATCGGGGGAACGGCCTCACTCGTCGATCTCACCCAGATATTTCCAGGCTGGGAACGCTTTGGGATCAATCCCTTCTCCTTTGCCGCTTTCTGCGCGCTCGTGCTTTCTCTTGTCAACCTGGCCTGGCTGATCACCCGCTTCCCGGAGACCCTCCCGGCGGCAGGGCCGGAGGGCCCCATAGAGCGTGCGGATCCCCGCCTCATTGGCCGCATCGCCAACCCGGCGGTTCGCCTTTCCTGCCGGGTTTACTTCATCCTGCTCCTGGCCTTCTCCGGGATGGAATTTACGCTCACCTTCCTCGCGGTGGAACGGCTCTACTACCAGCCCCACGAGATGATTTGGATGTTCCTTTTCATCGGGGTGGTTCTCGCCTTCGCTCAAGGCTATATCGTACGTCGCTTCGTTCGGCGAACAGGTGAAGTCGCCATGACTTTCGGTGGCATCCTCGCTGGCTTTCTCGGTCTCGTCCTGCTCTCACGAGCCATCGACACCCCTCTCTTCTACGGAGGTTTGGCCTTGCTCGCCCTTGGTATCGGACTCACCAGCCCGACGCTGAGCGCGCTCGTTTCGCTCTATGCCGGAAAGCAGGAACAAGGCCGCCACCTTGGCGCATTCCGCGCTTACGGAGCCCTTGCCCGCGCGATCGGTCCGCTCACGGCTGCCGTTCTCTTCTGGCGATTTGGATCGCCCCTGACCTACCTCATCGGCGCCGGCATGATGCTCCTTGCCGCCTGTCTCTCTGTTCTCCTTCCAAAGCCGTTTATCCCGCCAGATGAATCCGCCTGATCGACGGACCCTTGAACGCCCTCCCACTAGGATTGCCACCGAAGGCGAGACCCTAAACGCGCCTCGGTTGAAATCCCGCTTGCCCTCCACGCCCCAATCTGAAACCTCCTCCTCTTCAATCAGGCCCGGGTGGCGAAATTGGCAGACGCGGCAGATTTAGGATCTGTTGTCCGAAAGGACGTGGGGGTTCAAGTCCCCCCCCGGGTACCACTTGAAGGGCAAAACGCCGACGCCTCACCTTTGGTCTTTTTCTTGGGAAAAGGATGGGTGGTATGGCTCAACTGTATTTCCACCCATGACGCCACCAGAGCGAGATCCCGCCCAATTGGATGCTCACCTCGAAAGTAAGCGGACTGGGCTCCTCCTTTACCGCCGGAAATAAAGCAGGCCGAGTCGCCGCCGCGCCCAGCCCTCGCGCTGGCTTATTTAGCAAGCCCTCGGCGGAGGGTTACAGCCAGTCGCGATCTTCAAGCTGCCACGGCTTGCGTTGCTGTCAATCGTCTCAGATTGGGCCGAAAGAATTCATTTTCCTGTGCACCCATCCTTGGCAGGAAGCTCCGCATGCCTCCACTTGTAAAAGTTCTTAAACGCGCCTTGAAACCGCTGTTAAAGCACCTTTGAAGCCCCTGTGGACCCATCGCCCCTGAAAATGAATCATTCGCATCCCAAGTGCGTATTCCTTCGCTAAAACGAATTATCCCCTCAAACCATCTACGCGCCCTCATTTGGAGAGCGTAGCCCACCCCCCCACGAGAGAGGAAAACAGTTCCGGCCCCTGCAGGGTGCAGGGTGTTGCAGGAGGGATTCCGTTGCCAAACACAACCCGGGAGCTTCATAGTTTACCAGGTAAGATTTACTTGACGCAATAATCGGGGAAGGCGTGTAGCAAGCTGTTGTTCAGTTTCACCAGGCGCTGCCGCAGAATTTGATTTAGCTCAGAGATAATAGTACTTGCGCAGCGGAACAGTTGCGAAGGGCACAATTTTTCGGGACGGGTGCGCTGCCGGTTCCGGCTATTGTCCAAGCCCCCCCCCTACGCCCTTGGCAGAGGGCGTAGGCGAGTTTCCTGCCATCGCAGCTTCATAGTTTACCAGGTAAGATTTATTTGACGCGATGATCGGGGGGGCGCGTAGCAAACTGTTATTCAACTTCACCAAGCGCTGTCTCCATTGTCTCAACAAGAATTTAACTACTTGCGTGGCGATGTCGGGGGAAGGGCACTTGGTGGGTGGTGGCACAGCGATTCTCGCTGGATCTTCAAGCTGGCCTATGCAGCGACCCTGCAACGGGCAGAGAGGCGTAGCCGGGCCCTTCGCCGGGCACATAGCTTACCAGGTAGGATTTACTTGACGGTAAGATCCGAGAAGGCGCGACAGGTTATTGCCGAGCGCTCATCTGAACGCTGTTCCGGAAGAAGTTCGTCAGAGATAGAAGTCCTTGCGACGGGCCGGGGTGGGGAGGCGCTGGGGAGGTGGCTTCAGGTTGGTGGGTTGGTGGTGGGGGTTCCTTTGAAGAGGAGGACGGCTTCGTTGGGGTGGAGGCCTTGCTTTTCGTAGAGGGTCCGGAAGGTGGAATTCTGAAGGACAGTCTGGATGTCGCCATCGGCGGCGATCCTGCCTTGGTCGAAGACAAGAATCCGGTCGGCGAGCTGGAGGGTGCTGAATCGATGGGCGACGATAAAGACGGTACGGCCGCGGATGAGGCGGCGGAGGGCATCCTGGATTTTTTCTTCACTTTCGGAATCGAGCGCGGAGGTCGCTTCGTCGAGAATGAGGATCGGAGCGCGGCGGAGGAAGGCCCGGGCCAGGGCAAGTCTCTGCCGTTGACCGCCGGAGAGGCGGGAGGCGTTTTCGCCCACCTGCGCCTCGTATCCGCCGGGGAGAGTGCTGATGAATTCGTGGGCGTGCGCGGAGTGGGCCGCCTGCTCGATCTCTTCGTCGCTGGCATCCTGGCGGCCCAACCGGATGTTGTTGGCGACGGTGTCGTTGAAGAGGGTGGCTGTCTGAGGAACGTAAGCGATGTGGTTGCGCAGGTCCGCAAGGCGAAGTTGGCGAATGTTATTTTCGTCGATGAAGATATTGCCGACGGTGGCGTCGTGGAAGCGAAGGATCAGCTTGGTGAAGGTTGATTTCCCCGCACCGCTGGGGCCCACCAGCGCGCAAACGGTGCCAGGTGCGATGGTGACGTCGATGTTGTGAAGGGCGGTCTGCTCGCCGTAGGTGAAGGAGACATCACGAAAGGTGATTTTGCCGTCGATCTGATCGAGTTGAACGGGCTCGGGCGGGTCCATGAGTAGAGGGACGGTATCGAGCACCTGGCGCACCCGGAGGAAGGCCCCTTCGGTCCGTTGCCACTCGTTGAGGGCCCGGACGAGGCGTTTCAGGGAATCGACGGTAAAGAAGAGAGCGCCCCCCATGGCGAGGAAGACGGAGGAGCCGAGGCCCTGATTATAGGCATAGAGGAAGGCTATGGAAAGGACGGTTACGGCCACCAGTTCCATGAGGGGCTGGGTGGCGAGGTAGTACTTCGTCATCTTCATGGCGTAGACAAAGTAAGCTTGAAGGCGGGCGACGAAGCGGATGTTTTCCCGCTCTTCGAGGTTGAAGGCACGAACTTCGGCAGCGGCCCGCAGGTTCTCTGAAATCGAATCGGAGACGTCTCCAAAGGCGTCCTGCATCTGGCGACCCCGGAGGCGGAGGTGGCGGCCGATGACGCGGAGGGGAAGGATCATGAGCGGGACGATGGCGAACAGGAGCAACAGGAAGCCGATTTCCCGTTCCCGCGCTGAGAGGAAGACAAGAAACCCGAGACCCCCGATAAAAATGAAAGGCTGAAGGACAGCTTCCTTGATCAGGATAATGATTGTGTTCTGGATCTGGGTGGTATCCGCCGCGAGTCGTGCAATGAGGTCGCCGGAGCGCTCGCGTTCGAAGAACCCCATGTGGAGGCGCTGGATATGGTTGAAGAGGTCCTTCCTAAGGTCCACCAGGACCGATTGTCCGACTCGGTTGAGCACGTATTGGTTCGCGTAGAGAGACAGGCCGCGAATGAGAAAGATTGCCGGGAGCAAGGCCGCGACGCCGATTTGATAGGCCAAGCTGTATTGGATGTCCTGGGCTTCAAAAAAATGGGCGAAGACCGTCTGCATGAAAAAGGGCACGCCAAAACCGCTGGCTGCACCGGCCAAAGCTCCGCAGGGCAGCGCCAATGCAAAGGCACGCCGATGAGGAATGATATAGGGCTGCAACGTCTTCCAACGGTTCCACATTCCGATGAAGTGTGCCTTTGCCAAGAGTCCTGACAACGCCTTTCGACATTCTGCTGGTGAGGTGAAGAGATGCTGAAAGTAACGTTTTCATGCAAACAGGGCGTCGGCGACTCGCGGGGTATTTGGGAGGAAATTCAGTTGCCACGGAAGGGCCGTGGCCTCCTTCTTGTTGGGAGGTAAAACTTTTCGAAGCCGAAAATTGAGCCTGCAATTATTGAAAAATTCTATGAATGCTGGCGAGTTCGAGCATGTTCCTCTCGTGGATGAAGACCAATGGAGTGTTCTTCTGGATGCGGGTGATGACGATCCACGCGGCCTCCTGGGGGAGCTTCAGAATTTGTTTCGAGAGGATGTGGAAGCCCGCCTGCTTGCATTGGCCAAGGCGGATCCGGTGAAAGATGTGGCCACGATCGCGGCGCATGCCCATTCGGTGGCGGGGAGTGCTTCAAACCTCAGCGCCGCACGTTTGGCCGCCGTCGCCCGCCGTGTCGAAGAGGGCGGCCTGCTTTCACAGGAGGAACTGGATGCGTTCGTCGAAGTGCTTCAGGCGACGTATGACCAGTCGCTGGCGGCTCTGGGTATCAGGATAGCGAATTTGGGTTGAGGGTAGGTATCGAGGATTGCATGGGCCGGAGCCGGTGGTTTCGCCCTTAGAGGTCTGGCATCCGGCCGAAGGGCGTCTGTCGCTGTCGACCCATATCTCTGCGTTCAAGGGGATTGAAGGCCCATTCGGTGACGGCATCATCGATGAAGCGAATGGTCATCTTCTCAAGGGGCTGATCCGTCGGCGGCCGCGCCACTTCGGAGCGTGTGTGAAATACGGGACGATCGGTGGGGGCGGGATGTGGATCGGACCCATAACGGTAGCCCCAGTAGGTCCATTCGACGGTGCGTGCGTCCAGGCGCTCGGCGGTTTCCGGGGTGCCCAGGGAAATGTAGACGGCCACAGGCGACCAGCCTTCTTCGATTCCAGCTTCAAGGACGCGGTTTTGGAGCGCCGAAGGAAAGGCTTGGAAGGCGGAACGGTGTTGACGCGCACGGTGTTCCTGAACGCTGCCACACCCACTGCTGAAGAGGGGAGCGAGGCACAGCACCAGGGCGAGCACCGGGCGGGCTTTCAAGCTAAGGATCTTCGCGCGGGTGTCGGCTATCCTCATCGGGTCTCTCCAGATTGAAGCCATGGAGGCTATCGACCGAATTCGGTGTCCGGACCACTTTCCAGATACACCAGACAAAGAGCGAGGTGACGGCTCCAATCGAAAGCAACAAGGTGATCCAGCCTCCCGGGGTCATGGTGCAACCTCCGTAATCTCATTGTGCGCATGCTGGCGGAAACGCGAACTCGTGGCGACGGCGATAAAGATCAGGAGCGCAAGGATGATGATGACCGCAGCGGCGATCCATGCCGACGGGTTGGGAGATTCGCCAAAGAGGTCCGCGACATAGGCGGATTCTCCTGTCTCACCTGTCAGGACATTGTAGCCTATGAGATTCTGTGTGATCCAGATGCCAAAGATAGCGAGAAGGAAGACCGGGGTGACATACTTCATGATGAATCCAAAAAAGCGCGGGATTCTGATATGGGCTCCGCGGTGTGCCTCTTCGAAGCCCTTGTCGATACCCATCACCCAGGCGAAGACAATGATCTGAATCGTAGCGAGGATAAAGATCAGGAAGGTTCCGACCCAGAAGTCCATCGTGTCGAGCGCTTTCAGATCGCTGCTGTAGTAGACGACCACGAGCGTGCCCAGGGCCGTGATCAATCCGAGGATGCCGACGGATTGCCTCCGGTTGGTCCCGATTGCGCTCTCCAGAAAGGCAATCCCCGGTTGGAGCATGGACAAGGAAGAGGTGACAGCGGCGAGGAAGAGCAGGAAGAAAAAGAGGAAGCCAAAAACCGCCCCTGCCGGCATGGTGGCAAAGACCATGGGTAGAACGTGAAAGCCGAGAGCGAAGGTGCTTCCGATTGCCCCCGAGACGCCCGCCACACCGAGAAAGGCAACGGCCGGGGGAATCGTGATCAGCCCACCCAGCGCGACTTCGGCAAACTCATTGGCGCTGGACGCGGTGAGCCCGCTGAGGACGACATCGTCTTTCGGGGAGAGGTAGCTCGAATACGTCATGACGATGCCGAAGCCCACAGAGAGAGAAAACAGGATCTGACCGGCGGCCGCCAGCCAGAGGTGTGGGTTCAGAAGCTGTTCGATCATCGTCACGGTTTTGATCGTGACCGTTGGATCCATCGCCGCTTCTTCGCGCAGGTGGGTAATGCGGCCGGTGCCGAAGACCTCCGTCTGTTGGATTACGCTTTCACCCGCTTCATTTTCTATGGTGACGATGTGAAGGGTCTTGGAGGGATTCCACATGAAACCGAGACCGGATGATATTGAGTTCTCGGGCTGCGTCGGGTCGGGCATTCCCAGAGTGAGGACCCTTATGACGATGATGACCGCGAGCAGCATCAGCGCGGGCATGGCAAACTTGCAGAAGAGTTCAATCCCCTTGGCCAGGCCCCGGTAGATCAGGATGAAGTTGAGGGTAAAACAGATGAGGAGGAACCAGCCCACCTGCGAGATTCCGCCGAACCCCAGGCCGGAACCATCCGCCGTTGCTCCAGTAAAGAGATTGAAGAACGCGGAGGCTTCTGCCGGTGACTCAAACCGCATGTTCCCGGCGAGAAAATTCACGGCATAGCCCAGGCACCAGGCCTCAATGAGGACGTAGTACATGTAGATGATCACCGGGATCACAATGCCGATGACACCGAGGTATTTCCCGATCGGATGGCGCACGATCGAGTGGAGGATTCCGACGGAGGTGTGAAATCCGCGCTGACCGCCATAACGGCCCATAGACCATTCCGCCCAGCAAATCGGCAAGCCGACCAAGAGGAAGGAAATGAAGTAGGCCACCATGAAGGCCCCGCCCCCGTATTGGGCCACCTGACCAGGGAAACGAAGGAAATTCCCCAGCCCAATAGCACTTCCGGAGACGGCGAGGATCACCCCGAAGCGCGAATTCCACGATTCCATTTTCACCATTTAGGGCGGAGACCGTAGGGACCTTCAATTCTCATGCGAGAAGAAAAGGTCTTTTGGCGGGATCGGGGGAGGCGCATCACTGATCATGCAAACTCACTGCCGTCGGACGAAGGTTCCTTCAGTTGCTCCTTCCACCCGAGCATGCGTGCCCGGGCTCCATGGTGTTCGGCCTGGGTTTTGTCGCCGCGTTCCATCCAGATTCTGGAGAGGGTGGTGTGGATATGGACATCATCCGGAGAGAGAGCTTCGGCTTTTCTTCCGGCCTCAAGGGCGGCATCGAGATTTCTCAGATCGAAGTAGACCTCTGCCTTGGCATGCCAACCTTCAAAGCAGTCTGGGTCCAGAGTCAGGGCCTGATCGAGCTTTTCGATTGCGGCCGAATGATCGCCCATGGTGAATTCAAAAACGGCTTCTTCGACCAGCTCTTGTGCGTTGGTTTCCATGCATACAGGGTGTCGCCCTTAAAAATACGTGCAAGTCCGGGAATTTGAATTGCTGATCTGGCGGTTGGCCCACCTCCTATAATTTTCCATGCTGATTCCGCGCAAGTCCACCCAAGCCAAACGCGTCAATGCCTTCATTGAAATGCGGCGCTCCCGCATACATGGGCAGGGCCTTTTTTCCCGGCGCCTGATCCGGCAGGGTACCCGCCTCATCGAGTATGTGGGGGAGAAGGTGACCAAGGCCGAATCCAATCGTCGAGGCCTGGCCCTGTACGAACGGGCGAAGGCGACCGGGGGTGCCGCTGTTTATATCTTTGAATTGAACGAGACCCACGACCTTGATGGGGAGAAATCCTATAATCCCGCCCGGCTTGCGAACCACTCGTGCGATCCAAATTGTGAGTTCGTAAATGAGAATGACCGACTCTACCTTTACTCGCTGCGGGATATCGCAAAGGGCGAAGAGATCACCTTTGATTATGGTTATGATGTGGCGCACTTTCTGGAGCACCCGTGCCGGTGCGGCTCAGATAATTGTGTGGGCTTCATTGTCCGGACGGATCAGCGTCCCAAACTGAAACGGCTTCTGATGCGTAAAGCATTAACAGGAAAGGCGGGTGCGAAATGAGGTTGATTTCATGGAATGTGAATGGGATTCGCGCCGTCCAGCGAAAAGGCTTTGCTGACTACGCTTCGGCATGTGGGGCGGATCTCGTGTGTCTTCAGGAGGTTAAGGCGGAAGCCCGCCAGGTGGAGCGGAATTGGCCGGAGGACTACCGTGCGATCTGGAATCCCGCTCAGCGACCGGGCTATTCCGGCACGCTCGTGTTGACACGGCAGGAGCCGGAATCGGTTGTTCTTGGGATTGGAGAATCGATGGGCGATGCGGAGGGCAGGGTGATCACCTGTACGTTCCCGGACTTTCATCTGGTCAATGTCTACACACCGAATGCCCGGGCCGATCTCTCGCGTCTGGACTTCCGAACGACGGTCTGGGATGTCGCTTTTCGGGAGCATTGCCGGAGCCTGGATGCAACGAAGCCAGTCCTGATCTGTGGGGACTTCAATGTGGCCCACAAGGAGATCGATCTTGCCCGGCCCGCGCCGAACCGCGGCAAGGCGGGGTTTACCGATGAGGAGCGCCTCGCCTTTCAGGAGCACCTTGATGCGGGCTTTCACGATACCCTGCGGCTGTTTGACCCGGGCCCTGGACTCTACTCGTGGTGGAGTTATCGAGGGGGTGCCCGTGAGCGGAATGTGGGGTGGCGGCTTGATTATGTCCTGAGTTCCCACCGGCTCCAGCCCCGGTTGCAGCGCGCCTTCATCTGTCCTGAAGTGATGGGTTCGGATCATTGTCCGGTGGGAATCGATCTTGCCGATTGATGCCGCAGAAACTTTGAGCGAAGGTAACACTGTGAATGACTTCCGCGAATTCGTCGATGCCACGGCCCAGCTTCACCACGAGGCGGCCAAACTAGGCCCCTCCGCGAGCTTCAACCCCTTGCCGCCGCCAGCCGATGGCGCGCCGGTGGCCCTGGTTTTTTCGCCTCACCCGGATGACGAGTGCATCATTGGAGCCTTGCCTTTGCGGCTGCGTCGTGAAGAGGGGTGGCGCGTTGTGAACATCGCCGTCACTCTGGGCAGTCTTCTGAGCCGGCGGGCGGAACGCTTGAAGGAGCTTAAGGCGGCCTGTGCGCGTTTGAATTTTGATCTGCTTGTTCCCGGGGGCACCGGCCTGGAGCGCATCCAGATCGAAACCCGTCGAGCGGATCCCCATCACTGGACGCACGCCGTCAACGTGATCGGAAAGATCCTTCTCGAGACCGCTCCAGACGCAATCTTCCTGCCCCATGGATTGGACGGCAACCCGACGCACGTCGGGGTCAATGCACTCGTACGCCATGCGCTCTACCGGAGCGGTAAACGGCTGCGTTGTCTTGTTGTCGAGACGGAGTTCTGGGCCCCGCAGGAAGCGCCCAATTTGCTGGCTGAGGTTTCGCCCGGCGACCTGGCCCAGCTTCTGGAGGCCCTTGCCTGCCATACGGGTGAAATCGAGCGGAACCCCTATCAGTTGCGCCTCCCCGCTTGGATGATCGACAACGTCCGCCGTGCCGGGGAGCGGCTGAGCGGGGCCGGTTCGCGCCCGCCCGACTTTCTGTTCGGGACGCCCTATCACATTCGCCTCTGGGATCAAGGGAAGGCGATGGCTTGTCTCAAGCCTGTCTCGCTGCCCTCCAGGGAGTCGGTAGGGGACTTTATCCGCCCCCTCCTGGAGCCGTAAATGTCGCCCCCCGGCCCGACGGTTTGAAGTCAGCGTTCTTCGCCTGATCGGTGGTTCCAAGCGACAAGCTTTCTGTATTCAAGGCCGGTGCCGCCAAAGAGATCGAGGGCACTGCCCACCGTGACATCCAGATTGCCTGCGCTGGCAGCCTCGATCTTGAGGATGTCCTCCATTCCGGCGACCCCTCCAGCGTAGGTCATTGGCTTTCCCGACCAATGGCCAAGAAGTTCGACGAGCGGTTCGTCAATCCCCTGACAAAGGCCCTCCACATCGGCGGCGTGAATGAGGAATTCGGCGCAGTGCTCGGCGAGGAGATCAAGGGTGGCATGGGTCACATCCAGATTGGTGAGCGTCTGCCAGCGATTCATGGCCACGGTCCATCCACTGGCCGTGCGTTTGCAGCTGAGGTCGAGAACGAGATGCTCAGCCCCCACGGCTTGCTCAAGGGCTCGCAGTCGCTGCGCCTGAAAGGTGCCCTCGTGGTCGAAGAGCCAAGAGGTGACAATCACGTGGCTGGCCCCGGCTTCGAGCCAGGCCTCTGCGTTGGAGGCATCGATACCTCCGCCGAGCTGAAGGCCTTGGGGCCAGGCAGCGAGGGCTTCTTTGGCAGCATCATCGTTGCCCGGCCCAAGCTTGATCATGTGGCCGCCGGTGAGGTTGTCGGCACGGTATCGGGCGGCAAAGGCGGCCGCGGATTCAGTGCTGACAAAGTTCTCGCGGGGGGTGGGCCCCTGATCTCTGAGGGTTCCTCCTACAATCTGCTTCACCTTGCCCTTGTGAAGATCGATGCATGGACGAAATCGGGTCATTTTCGGGCCTCCAGGATGAGGGCGCCCAGGCGCTGAGCCTGTTGCCCGAGCGAGTCAAAGTTGGCCGGGGCCAGCCACTGTTCGAATGCTGTTCTCAAAATTGGCCATTCGGAATCAATTATTGAATACCATGCTGTATCTCTGTTGCGGCCTTTATAGACCGTGGCCTGACGAAAGATGCCTTCAAAGGTGAATCCGAGGCGTTCAGCCGCCTTTCGGGAACCCGCATTGAGGGCATCACACTTCCACTCATAACGGCGGTACCCCGAATCAAAGGCACGGTGCATCATGAGAAACATGGCTTCGGTGGCGGCATGGCTTCTTTTCAAGCGATCAGAATAATGGACGTGTCCAACTTCAATCGAGCCGGCCTGAGGGGTGATTCTGAGGTAGCCTGCCATCCCGGCGGGCTGTCCTGTTCCGGTGGGAATGAGGGTGTAGAGCTGGACGTCCGGTTGCTGGCTGATCCCTGTCAACCATACTTGAAAGACCTCAAACGTGGGAAAAGGACCGTATGGCAGGTAAGTCCAGTTGCGGCCTTCGGTATCGAGCGCGTAGGCTTCGAAGAGCTCTTTCGCGTGGGCTGCGGGATTCAGTGGCTCCAGCAAGACGAAACGTCCCTCCATCAGGCGGCTCTCGGGGTGTGGTGGAGATGACCAGTCGGGCAGGGGCAATCCGACAGGCAGGTTCAATTCATTGACGACGGCATTCATCAGGTGCTGGGTGGTGGGGCGGCAGGCTCCACTTCCGGTTCGATCCTTACCAAGTGGTTGCTGTCAGGGTCGAGCGGAATGTTTAGAAGGTTCTCCGGGAGGTGGGAGGTGTTGGACGAAGATCGACGCCGGCCTTTCGGAGCCGTCACCGAGGGTTTCTGAGGGACATGCAGTCATTTGTTAAGCAATGAGATAAGCGCTTTGCCAGTCGGTTGGACCGTTGGGACCTTAGGCATTGCCTTTTGCGAAGGTCGCCCCTTAGAACATCGGCTCAGACTATGCGCATTCTAATCGCAGAAGACGACTTCATCTCCCGAAGATTACTGGTAAGCGTTCTGGAGGATCTCGGGCATGAGGTTATCGCCGCCGAGGATGGTGAGACAGCATGGCGGTTATACCAGAGAACGCCGACCCGCTTGGTTATAAGCGATTGGCTCATGCCGAAGATGGATGGTCTGCAGCTGGTTAAAAGCATTCGCAGTGAGTCCCGCCAGGATGATTATACCTATATCATTCTTCTGACAGCGAACGTGGGGCAGAAGGACAACTATCCCACGGCGATGAATGCGGGCGTGGATGATTTTCTGGCGAAACCACTTGATCGAATGGAGCTCTCCATCCGCTTGCGTGTGGCTGAACGTATTTTATCCGCAGGCTCCCGCATTCAATCTCTTGAGAATATGCTGACCATCTGTGCTTACACCAAGCGGATCAATTTTCCTGAAGAAGGGTGGCAGACGCTTGAATCCTTTATGCAGAATCATCTGGGGATCACGCTGTCACACGGGGTGGACCCCGAGTATTACGAACGCGTGATCAAACCGCAGATCGATGAAATGAAGAAGACGGGCTCCATTCCGAAGGCGCTGGGGGAGCCAGCGACAGGTAAAGGCACATCCATTGCTTGACCCGCGAAGGCCAACGTCACGGCGCGCTTTCGAGGTCCTCAAGCGTATCCTCTTCTCCATAGACGACCATGAGGCGGGAGGGTTCTTCTTCGCTCCAGGCCATCGACAGGATCCAGCGCTGGATGCCCTCGGTCGGCGACAGAACCATCTGGATGAAGTCCTGCATTTCCGGCTCTTGGAGGAGCTCCTGAGCCGTTTCAATCAGGGCGGCGGTATCGTCGTCCTCCGCAGGGGCCTGCGGCAGGCCCAATCGCTCGAGAACATAAGAGCAGAGCACTTGGAATAACATGGTGGTCATGGCTGCCCGGAGATCGACCGAAGACATCCCTTCGGGGGGTACTCTGAGTATGAGTAGCTCGACGATTTTTGCGAGGTAGTCAGCAAAACGATGTCTCCCGGGATCGTACAGGATTTCATCGCCCAAAGCGTCGTTTTCACTGGTCATGATCCTCCCCGCCTCTTCGATCATAGCCTGCATTTCCCTCAGGGGTTCACCTCCCCCGGACTGTTCTGCATAGCGAGGGATATCTGGTTCCGCCTCTTCTGCCTCTTCTGCGAAAGGGGATCCCACGATGTAATGAAATCCATCCTCGCCGAACCGTGCCGCCAGTCGATTGATGATGCGTTGGGTCGTCGCGTCATCATGGTGCGGCCCTTGGCTGTAGAAGGGTTTTCCGTCTTTGCCGAAGGTGAAGGTCTCGGAACAGTCTGCCGCCGGGAGGCCGCCAAAAACGCGGGCCGCCTTCTTGTAGTCGCCGCCAGGGGTGAAGCCCAGCCACCGCGCGTAAGCGACCGCACCTTCGACCATTTTTCGGCCCCAAGCACCTTCCTTCTCAACGAAGCCTTCGGGGAAGACCTCCTCCCGGAACTCATCAAGTTCGCTCTCTTCGAGGGTTCTGTGGTAGGCGGCGCGGACTCCCAGACACCAAGAGTCCACCAGGAAGAGTCCCGCCTCAATGGACGTGGCATTCTTTCGCCGTAAGACCACGACAGTGCCGATGCCGTGCTCTTCACTGTGATCATGAAAGTGGGGGTCGACCCAAGTGCGATGCCGTGCTGTCATAGTCAATGCACTATGAGAGAATGTTTCCACGGGGCACAAGAACGTCTTGGAGGTTTACGAGCCTTTGGCGGTCCTTCGGCAGCCCCTGTGTGTGCTGTCTCCGAATAGGTTAATTTAGAGCCTGTCCCAAAGGCGGCGTTTCAGATCAGGGTATGGTTTGGCTTGGGGGTAAGCGGGAGGCGGAGACTAACCGGGCGTGGGGGCAGCCGCGGCTTTGCCTTTTGAGGCTCTCCGCGAGCTGTTCAGGCTCCGCCGGAGCCCCCTCCCGGTAAAGCTTCCAGTCGGTGATGTAACCCTCCCTGTTCTCGTTGCTCTGAAGCACGTTGTCGCACGGGGTGAATCCTGGGCACGACGAACGCGTGATCAAATCTCAGATAGATGAGATGAAAAAGACGGAATCTGTTCCAAAGAGGCTTAAGGATTCAGCCATGATAGGCTGTCGTGGTTTTCTTTTTTCACTCCCGCGCCTGGAACAGATGCAATTCCCGTGCAATCCGGGCTGCGTTGATAGGGCTATGGATGTTGCCTGAAACCCTTGAAAAATGGTCGGGGCGACAGGATTTGAACCTGCGACTTCTACGTCCCGAACGTAGCGCTCTACCAGGCTGAGCCACGCCCCGAAACCAAGGAAAAAACATTGCAATTGGCTTTGGAGCGTCAACTCCAAACTCGAGGCTGAACCGACGGCCCTGCCAAGACGATGTCTATGGATTCGAGGCGGTCTTCAGCAGGCGGCGTAGAGGCATTGTTAATCCATCAGCTCGATCCATGAATATCCAAGTGCGGCGCGTAGTCGGCGGGCGGTTGTTGTAAGGACGTTGATTTTCCCCGCCTCGATTTTCTGCAAGGTTCGGACGGCTAACTCTGCCCGCTCGGCGAGTTGTTCCGGAGTCAGCCTGCGCCTTACGCGCTCCCGGCGCACGTTTTCTCCAAGCTTTTTTAAGTCAGGCGCGAGGAGGGCCTTTGGAATTCTGGAAGGCACGCCCCAATAGGGCACCAATCGCATTGTTGACTTTTATAAATCGAGCGGATCTTTTTCGAAACTATCCGCCCAATGAGATATCCCGCCGTGCTCGCCTCTGTGCTATGCTTTCTTATTATTTCTGTCGTGCACGCGGATTCTGTGCCCAAGAGCGTCGCCCTTCTTGAGTCCATGGCGGACGCACATATCCTCGTGGAGGAGGCGGCGCGGGAGGCTCGTCGGCAGGAGCGTCCGGCTAACGCGCTTGGTTTCTCTATAGCCAGCGAGCTTCGGGTGGAACGGGCGCGGGGCGATCTCGTCTTGCGCCGGTCCAGTGTTCCCGAGGCAATTGGACCTCAGAGGAATGTGGCGGAGGAGCGGGTTTCGTCCAATCTTCTGTCTGACCTGCGTCCGGTCCATGTCCTGGTGATTACCGCCGACGTGGGGATGGACCGCATTACGGAACTCAGCTGGTATCACGGTGGCCGCCGCCTCGAAAGCGAGGGGGGGTATCACCGGATCAATTGGGTCAACCGCGGGAGGCGCTTCGTAAACGCCGAGATTATGCGAAGATCCACGGAATATCCCCTTTCGATGCCCCCTTCTCACAAGGCATCCAGCGGACTGCGTACACCCGCACCCGGCTTTTGCATCACATGCAGGTAGATCTGCGTCGTTTCGATGCTCTTGTGCCCAAGCAGGTCCTGGACTGTGCGGATGTCGACGCCATCCTCCAGCAAATGCGTCGCAAAGGAATGACGGAGTGTGTGGCTCGTCACTCGCTTGTTCAGCCCCGCGCGGATCGCCGCTTGACGCACCGATTCCTGGTAGACGCCGTCCAGAACGTGGTGTCGTTTCCGTAAGCCACTACGCGGATCGGTCGGGATCTCCCGGCTCGGCCAAAGCCATTGCCACCGCCAATCCTGGCCCGCCCTCGAGTGGCGACGCGCCAGCGCTTCCGGCAAATACACCCCGGCCAGGTCATTCCGATCTCTGTCCGCTTCGAATAGTTCGCGCACCTCGGCCAGATGCGCTTCGAGCTCGCTCACCAGCTTTTCCGCCAGCGGGGCCACCCGATCTTTCCCGCCTTTGCCCATCCGCACAACCACTTGACCGCGCTCGAGGTCTAGGTCCTTGATTCTTAAACGCATCAGCTCGGACACCCGCAGCCCGCCCGCATATTGCATCCTCGCCATCAAGAGCTTCTCCCCCTTCAGCGCTTTGAAGAAACGGCGCGTCTCACCCTTGCTCATCACCACCGGTATCCGCTTCCGGTTCTTCGCCTTTACGAAATCCCCGATCTCCCCCACCGCCGATTCGAAGACCTGCTCCGCGATAAAAACCAAGGCATTCAGCGCCCCCTTCTGTGTTGAAGACGCCACCGCACGCTCCATTGCCAAATAGTCGAGGTAGGCCTTCACCTCGGAAGCCCGTATCCCGGCCCCGCCCTTCAATCCACCACGCTTCACGAAATCACGATAGTGCCTCAGGTAGCTGCGTTCCGTCTTCAAAGCCATGCCCCGGCGCCGCATGACCGACAATATCCGCCGCTCGTCTTCATTGCCTGCTTCAACTCGCTCCGCCTCGGTATCGTTTAAACTCTGCCACTTCGGAGACGCTTCGCTTAGCGGGTCGATGGATCCTCTGTGAGATTCGCCCGCGCTCCCCGCAGCCCCCGAATCGCTCCCATCAGCAACAGGTTCGGACTGCGCCTTTGCGCTGACAAAAAACCACCGGATGGCCTCTCGCCACCGCTCCAGTACCCATTCGCTCGGGCCCTTTTCGGCTTCAGCCCAGGCAATGAAGGCGCGTGCAGATTCGACCGAGCACCCGGTCGCTTCCCGACGGCACCAACTCAAATACCATCGAATGGTCACTTTGAAAGCCTCACGGTCCTTCTTCGGCAGGTCCACCCCTGCCAGCACCTCCGCCCATCGGGGAAAATGAATGATCTTCACAGCATCGATAAAAGGTAAACAAATTTTCACTGATTTCAATAAAATTTACACGAGTCGGGCTTTTTCAGGACAACTGAAATCTCGCTTCAGATACGGGTTGATTCATATCTTCTTATTCTCAGGGGACTTATGAGCGGGTGCGAACAGGTTCCCGAAATTCTAAAAACTGACAAAAGCCCGACTCGTTCATTTTTACCTCGCGAGTCGGGCTTTTGCCGGAAATAGATCTTGTCCCCGACACTCAAAACCCCCACTTATAAGTCGCGGCAACTCATCTGTAAGCGTGCCATCTCCAAGCAATTACATGCCCAAAGCCCCAGCCACTCGATGCCCTCGACTTCCGCAACCTCCAAACCCCGTCTCCGGCAAATCCCCAACTGAGTCGGGGAGATAACACTGTTATGCAATGAATGGATTAAAAGAAATAATAGCAAGAAAGGCAATCGCTGCATTGGTGGCAGGGATATTGGTGCATCAATATCTATCCGAAAACACCATAAACATCGGCTTGGCTTTCCTCTTGGCGGTAGACTTACTGATAGACTCATACTTGCTGAAAAAGAGAAGAAAAAATCCCTCTGCGGAAGACCAAATAGAAGAGCAGCTGGTAATGAGGCTCGTGCTGTCTTTCGTGAAAGGAATAATGATAATT
>CAYOIB010000021.1:0-34895 GCA_964403935.1 uncultured Puniceicoccaceae bacterium | reverse complement strand
TCACCGTGATGTTCATTCTCCTGTATGCAGGAGGCTTCACGACAACGATTGGGGCGGGTATGGTGTTCCCGGACTGGCCCCTCTCGAACGGATCGCTCAACCCGCCCGGATGGACAACTGACCAGGCCATGTTGGCCGAACACAGCCATCGTCTTCTGGGAATGCTCGTTGGTCTTCTGACGGTGATTTTGGCGATATGGGTCCAGCTTGGAGAGCCTCGGGCCTGGGTGCGGCGGTTGGTCTGGCTTGCGCTGGGCTTGGTCATCCTTCAAGGGCTGATTGGCGGCATGCGTGTGCGCTGGGATAGCCTGGATACGGCAAAGGTTCACGGGGTGTTGGCGCAGTTGGTCTTTTGTACCATGATGGCCGTCGTCGTGGGTTTGAGCCGTTGGTGGAAGGCGCTCCCGCAGGCGCTTGATGCTCGCGCAGCGGGTGCCTGGAGGCGGATGCGCCTTTGGGGGCTCATCCTGTGCGGGGGCATCATTGTGCAGCTTGTGGTCGGTGCAGTCATGCGCCACCGCGGGGCCGGCCTTGCCATTCCGTATTTTCCCCATGCGCAGTCGAGCGGCAGTTGGTTGCCGATGAGCTGGAACTGGGCGACGCAGATCCATTTTGCTCACCGAATCCTGGCGGTCATCGTATGCCTTTTCCTGCTTGCCTGGGTGATTTCGGTTTTCCGTGCTTCCGGGGTGACCCGTGCGATGAAGAAGCTGGCGATTGCGGCCCTGATTCTGGTGGTGATGCAGATCGGTCTTGGTGCCGAGATTATCTGGTCCGTCCGTGCTCCTTTTCAGACGACCCTTCATGTGCTCAACGGAGCTGTCTTCTTCGCTGTTGCTTGGGCCGGGACGTTTGCAAGCTTCCGGCCGCTGCTCGATCCGGTCGAAGAAGGTGCGCGGGTTCAGCCGAGCGGAGCTTCCGGTAGTTTGTCCGGCGCGCCTTCCGCTTAGTTCCATTTGTTTGATTCCATGAGTGAAAGCACAACATCCGTTTTTGTACCTGCCCGTGATGTGGGTGGTGTGCCCCGGTTTTCCGACTTTGTTGAACTGACAAAGCCTCGCCTGAGCCTGATGTCGGTTGTCTCGGCCGTCTTGGGCTATTTTGCGGCCGAGCCGCAGACCGGCTGGCTCCCCGCGGTCGTCGTCGGGGTGGGGTGTGCCTTGGCAGCCTTCGGAGCGGCTGTTCTTAACCAGTGGTGGGAGCGGGATGTGGACCGCTTGATGCAGCGGACAGCGGAGCGCCCGCTTGCAAGCGGGCGCTTTCAGCCAGGGCTGGCGTTGGTTTACGGGATCGTATTGAGTGTCCTTGGCGTGGGGGTTTTATACTTGGGCGCGAACATGTTGGCGTCGTTGCTGGCGCTGGCGACGGTGCTCCTCTATGTGCTCGTCTATACGCCGATGAAACGCGTTTCTCCGTGGGCTCTCGAAGTGGGGGCTCTGCCGGGGGCTCTGCCACCGGTGATTGGCTGGGTGGCGGCCGGGGGCGGTATGAGTGGTCTGGGCTGGGCGCTTTTCGCCTATCTGTTTGTCTGGCAGATTCCGCACTTCCTCGCTATTTCCTGGATGTGCCGGGAGGACTACACGGCGGGGGGCTTCCGCATGCTTGCCGTATCCGATACCACCGGGCGAAGCACGGCGCGCAAAGCCATGGTCTGGACCCTCCTCCTGGTCGCGGTGACCTTTCTGCCGGCGCTGCTGGTGGATACAGGCTGGTTGTTCCTGGTGGCGTCGGGCTTGCTTTCGATTTATATTACCCGTCCTGCCATCGCCTTCCTGCGGGAACCTGCGAGTGTCGCGGCGGCGCGGCGTCTCTTTGGCGCGACGCTCGTGCACCTTCCGGTCTATCTGTCCTTCCTCGTTGTCGACCGCTTCATTTTTTAAATCCATGCTTCCTCGATCCAAAATGATCCGATGGGCGGGCGCTGCCGTTTCTGGTGCTGCGCTCGTTCTTCTCGCCGGGTGCTCGCTCAATATCAAGGGTCCGCAGTCGGCCCTCGACCCGCAGGGCGTTGTCGCGCAAAATCAGTATGACCTGTTCATGCTCACGCTGTATGTGACGAGCTTTGTCTTCGTGGCGGTGGGCGGGACCCTGGCCTTTGCCATTTGGCGCTTTCGCGAGAAGAAAACGGACGATCCAAACTTCATTCCCCCTCAGTCGCACGGTCATCCGGTGCTTGAAATGGGGCTGGTGGCCGGTTCGGCGGCGTTGCTGGTCATTATCGCCATTCCTACTTTCGGAGGCATCATCTTTTCGCAAATTGTGCCGGATGAGCACAGCGAGGGAGCCATTGAGATCAATGTGACGGGGTATCAATGGTGGTGGGCCTTCGAGTATCCGGAGCACGGTTTCTATACGGCGAATGAAATGGTCTTTCCTGCGGGGCGGGCCGTGCGTGTCAATCTGCGCTCCAACGACGTCATTCACAGCTTTTGGCTCCCTAAGTTGGCGGGTAAGGTTGATGTGATTCCCGGTCAGGAGAATTTTCTTTGGCTGATGGCCGATGAACCCGGCTACTTTTGGGGTCAGTGTGCTGAGTTTTGTGGTGACTCCCATGCGTATATGCTTTTTCGGGCGAGAGCGCTTTCGGAGGAGGATTACGAGGCGTGGCTTAAAGCGCAGCAACAGCAGGCTGTTCGTCTGGAGGATGGATCTTTTGAACCTCTACTGGCGCGGGAAGAATGGCTGGGACATGAACAACTGCCCGCCAGCATCAGCGAGGAAGATATCCTCCGGGGTGCCGAAGTCTTCCGCAGTACCTGTGCCGGTTGCCATAGTGTGGATCCGCGTCAGCAGACCAATGGACCCAACCTGGCGCACTTTGGCTCGCGCACATCAATTGCCGCCGGTTGGTTTGAGAACGAGTTTGATCAGTTGTATCGGTGGATCCGCGATCCGGATCGGGTGAAGCCTGGCAATTTCATGGCCCGTGGCTTCATTGGTAGCGATGGCTCCACCGTCGTCATGCCGGGCCTCGATGATTATGATTTATCGGACGAAGATGTCCGGGCGGTGACCGCCTACCTCTATACGCTTCGCTAACCTGAGATTTTTGCATATGTCCAATACGGTTGATACCGATCCAGCGACCTCGACGCACCCCCCACTCGTGCGGAACGGGGTTTGGAAACGACCTTACAAGACCACGGGAATTGTGGGCTTCCTGACGACGGTCGATCACAAGAAGATTGGCTTGGGCTATGCCCTGGGCGCTCTCTTCTTTCTACTCCTCGGCGGCGTCGAGATCTTGATTATTCGGGCTCAGTTGATGTATCCGGAGCAGGAGTTGATCTCGGCCCGGACCTACAACCAGCTGTTTACGATGCACGGGACGACGATGATCTTCCTTGGGGTGATGCCCTTGAGTGCAGCGTTTTTTAACTACATCATGCCGCTGCAGATAGGGGCGCGTGATGTCGCCTTCCCCCGAATGAATGCCCTGGGACTTTGGGCCTTCCTTCTCGGAGGCGTGATCCTCAACTTGAGCTGGTTTTTTCCCGGCGGTGCGCCCCACATCGGGTGGTTCGGCTATGCGCCGCTGACGAGCCGCGAGTTTAGTCCCGATATCGGAACGGACTTCTGGGTCAGCGGTCTGCAGATTCTCGGGATCGCCTCTTTGGTGGGTGCCTTCAATTTTATTACAACGATCCTCAACATGCGGGCACCGGGCTTGAGCATGATGAGACTTCCGCTCTTCACGTGGATGACGCTCTTCACCTCGTTCCTGATGATCCTCGCCTTCCCGGCCATCACGATCGGGTTGGTGGAATTGATGTTCGACCGCCACTTCGGGACTCACTTTTTCAATGTAGAAGGCGGCGGGAAGCCGATCCTGTGGCAGCACTTGTTCTGGATCTTTGGTCATCCGGAGGTGTATATCTTGATTTTGCCGGCGATGGGGATCATCTCCGAGGTCGTCCCCGTGTTCTCTCGCAAACCGCTCTTTGGTTACCCCTTGGTGGTTTTTTCAGGTGCCGTGATTGGTTTCCTCGGATTCACGGTATGGAGCCACCATATGTTCACGACCGGGCTGGGCGTCGTTGCAACAACAGCTTTCGCTTTCCTGACGATGCTCATTTCGATCCCCACCGGCGTTAAGATCTTCAACTGGATCGGAACAATGTGGGGTGGGCGCATTCGCTTCACGACGCCGATGCTCTTCTCGGTCGGCTTTATCTGGATGTTCATGATGGGCGGATTCACGGGCATCATGCACAGTTCGCCTCCGGTGGATGCCCAACAGCACGACACTTACTTCGTCATTGCTCACTTCCACTATGTCCTGATCGGTGGATCGCTCTTCGCCTTGTTTGCCGGAATCTACTACTGGTTCCCCAAAGTGAGCGGGCGCCTGATGAACGATACCCTTGGGAAGGTGGTGTTCTACATGATGTTCATCGGCTTCAATGTCGCCTTCTTTCCCATGCACTTGTTGGGCATGACGGGAATGCCACGGCGGACGCATACTTATAAATCGGAAATGGGTTGGGACGACGCCAATTTCTGGTCGACGATCGGGGCCTTCATTCTTGGGATAGGCGTGGCGATTTCCGTGGTGCAAGCGGTCTGGAGTTATTACAAGGGTAAGAAGGCTCCGCATGATCCATGGGATGCGCGCACGCTTGAGTGGCTCACCGATAGCCCGCCTAAGGAGTATAACTTCGCCTACACCCCGGTGGTGCATGCGCGGGATCAGGTGTGGGAGAACAAGCATGGGCCGGAGTCGCGCCGCATGGAGAAGATCGCCCCTGGAGCCCATGGCATTCATATGCCGGATCAATCCTGGTGGCCGCTGATTCTGGCAACAGGGCTTTTCATTGCGGGACTTGGCATTGTCTTCAAAGACCAGCCTGTGCCCTTCACAGAGGAGGCTGTCTTCCGGATGGAGATGGTTATTGGCGGGTTGCTCCTGACCTTTGGGAGCATTGTCGGCTGGGCACTGGAAGGTCCCGGTGGCTTCCACCTCCATCCAGATCCAGCCGAGTATGCGGGTGCTCAGCCGCCGGAGGCGAACGATGGTCACCACTGATCCTGCCGTCATGATGAACCCTCCCTATCTTCACCCACTTTTTGCGCGCTCATGAGTTCACACGCCGCTACCAATGACGACCCTCACGCCGCAGTGGAGGCCTTGAAGAAGACCTCTACGGGCATCGAGAACAAGAAGATCGCGATGTGGGCCTTTTTGGCCTCCGATTGCATGTTCTTTGGAACGCTGATTTCGACACACCTGATTTACCGGAAGGTTTATCCCACGGTGGTCGATCCTAGAGAGATCTTCGACATCGAGCTGACCGGTTTCAGTTCATTCGTCCTGCTCATGAGTTCATTTCTCATGGCCTTGGCAGTCTCCGCCGCTCACAAGGGCAACCTGAAGAGTTTGCGCTTGTGCCTGCTCGGGACGATCTTCTTCGGTCTGATTTTTCTCGGGGGGCAGGTGTACGAATTCAACCATTTCGTTCATCATGCGGGGCTCACGCTGAGTAGCAGCATCTTTGGATCAACCTTCTATGTATTGACCGGAACCCATGGTGTTCACGTGGCTTTGGGCGTGGCCTGGCTCGCAGGGTGGTTCTTCTATTCCTTTTCCAAAAGGTACAGCCATGCGAATGCGATCGATATCGAGGTCGCAGGCCTCTACTGGCACTTTGTTGATATTGTCTGGATCGTGATTTTCACCGGAGTCTATCTGGTGGAGTACCTTCCGATCCTGAATCTATAATACGTTCTGCTTCACGCCATGGCTTCACCCGCATCTTCCACGTCTCACCACGACGCTGTTCTCATCGAGGAGAACAAAAGGTATTTCACGTTCTTTAACCTGTCGATCGCTCTGATTGCGGTGACCGCTATTGAGCTCGTGATCATCTACATCCCAATCAACAAGTGGGTGATCTTCTCGACCCTCGCGGTGCTTTCCACTGGAAAGTTCCTCGGCGTGATCTGGTGGTTCATGCATCTCCGTTGGGACCGCATGCTGTGTACGATCCTGTTTATGATCGGATTGCTCATGGCCACCGGTACTGTGATCGCGCTTATTCTCTTATTCAGCAGGGACCCGGAGGGACCTCCCCAGATGTTGATGCTTCTACCTTTCCTGGTGGGGTGAAAAGCGCGCTGAGCCTCCAGTATGAAAAGGGGACTCAGCGACGCGTCCTGACGGTTCGCTCATTAACATGATCAGCATCTGGCATTGGCACACGGAGCCGCTTCTTATCGGCGGTATTCTCGCTGCTGTCTGGTTGTATGCCATGCTCGTGGGCCCACTGCGGGATCGTCTGGCTCCCCACGCACTTTTTCCGGTGCGGGAAGCGTCTTACTTTGGCGCGGGGGTTTTCATCTTTTATATCGCGGTCGGTTCGCCCATCGATGCGATTGGCGAGAATTATCTCTTCAGCGCACACATGTTTCAGCACAATCTCCTGATGTACACCTGTGCCCCGCTGTTCATTCGGGGGCTGCCGGGTTGGTTGGTGGACAGCCTGCTTGAATCCAGCCCCCGTTGGGTGACGGCCTGTATCGGTTTTTTGTTGCATCCTCTCGTCGCCGGTGTGGCTTTCACCGTCATTTTCTGTGGTTGGCACTTCCCTGTTCTCTACGAAGCCGCCCTTCATAATAAGACGATTCACGTTATTGAGCACCTCACAATGTTCGGAACATCTGTCATGATGTTCTGGCCGTTGCTGAGTCCATCGCGGATCTTGCCTCGGTCCAATCCGGGGGTGCGTATTCTGTATCTCTTCGTTTTGATGGTTGCGCAAATCCCGCTGTTCGGGATCCTGGCGTTCTCGCCGGAGGTATTGTATCAAACCTATGAATTCGCTCCGCGGGTGATCCCGGGATTCGATCCTTTGCAGGACCAGGTCCTCGGCGGGTTGCTCATGAAAGTGGCGAACATGGGGGTTTCCCTCGTTTACATGGCTGCAGCGTTCTATGCTTGGAACCGGGCACACGAGAGCAAAGATGAAGGACGGCGACGGGTGATCCGCGCCGGATTGACCAAGCCGCGGCCAGCCTGAGTGCCTCACTCAGAACTCCAGAGGTGGAAGGTTGGATTCGATGCTCGCCCGCTGGTCCTTGAGGTGCCCGGGAAGCTGCAGGGTCTTTCCGAGGTGATCGGGCTTCTCATCGACAAGAAAGCCCGGACAGTCTGTTGCAATCTCGAAGAGAAGCCCGCCGGGCACAGGAAAATAGATCGAACGAAAATAGGTTCGGTCAACGGGTCCGTTCACTTGATGCCCCGCCTGGCGAAGCTGCTCCGCAAAAGTATCCTGAACCTCTTCATTGGGGACGCGGAAGGCAAGATGGTGCGTCGATCCAGAGCCCACACGAGCCCGCCGATCCGCCTCCGGGGTAGCGAGGTCGATCCATGAGGCGCGTCCTTTTGAACCGAAGGCCCAGCGGTGGTGTCCGGTTCTGGGTGAGCCCGTGAGGGTGAACCCCAGCATCTTGCGAAGGAAAGCGCCGGTTTGATCGGGATCGGGAACGCGAGCAACGACGCCGGGAATGCCACGGATGGCATATTCAGCGGGCACGGCGTGGTTTTGCTCGGGGGCTTCAAAGGCTGGGCTGGCACCGGTGGATAGCTCCCAGCGGCTTCCGGAAGGGTCCCTGAAGAAGAGGGCGCGTTCGCCCGCTCGATCCACGCTCTGGATCTCTTCGATCCCTCCCTGCTTCAGGCGTTCGGCCCAGAAATCGAGACTTCCTTCGGGGACCGCGAGGACGGTGCGACCAAAGGCCCCGGCCCCGTGAACCGCTCGTGGCAGACCGGGGTAGGGGAATACAGTGACGAGTGTTCCCGGGGTGCCGGTATCATTTCCAAAGTAGAGGTGATGAGTCGTTGGGTCATCATGATTGACGGTCTGCTTCACCAGTCGCAGCCCGAGGGTATCGTGGAAAAAACGATGTGCTTCGGAAGCGTGGTCTCCGAGTAAAGTAATATGGTGAATGCCCTCTATCATCATGTCACGCTGTAGTATAGGCAGGTTGGTGTTGCGAGCGAATCCTGCATCGAAGAAAATCAGTTACGCCTTGAGATTGCGTGAACCGGATGACGCGGTGCTCGACGGCTGTCTGGAGTGCGTGCTAAGACCTCAGTTATGAAGATGGCATTGATCGATGGATACAATCTGGCCTTTCGGGCGTTCTATGGGATGCCCGAGTTGAGCCGATCAGACGGTTTCCCGACCGGGGCGCTCCACGGCTGGGTTCGTTCGCTCTGGTGGATCGACGATCACCTCAAGCCAGATTGTCTCGTGGTGTTTTTTGATCTGGGCGGGGCCGCTCGCCAAACGGCCCTCCACGCGGATTATAAAGCGAACCGCAAGGAGACGCCACTGCCCTTGCAACAACAGATCCCCTTGATCAAGCGGTGGACCCGGGCCATGGGCTACCACGGGATCGAGCTGGATGGCGTGGAAGCGGATGACCTGATTGCTTCAGCGGCGCTGCGGCATGCCGCAGCCGGTGATACTGTCATGATCGTCAGTGCGGACAAGGATCTGGCCCAGTTGGTTCGCCCTGGGATCACGCAGTGGCTCCCGCCGCCGACGGCCAATCCCAAGCTGGGCTGGAGGGAACTGGATGTCACGGCTGTCCACCAGAAATTCGGTGTTTCGCCCGCACAGATTCCAGACTATCTTGCGCTCATTGGGGACGCTTCCGACAACATCCCGGGGCTTCCGGGGGTGGGGCCGAAGACGGCTGTCAAATGGCTGAACCAATACGGTACTCTGGAAGTGATCATGGCACACTGTGGTGAGCTTACCCCCAAACGCTTTCAAGCGCTGGTGCACGCGGGCCGCCCGGCCCTGGAGCGAAATCTGGAGATGACTCGCCTCGACGGCTCGCTTGATGTGCCGATTGACGGCGACGTGCGGGCAGAGCCTGAAAGTGTTATCTCCTTTTTCGAGGAAATGGAGATGATGAATTCGGCAAAGGCAGCCAAAAAGCGATTTGGCATTGAGTGAAACCCGAGGCGCGCGGGGGCCTGTTCCTTTGGTGTGGTGTGATTCGGAATGACGCGGCGACTTCCGGAACCGGTTGACTTTGGTGGTGGGGATTCCCATAACCGAAGACGCCCGGTGGGTATATCCTATCTGCCGGTAACCCAGCACATATTACCTCAAAGAAGGAAATCGTCCTCATGAAATCACTCGCTCCGCAGGATATCCGAAACTTTGCTATTGTGGGTCACCAAGCGTCGGGAAAGACGATGTTGTCTGAATGCATGCTCCGGTGTACCGGCAAAATCAACCGGTTGGGCAACATCGAGGCTGGCTCGACGGTCTCCGACTATCACGTCAGTGAAAAGCAGAGAAAAATCTCCGTCCATGCATCAATCCTTACAGCAGAGTGGATGGAAAAGAAGCTGAACATTCTCGATACGCCAGGTTACCACGATTTCATCAGCGAGGCGCTGGGAGCGCTCAGGGTGGGCGACTTTGCCATGGTGGTCGTAAACGCTCTGGCCGGTCCGGAGATGGGGACCTCCAAGGTGTGGGAATTCGCCGGGCGCTATGGCCTCCCCAGGATTCTGGTGGTGAATGGCGCAGATAAGGAGAATGTGGATTTTGAGCTCGTTCTGGAGGGCTTGAGAGAACGCTTCGGGCAAACGGTCTTCCCCATGACTCTACCCGTGAATCCCGGACCGGGTTTCAGCCGTGTTCTGGACGTTTTACGAAACGAAGAATACGTTTATGCCAACGATGCGAGTGGTCGCTATAAGGGGCAGCCGGTGGGGGATGCCTGGACCGAGCGGATGCACCGCCTGCATCGGGAACTGATCGAATATGTGGCCGAATCGGACGACTCGCTTTTGGAGCGGTTCTTTGAAGAAGGAACGCTCAGCGAGGATGTCATGCGCACCGGCATCCACGCCGCCGTTCAGAATCAGTCGTTTATCCCGCTCTTCGTCACTTCGGCCGCCACCAATGTCGGCGTGGCGCGGTTGGTGGATTTTGTCGCGAAGTATGGGTCGTCCCCTGTCGACCGGAAAAATGTTCCCGCTCTGAATGAAGAAGGTATTGAAACCGAGATCGCATTAACGGATCCTGATCCAGCCTGCTACGTCTTCAAGACAATCAGTGAGCCGCATGTGGGGGAGCTCTCTTTCTTTCGGATGTATTCCGGCAGTGTTCAGCCGGGGCTGGACCTGTACAATTCCGACCGGCGGCTGACGGAGCGCCTCGGGCAGCTCTTTTTCGTGAATGGGCATGATCGGGTGACAGCGGAACAGATCGGACCGGGAGACATCGGCGCAGCGGTGAAGTTGCGGGACACCCATACCGGGAATACGCTGAGCAGCACGCGCCGCCATATTACCTTGCCCGCAGTCAAATACCCAACGCCAAACATCCATGGTGCCCTTCGACTCAGACAGAAAGGGGATGAGGATAGACTTTCAGGCGGCCTTTCGACGCTGCACGAGGAGGATCCCACCTTCCTTTACCGCAACGATCCGGAGATTCACGAGACGGTGCTCTCCGGACAGGGCGAGTTGCACCTCGCGATTATCCTCGAGCGGCTAAAGCGACGGTTCAATGTCGAGGTGGATCTGGCGGAGCCGAGGGTTCCATTCCGGGAGACCATCAAGATTCGATCCGATGCAAAATATCGGCACCGGAAGCAGTCCGGCGGATCGGGACAGTTTGCTGAGGTTTGGATGCGTCTGGAGCCGTTACCACCCGACAGCGGCGTGGTCTTCACTCATTCGCTGGTGGGGCAAAATGTGGACCGGGTCTTTGTGCCGTCCGTGGAGAAGGGGGTGCAGTCGGCCTGTGTTGAAGGTGTTCTGGCGGGCTATCGGGTGGTGGACCTGAAGGTTGATTTTTACGATGGAAAAATGCATCCCGTCGACTCCAAGGATGTGGCTTTCCAGATCGCTGGCAAAGCCGCTTTTCGCGAGGCTTTCTCCCGTGCAAAGCCCTGTCTGCTTGAACCGATTTTCGCCATCATTGTACGCATCCCCGAACAGTTCATGGGGGATGTGATGGGCGATATTTCGAGTCGGAGAGGGCGCATTCAGGGCGTCGATTCAGAAGGCCGCACCCAGGTCGTGCGGGCGCACGTTCCCCAAATGGAACTCTATCGCTACTCCACCGCCCTGCGCTCGCTCACCGGCGGACAGGGCGTGCATGAAGAGGTTTTTTCCCACTACGAGGAGATGGATCGCGATCTGGAGCAGAGAATCATTGCCGGTGGGCGAAATGGAAAAGGATAACGATCGCTGCGGTCCCTGGCTTCAGAGTGAAAGCGGCGATGAGTGGTTAAAGGTCTGAAGCCCGGATCTTTGCCTCCGATTGAGTCGGGTCTCCGATTGGGTACTGCTGGACGACCTCGGGATAGACTTGCCCGCTGGAAGTGATCTTGAAGATGTAGACGAACCCCGGCTGTAGCTGGGTATAGATGGCATTTCCGTAGGTTGCCGACACGCCATAGTCTTCCAATTGCGCCGGGTCATTCGCGAGCTCCCAGATGCCTTCCCAAAAGATGGTTCGCTCGCGCAGACCGAGCCGACTTAAAAGATCGGCGTAACGCGCGGGTTCTGTGCCCGGCGTTTCGACAGGATAGCCCTCTGAGGGCCGCATGTGCTCACCATAGATGCGCCGCCACAGGTAAAGCGCCCGGGCTCGTCCGTCGGCCACCAGGTCTGGTTCGAAGCGAACAATGAGAGCATCGAAATGGACGATGTCCCCTTCGATCTCGTAGTCCCGCTCGGTGACGAGCTGGTTTGGGTTCTCCCGTGCCGTCTGTACAAAGCGGATGGTTGAGTAGAGCCGGCCATCGCGATGCTCCTGTCTTACGACCCGGGCGTGGCCGATTTGATCCTCATGCTGCAGATTGACGAGAGAGGCCCGCAGGGTCCTGTTCTCGGTCAGCAAATCCTGCATCGTTCGCGCTCCTTGAAGGAGGAGGAACGCGATGACAGTGCCGAGGAGCAGCGTGGCTAGGGCGATGAGCCGGGTGAGCATGCGACCACCATGGAGACGCTTCTGCTCAGCGCAAGAGGCGGAATTCGAGTCTCAAACCGTCCTGCGACCCATCATGAGCAAACCGGTTCCGATACAGGCTGTGAGCACGCCTCCAATCATGAGAGCGATGGATCGGTCGGTCGGAGATCCAGTAATGCTTTCTTTCAGGGAGGAGGCGAGGGATTCACCTTCCTGAAAGCCGTAATAGAGGAGAATCAAGCCAACGAGTAATAATGCGAGACCAGTAATTTTTTGCATGCCAACATCAATACAAGCAGAAAATCGAGATTGCAACCTCAACAGTTGAATTTGATTGGTTCGGGTGAATTCGCCGCCAGCGAATTCCTTTGCCCTCTTGCACACGGGGTGCGGATGCCTTAGGGTTCATGTCATGAGCACGGACCAAAGTGAATTTCCTGATGAACAAGGTGAATCGGGAGAGTTTGAGCGCCAGGAGGATGCCTTTCGCAACTGGGTTTCTGACGAGGATTCGAGCGCTTTCGGATTGGGTTCAGGGCGTTATCATTTGTACGTCTCGTTGGCTTGTCCCTGGGCTCATCGCACCCTCATTGTTCGGTCGCTGAAGGGGTTGGACTCGGTCATTGGCGTGACGGTGGTGGATCCGATCCGCGATGAAAAGGGATGGGCCTTTCGGGAGGGCCCGGGTCATTCAAAAGACCCTGTAAACGGATTCTCATTCTTGAGTGAAGCCTACAAGGCATCGGATCCGGACTTCTCAGGAAGGGTGACGGTTCCGGTCCTCTGGGATCGGAAGACGGCCCGTATTGTGAACAACTCCGAGGATGACATTTGCCGGATGTTCAATGGCGTTTTTGCTCAACTGGGCCGTGGTGGCCCGAATCTCTTTCCCAAGCATCTTGAGGCGGAGCATGGGCGTTTGTGCGATCAGATTTATGAGACCATCAACAATGGCGTCTACCGGGCCGGGTTTGCCACGCGACAGGAGGCCTACTCCAGGGCGGCGACAGATTTGTTCGATGCACTGGACCAGATGGAGGCCCGTTTGGGGAAGAATCGATACCTTCTGGGGGACTCTTTTGTCGAGGCAGATTGGCGTCTGTTTTGCACTTTGATCCGGTTCGACGCTGTCTATCACGGGCACTTCAAGTGCAACCTGCAACGGATTCTGGACTACCCGAATCTTTCGGGTTTCCTGCGCGATTTATATCAGCACCCCGGCATCCGGGAGACGGTGGATTTCGATCATATCAAGCGCCATTACTACGTCACGCACACCGCAATCAATCCGACCCGAATTGTTCCCATTGGACCGGAGCTCAATCTCATGGCTCCGCATGGGCGTGGGTGATTCCACGAATCAATGGAGCATATCGCAGGCTTGGTCCTTCGTTGAATGAAATCCGGGCCACGCGATTCTGCGAAGGGCTTCGTGATCGATTGGATGCTGAACCAAGTGCCCGTCTTGAACGGCATCGGAGCCGATTGTTTCGAGTCGTTGGATCAGGCGGTGTCGCATTTCCTCAAGCACCTTCGAGCACCTTGCCTCTTGGGCGAGGTTCTTCTCCTCCTTGGGGTCATCGCTCAGGTTGAATAGAAGCTCGATGCCGCCATGGGCGCTGTAATGGAATTTCCATGCGTCCTTGATCACACAGTGAAACCCTTCGCAACTGCCCTGGAACTCGTTTCGCTTCTCCGAACCGAGCAAATCAAGTCCGTCGATTGAGGTTTCCGGTAATCTGGCTTCGGTGCGACCGAGGAAGGTGGGCAGCAGATCGGCGACGCACGCCAAGCGGTCGTCGACCGTGCCTGCATTGGGGCCTGTTTCCCAATCACCGGGTTCGCGCACGATGAGCGGGACGTGAGCGGACCCTTCGAAAAAGACGGACTTTGCCCCGAGATGGTGGTCTCCGAGCATCTCGCCATGATCGGAAGTGAAGACGATCCAAGTGTTTCGAAGAAGATCCATTTCGCGCAGGCGGGCAAACATTCGGCCCAGGCTGTAATCCACCTGGGAGATGCACGCATAATAGGCGCGGGTGATCTGCTTGCGTTGCTGAGGGCTGAAACGACGCATCCGGTTCAGTTTGAGGGACGGGCCGGCAAAGCCGAGAGAGGGCCCGTCCGGATCTTCCGACCAGTCGCCCGCCGCAGCATCGGGAAAGTCCATCCCGTCGTAGAGGTCCCAGTAGGAGCGGTGGCAATCAAAAGGCGGGTGCGGCTTCGAAAAACTGGTCCAGAGAAAAAAGGGTCGGGTGGTGTCCCGTGTTTCGAGAAAATCAATGGATCGCTCAACCGTCCAACCTGTCACTGTTTCCCGTTCGTCCATGTCGACGATAGCCGGTTCCATTTCATTCTCACCCAGGCCGTGTGGGCGCGGCCGCTCATGCAAAGCCCGCCGCGCCTGCGCTCGGTAATAATCCGGGAGGATCTCCATGTGCTCGAACCCATAATGAGCACGGGCGGGGAGAAAGTGCATTTTGCCGTAGGCATGGGTCTGGTAACCATTCCGGGTGAGGATGCCGGGGAGCGTCGCATAGCGGGCCATTGGGCTGACACGGCCCATGTTGCCGATCTCGCCATTATTGTAGGCGTGCCGACCCGTCATAATGGTCGCACGTGAGGGCGCGCAGACCGGACAATCGACATAGGCGCGCGAATAACGGATGCCGGTGTCGCACAGCCAGTTCAGGTGGGGGGTGAAGATCGACGGGTTGCCCGCCGCGTGGATCGTATCAAACCGCTGCTGATCGGTCGTGATAAGGATGAAGTTGGGTCGGTCAGAAGACGCGTTCATTGGGGAAGTGATTGGAGGGAGGTCGAAGAAACTTTTTCGCCGACACCAGATGAATTCAAGGGAAATCCATCGTTTCCCAGCCGCGGAAGCCCGGCTGTCTCAAGGGGCAAGGACTAATTACCTGGTTAACTAATGGGGTGGTGGTGCGGGGGCTTGCCTGATGC
Source organism: uncultured Puniceicoccaceae bacterium (assembly GCA_964403935.1). Classification (GTDB taxonomy): domain Bacteria; phylum Verrucomicrobiota; class Verrucomicrobiia; order Opitutales; family Oceanipulchritudinaceae; genus SLLG01. The sequence goes on along the minus strand of CAYOIB010000021.1, from coordinate 19,986 downwards.
CATGGCCTTGGGGCTGGCGGGGCTTTAGGATTGATCCACGGGTAGAATTGGATGATTTTCGGGGGAAATGCAGAGAACGATTGCGATTCTGAATGGACCCAACCTGGACCGACTGGGGAAGCGAGAACCGGAGGTCTATGGTTCTTTGACGCTTGGAAAGCTTGAGGCGCAGTTGAGGTCGGAGGCGGAGGGGCTATCGGTCGGCGTTCAGTTCTTTCAGTCGAATCATGAAGGTGCCTTGATCGACAAGATCGGGGAGCTGGCCGATGCGGGGTGTGTCGGTATGATCATCAATCCAGGTGGTCTCACTCATACAAGCGTTGCGCTGCGCGATGCCATTGCGGGGAGCGGACTTCGTGCCGTGGAGGTTCATATTTCCAATATTTACGCTCGGGAGGCTTTTCGCCACAGTTCCCTGACCGCAGCGGCCTGTATCGCGGTCATTTCGGGGCTCGGTTTTGAAGGGTATGCCGCGGCGCTCCGCTTTCTCGCTCAACCCCAATGAGGCTCCCGGTGAGCGGGGCCTTGATTAGAGCGGGCAGTCTGTATTGAAGAAGGCCGATTCGAGCCCGAACTTCGCAGCGGCTTCCCCGGCCAGTGCGCTAACCCCGAAGGTTTCCGTGGCGTAGTGCCCGCAAATGTAGAGATTGAGCCCTTCTTCTTCGGCCAAGGTGAAGTGCTCCTGACGGAGTTCGCCGGTAATGAGGGTGTCGCAGTTTTGTTCTTTGAGGTGAGGCAGCGCGCTTCGGCCACTTCCTGAAAGGATGCCCACCCGTTCCAGATCCGAATTTCCGCACTCGATGGCGATGATTCCTTTTGGAAAGAGGGTTTTCAGCCGTCGGCGCAGCTCATCCCGGGAGACACCGGCACGGGCGATCAGTCCGATGTCGATCCCTTCGTGGGTAACGAATCCGCCGATCGCGGGAAACTTGAGCGCCTGAGCAATCCGGGCGTTGTTGCCGATTTCAGTATGGGCATCCAGCGGAAGGTGGCTGCTGTAAACAGCTAGGTTGTTGTCCAACGCGAGTTTGAGTTTGCGGTGAAAGGATCCGGTGACCGGGCGGAGGCCCCTCCAAAACATTCCGTGGTGGACAATCAAAAGGTCCACGCCGGCATCGATCGCCATCCGAAAGGCCGATTCGCTGGCGTCCACCGCTGCCCCGATCTTCGAGACAGTACCGTTGTTCTCGATCTGGAGCCCGTTTTCCGCACCTGGGAAATCGGCAATGTTTTGGCGGTTTGTGCGTTCATCCATGAACCGCAGGAGGTCGTTGAGTTTCGCCATGGAGCAAGGGTTTGCGTGACATCCGGGTCAGCTCAACACTATTCCTTGTTCCATGAATGACGAAGCGACCGTGATACAACCCTCCAAACCGACTCTGAAGCTCCCCGCCGCCGTCATTTTTGACATGGACGGAACGATGCTCGATACCGAACGCGTCTCGCTGCGCGCGTGGTTGGCGACGGAGCAGAGCACCGGCCACAAGATGCCCGAGGGGTTCTACCAGACGATGATTGGTCAGAGTGAGGCCGGTGCTCGCGATCGTCTCGCCGCCGTGATGGTGCCGGAGTGTGATGTCGACGCCTTCATTCGAGAGGCCAATCAACGCTACTTTGATTTGTTGCATGCGGCCCCGATTCCACGGAAGTCGGGGCTGCTTGAGCTTCTGGATCTGCTTGAGCAGCAGGGCATCCCGTCGGCTGTCGCGACGTCAACCTACCGAAATCTGGCAAATATCAAACTGGAGAGCGTGGGGTTGGGAAAGCGCTTCGAGATCATGGTCTGCGGTGACGAAGTCACGGCGAGCAAGCCCGACCCGGAAATCTTTGCGCGGGCAGCACACACACTGGGGGTTCCGAGCGATCGTTGCTGGGCCATAGAAGACAGCCCCAACGGTGTTCGTTCCGCCACCTCAGCTGGAATCCCGACTCTGCTGATTCCCGATATGGCCACGATCCCGCATGAGATTGAATCCCTTGCGGCTGCCGTCCTTCCCGATCTGATGGCGGTCCGGCAGTTGCTTCAGGAGCTGATTGAACACGCGGGGCCGCCCTCATCGGGCAGATCCTGAAGAGCCGATTCAAGGTGGGCCCAGGTGCGGTCGATGGCACCGCGATTGGCCTTGGACCAGCGTTGCCCGGCTGCTTCGCGATCCGAGCGGCGGGAAGGATCTAGCAGGACAGGTTGAATCGCATCGCGCAGTGCGTCCGCGGTGGGCACGTCCTGTGCCGCGCCGTCCCGCACGAGGGAAGCGGCGATGTCCTTGAATTCCCGCATCCCGGGCCCGAAGAAGAGGGCCTTCCCATAGCCGGCGGCTTCGATCGGGGTTTGGCCCTGGACATGCGGGGGGAGGGACTTGCCCACAAAGACGACAGTGGCCACTTGCAAAAAGCGGCGAAGCTCACCCGTTGTATCCGCAATGTATACCTGCGTTCCGGGGGTGGCGGGTTGAGCCTCTGTTCTCAGAACGGGTTCGGCCCCGGCAGCTCTCACCGCGTCGACCACTTCGCGTCGCCGTTCCGCATGACGGGGGACGAGGATCAGTTTCAGGTCTGGAAGGGCTTCGAGGAGGCCTTGCCATGCGCGGACGAGGGCCGTCTCCTCGCCGGGCCAGGTCGAAGCGCCCAGTAGAATCGGGGGGACCCCGTCCGGCTGCTGTGGATTGAGAAGGCCGCATTCAGCGAGCAAGGCATGACGCTCAACATCCGTGAGGACCGGAGCTGGATCGAAATCGATTTTCAGGTTTCCAGTACGGTAGACGGTCGCGTCAAGACCGAGCGCGCGAAACCGCTCTTCATCGGAGGGACTTGAAGCCAGAACCGCCGTCAACGGCTGGAGAAGAGGCCGCGCCCAGGAGCGGAACCGAAGGTAGCGGGCAAATGATCGTTCCGAAAGGCGGGCATTGACCAGGTAGACGGGCACTTTTCGGCGGGCGGCCTGGGCCAGGTGTTCGGGCCAGAGTTCACTTTCAAAGAGAATGACCAAGTCCGGGGAGATCCGGTGCCAAGCCGTGGCGCTGCAGGGCAGGAGATCGAGCGGAAAGATGCCAATACAGGCAGCCATCGCTGAATAACGTTCCTTTGCCAAGGCAAACCCGGTGCTTGTCGTAGTTGTGATGACGAGTTCGATGCCGGGCTTTTCGCTGAATCTGCGCAAGAGGGGCGCGGCTGCGAGGAGCTCTCCGACGCTGACCGCTTGAATCCAAATTCGTTTGACCCCTGGTTGCGGTCGGCGCAACTTGTGAAACCATCCCAAGCGATGCAGGAATCCCTTTCGGTAGCCCCCTCGCCGCCACATGCGGAAGAGATAGTAAGGCAGGGCGAGGGCCAATAACGGTGGCAGGGCGATGCGATACAACCAGATCACTATGAAATTCAGTAAGATGATGGGTTTTGCCCGATTCAACAAAGTAAATCCCCGGTGCCTCAAGCTGTCCGGGCTGACACTTTGGTTTATGTTCGTGACGGTTTCGCTCGGTGCATCCGGCGTCCGGGAATGGCCTCATGTTGAGAGCGACCTGGATCCGGATCCGGCGATTCGTTTTGGTGTGCTGGAAAACGGGCTTCGCTACGCCATCCGGCAGAATCAGGAGCCACCGGGCCGGGTTTCGCTTCGTCTGTTGGTTCAGGCGGGCAGTCTGATGGAGGAGGATTCCCAGCGGGGGCTGGCGCACTACCTCGAACACATTGGTTTCAAGGGGACCCGGAATTTCTCTCCGGGGGAGATGATTGAATTGGGGCAGCGACTGGGGATGGCGTTTGGGCCGGATACGAACGCGCACACCAGTTTCCATGAGACGGTTTACAAGTTCGATGTCCCGTCGGTCGGGGATGAGCTGCTTCATCCAGCCTTTCAGGCGTTGCGTGATTATGCCGATGGAATGCTGATTCTCGAAGAGGAGGTAAACTCGGAGCGCGGGGTGATCCTCGCTGAAAAGCGGGATCGGGACTCGGCCAGGTACCGCGCTCTACAGGACAACCTTCACTTCTCGATGCCATATTCGCTGATTCCCGATCGTTTGCCGATCGGGGTGGATGACACGCTCAAAACAGCGACTTACCAGGATCTACGCGACTTCTATGAGCGTTGGTATACAGCCGACCGGATGATGGTCGTGGTCGTGGGGGATATGGATCCGGATCGCGCAGCCTCGTTGGTTGAATTGTTCTTCGAGGATTTGGAGAAGAGCGAGAACCCACTCCAGGATCCCGATTACGGAAGCATTTTGTCGCGGGGGGAAGCCTACTCTTTCTATCATGATCCCCAGTTGACGGCCACGGAAGCCAATATCTTTTCGGTGCGCCGGGCGGGCGGGGGAGATACGAGGGAAACGCGTGCGCGGGACCTTGTGCGCCGTCTGGCAATGTCGATGTTGAACCGGAGGTTTGAGATCATCGCTCGTGCTGAAGAGGCACCCTTTATATCGGCTGAGGCCTACGTATACCCGTTTCTCAATTTCACGGAATTCGTCGGATTACAGGCCGTCACACGGCCGGAGGCCTGGGAGGCGGCGGTGGAGCGTGTGAGGGTGGAGAAACGTCGCGTCTTGGAGTATGGCTTCCTTGAGAGCGAGCTCGCGGTGGCGCGGGCCAACTTGCTCAACAGCTATGAACGAGCGGCGGCGGAGGTTGAATCCCGCGAATCACGCCAAATCGCAGACGCCTTGGTCCGGAACACCAGCCTGGACCGGGTTCTTCAGAGCCCGGAGCAGGAATTGGCCTTGGCACGAGTTGTTCTTGAAGGGGTGACGGTCGAGGACTGCCATGCCGCTTTTTCGGCTCTTTGGGAGGACGCGGATGCGCTCGTTCGTCTGGAATCTGAAGTCGCGGTGGAGGACGCCTACAAAGCGGTGCGCAATGCCTTTCGTGCAGGCAGTGAAGGAGAGCTTGATCCCCCGGAGGACAGCCTTGCCGGGGATTTTGCCTACGCCGAGGTCGGTGAGCCTTCGGGAATCGTGCACCGCGAAGTCCTTGAGGGGCTTGATGCGACCCAGGTGGTCTTTGGGAACAATGTCGTCCTCAATTTCAAACAAACGGATTTCGAGCGAAACCAGATCAGCATCGGGGTTCGCTTTGGCACCGGGCGGCTGGGCCTGACCCCCGAGGCGGCGGGTCTGGATACATTTGCCTCAGGCATCTTCACCGCCGGAGCTTTGGAGGCGCACAGTGCGGATGATCTGAAAGTCCTCTTCGCCGGGAAAATGGTTGGGGCCGGATTTCGGGTTGATGACGATGCCTTTGTCCTCTCGGGATCAACAACGCCGGAAGATTTGGAGGATCAGTTGAAGCTGATGGCTGCCTACATCCTGGCTCCTGGCTTTCGTCCAGAGGCGGAAAGACGCTTCCGGCGGTCAATCCCGCAGATGTACCAGCAGGTCAACCACACCATCGATGGTGTGGTCGCTTCGCGGGTCGCCCGCTACCTGGTCGCTGGCGATCCTCGTTTTGGCTTGCCGGAACGGGCTGTTCTTGAGTCTCACACGACCGAGTCTGTGCGCGAATGGATGAGCCATGACCTCGCACGCGGGACGCTCGAGCTTGCCGTTGTCGGCGACTTTGACCCGGAAGCATTGCTTCAGGCGGTCCATGCGACGTTTGGGGCGCTCCCGGAGCGGGAGAGGGCGAAGCCTTTGCTGGAGGATGCGCGCCGGGTCGACCTTCAACCGGGCGGAGTGGTGGAAACCTTCTCCTATCGCTCATCGATTCCACAGGCGAGGACGACGGCTTACTGGCTGACGGATGATTCCAGGGATATCCGGCGCGCGCGCCGCCTGGGCGTCCTTGCCGGGGTGATGCGGGAACGGATGCGGCAGGAGATTCGGGTGGCACTGGGCGAAGCTTACTCACCCTATGCCTACCATGATGCGAGCCGGGTCTTCGAAGGCATGGGCCATCTTGTGGCGGTGGTCGGAATCGAGCCCTCGAAGACCGAACATATTGGAGAAATTCTGGACAAAATTGCCGCTTCGATTCTGGAGGAAGGAATTGATGAGGATGAGTTTGATCGTGTGTTGAATCCGAATTTGAGGGCCTTGGAACTGCAGTATCGGTCCAATGGGTACTGGCTGGGAAGTGTCTTGCTGGGGGCTCATGAAAACCCGGATCAATTGGATTGGGCGCGCAGTCTCTTTGATGACTTTCCTTCGATCACGCGGTCCGAGATTGAGGACTTGGCGGTCGAATACCTGCATCCGGAGAACCGCATCCTCGTGCATATCAAGCCGCTGGACCTTGAGCCCGTGATCGATCTTGCGGGGGAGGAATAGCCGAACCTGTCCAGGAGAGGGGCGGAGCCTGCGCGGTGTGCGGTATCCTGAAGAGGAGACACCGGGAAGATTGCCAACCCGAGCGGGGTGAGGGAGGATAGCGACAGCATTATGGAAATGGACTCTCAGGAAGAGTTGTTTGGCACGGCGGACCCGGCTTCGAAGAAGGATGCGACCCGGCTTCTGGCTGGTCGGCAGACGCACCGGCCGTTGGCTGAGCGCATGCGTCCACAGGCCCTCGAAGAGGTCGTCGGGCAGGACCATCTCCTGGGCGAGGGCTGTCTGCTTCCTCGATTGATCCGGACGGATTCGATTGGAAGCCTCTTGTTGTATGGCCCGCCGGGCTGTGGAAAGACGACCCTGGCGGAGGTGATTGCCCATGAAACGGGAAGCCGATTTGTCCGCATCAATGCCGTGCTCTCGAACGTCGCGGAATTGCGCGAGCATCTGCGATGGGCGCGCAGTCGGCCGGAGGAGCGAAGCATTATCTTTATCGATGAGATTCACCGCTTCAATCGATCGCAGCAGGACCTCTTGTTGCCGGATGTCGAAGCGGGCAATATTCGGTTGATTGGGGCGACGACGCACAACCCGGGGTTTTATGTTATCGCTCCCTTGCTGAGCCGGAGTCATCTCTTCCGGCTTGAACCAGTGCCTCCAGAGGCGATCTCGGGCATCCTTGAAGCTGCCCTCGAGAATGTGGAGCGTGGGCTCGGGGCAAGGAAGCTCCAGGTCTCCCAGGAATTTCTCGAGGGGCTTTCGCGGATTTGCGACGGAGACTTGCGCCGGGCCCTGAATGCTCTCGAAACCATTGCCTTAAGTGAACCCTTGGGGGCGACGCTGGGGATCGATGCCCTGGAAGCTTTTGCCCGTGAGCGAAGGATTCGCTATGACGCGAACGAAGATGAGCATTACGACACGGCTTCGGCCTTCATCAAGAGCATGCGGGGAGGGGATCCCGATGCCGCCCTCTATTGGATGGTTAAGATGCTTGAGGGTGGGGAGGACCCCAGGTTCATCGCGCGGCGGATGGTCATCTTTGCTTCCGAGGATATTGGAATGGCGGATCCGCGTGCCTTGCCGTTGGCGACAGCCGTTTTTCAAGCATGCGAGTCGATCGGGCTTCCTGAGTGTCGTCTCAATCTGGCCCATGGAGCCGTTTTTCTTGCGACGGCTCCAAAGAGCAACTCCACCACGATGGCGTTGGGAGCGGTGACAAGTCACATCAAGAAGAATGGAGTCCAGCCGGTTCCGCTTTGGCTGCGGGATGCCCATACCACGTTTAACAAGAGCATGGGACACGGAGCCAACTATGAGTACAGCCATGAGTTTCCCGAAGGGGTGAGCAAGCAGGCCTACATGCTGGAGCCGCAGGAGTTCTATTCTCCGAAACGTTCGGGAGCAGAATCCCACGTTGCCGAGCGCTTGGCGCGGTGGAAATCGTTGCGGACCGGTAAGCAGGACGCTTGATCGGCTGCCGCTGCCTTACGGTAATGAAGAAAAGGGTGAGGGCTACCCCCTTACCGAGCGCTATAAATAGGCCCATAAGGGCCTTTTTTGGTTTCCGCCCCGCTGGTTCTGTTGTGCAGTCGAGGGGTTAAAGGAGCGGAAAATCGGTGGAGGCCGCATTCCCCGGAATGGGGTCCAAGTCGATTCACGAGTATGACGTCTGCGAATTCGAATACGGCAACCCTCGTGCGAGTGGCGCGACTCAAAAGTCGGCTACTGCATCGATTGACAGAAGCCATGGTTGAAGTGATTGCCGCTGAAGAAGGCGGGGAGGAAGCCACCGCTGACGCTCTTTTGGTGAGTGCGCTGGAGGAAGTAACGCAGGGGCTGAGTGACCAGGGGCTTCCTGGAGAAGTCTTTGACGAACGCCGGCTTTCGGCCCTTTTCCTGGAGGCCAGGAGGCAGGTGGGAAGGCATCATCCCGCCTCCGGATCGCACCCACAGTCGGTGGGAGGAGTGGGGCCCGAAGCAACCACGGCGAGCCGAGAGCGTGCACCGAATGCCAGGTCGCCTGCCGGCGCAGTTACCGGGACAGGTCGGCGCCGTGAACCCGGCGACTTGGATATTGCTTCCATGATCGACGATATGCTCTCACGGCCGCGATGAGGAAATTTAAGAACTGCCCGTGTGCGTGGTCCCATGGCCACCGCCCAGGCGAACTCTTTTCAGCCATCAATACACACCAATCCATGCAAGAAATTACTATGAAAGATGAAACCTCAGTAGATGAATCCTCGACGGCGATGGCCGCGACGGTCTCCCGGCCGATGCCCAGTGGGGTCGCTTCCACCCCGGCACCCTTTCAAAAATCAGGAAGGAGTCTTCTCGTAGGGTTTGACCTCGGAACGAACAGCTCCTGCGTCTTGTCCGGCCCGAAGGACTCGACGGACTACGATGTCAGCAAGGTCGTGCCGACGGTGGTGGGTTATGTGAAGGAAGGCATTGTCAGTGGTATTCTTCCCAGCGGATCCGATGTTCTTTTCGGAGACGACGCCTTGAAGAACAAGCTGCATTTGCGCTTGGTATGGCCGGTGCATGACGGGCTTGTGGCGGAGACGCAAGCCATGCGCGATTTCATCACCCACATCAGGAACCTGGTGGTCCAGGACGACCAGGTGGAGATCCGGGCCGTCATCGGCGTCCCGGCAAATGCAGATGAGGGGGCCCGCGAGAATGTGAGGAAGGCCGTGACAGGGATCTTTGATCGAGTGTTGCTGATTCCCGAGCCCTTTCTGGCCGCTCTCGGATTTCGTGAGGATGGGCGCCTCGGCCAGAAGAACTATGTCGATCCGGTGATGAATTCGCTCTTCGTCGATATTGGCGCGGGGACGACGGACCTTTGTCTGGTGCAGGGTTACTTTCCGGGGCCGGAGGACCAGATCAGCTTTTCGTTTGCGGGCGACTCCATCGACGCCCGGATTGCGGCCGGGTTGGCAAAGGTTTACCCCGACCTGAAGCTTTCAGATATCCAGATTCGGGAGATGAAAGAGGAACACGCTTACTGTGGCCCCAGCCGTCGCCCGATTGATGTGCGGGTTATTATCGGGGGCAAAGGCCGGACGATCGAGGTTGCCGACATCCTGGGTGATGCCTGCAACGAGCTGGTGGATCGTATTTACGAGGCTTTAATCGTGCTGATCGAGCGCGCTTCCTCGGATTCCGTCCGGGAGCTTCTTCAGAACATCCTTGTCACGGGCGGTGGCAGTCAGATCCGGGGAATCGATACGGTTCTGCAGCAACGGCTGGAGGCCGATGGCTATGAGAACCCGCGGGTCCGGACGGTCGGCCGCGAATTCAAACGGTTTGTCGGGATCGGAGCGCTGAAGGCCGCCCGGGCGGCGCGGGACAACCAGTGGCAGGTTGTTTTTCGTTAGGGTGCGGGATCTGAAACACGTCTGCCAAATATGCTTAAAACGGCGGCCCCGCGATGCGGCGTCGCCGTTTGGCATTTGCAGGTTGGTGTAGCCGCACGGCGCGCGCTTGCCAAGACCTCCCGGAGCCTACCATCTTGTCCTGCGATTTCTGAATCTGCGCTTTCCTGAATGAACTGCATCGACCGCTATGTTTTCCGAGAATGGGTCAAGATCTTTGGCCTCACTCTCTTGGCTGTTCTCGGGTTGCTGATTCTGGATGACGTGCAAGGGCATCTGCCGGACTTGCTCGAGGCCGGAGCCGGGGCAAAGGAGGTGATCCGTTATTATGGCACCACGCTCCCCGGCCTATTGCCTCACGTTCTTCCGCTCAGCCTGATGGTGTCGCTCTTGTTCGCCCTGGGCCAACTGCACCGCTACCGCGAGATTACGGCGATGCGCGCGGCCGGGATGGGGCTTTTTCGTATCACCCGTTCCCTGTGGGCCGCTGGCATCGGGATTGCTCTTCTCCTCTTCTACCTGAACGCGGACTTGATCCCCCGCGCGGTGGAGACCTCACGCACCCTTCGGGAGAACCTCGAGTTCGCGCATGAGCTGCAGACCGCGGAGACAGAGGACGAAGTTGGGTTGATCTATAACCTCACTTTCTACAATCACGCCGAGCAGAGGCTTTGGTTTGTCAATCGCTTCAATGAGCGGAATTACCGGGCCTTCGGGCTCACGATCTCCGAAGTGGATGCTTCAGGGGCTCATGAGCGCCGCCGCTTGGCAGCAAATGAAGGCTGGTACGATGATCTTGCAGGGCACTGGGTGCTTCGGAATGGCCGTGAGACACTGTTTTCCGGGGAGACGGGCGATGCGATCCGGAGTATCAGCTTTGAAACGCGTGAGCTCACCGATTACCAGGAAGATCCGGAATTGATGAAGTTCCTGGAAAAGCGCCCGCGAGACCTGTCATTTCTGGAATTGCAGTCGATTATTTCCACGTTGTCTCCGGATGAGGATCCTCGGGTGAATGACTATTCCCGGCAGTATTACGAAATCCTTTTTGGTCCCTTCGGGATCGTGATTATCCTGGCTCTCGCAATCCCATTCTCGGTCTCGGGGGTGCGAACCAACCCGATGGTAGGGGTCTCCAAATCCCTCGGTTTTTTTGTGGCCTACTACCTGGCCCTGAATGTTTCGAGGTTCGCCAGTGCAGACCTGCTCTCACCAGCCGTCGCCGCCATCTTCCCGAATCTGCTGATGCTCGCAATCGCGGGGTGGATCCTGTGGCGGTCGACACGACCGACTTGAACCACCGGGATGGCTAACGGGCAATATCGTCCTGATCGAGGACCTTGAGGCCCTTGCAGGCAAGGATGTCTGCAGCCATTTCGTTGTCTTCCAAACTGATAGCCAGCGCGCTTTTGCCGTTGGGGCGCATGATAAAGGGGTAGATGTAGTGGATGTTGATCTCCACTTCGACGAGGGCAGCCGTGACGTGCTTGAAACCCGCCTCGCTATCGATCTCCACCGCGATCAGCTCTACTTCTGAAAAGGAATAGCCCCGATCATTCAAGAGTTCGCGGGCTTGCTCATGGTAGTCGACAATGAAGCGCATGATCGTGCACTCAGTGGTATCCAGCTGACTGAAGGCCACGATATGAATGTCGTTCTTGGCGAGGTGCTGAATCAGTTCATTCAACCGCCCGACTTTGTTGTCCGCAAAAACGGAAAATTGACGGATCGGCGCGCGCCGGGGTTTTTCGGTGATCTGAGCAGCCATAACTGTGCGATATTGTGCCCCATATGTCCCGGTTTGAAAGGAGAATCTCGCCGTCTGCACGCGGACACCCCTCGGTGTCTCTTCTTTCGACTAGTTCTTGCTTCGAAGGGGGTGGACCTCAGTATGCCACGCCAACCCTCCACTCTTGAGATCAATATTCGTGCCATCAGAATCCAGAACGCAATTGCCGGACCCCCAGAATGCGGGTGCCTCAGGTATCCTTGGAGCCAATGTCCCCATCGTACAGGTCGGCATTTCGAATTTCCGCCTTCCCCTGAAGTACAGGCGCGCCACCGGTGAGCCTATGGTGCTGGAGACTTCAGTAACGGGATCCGTCCCGCTTGAGGCCAACCGAAAAGGGATCAATATGTCGCGCATCATGCGCGTGTTCTACGAGTTCGACGAACGCGTTTTTACACCGGAACTGCTCGAGGAGATTTTGGAGGCTTACAAGTCCCGTATCAACAGCAGCCGCGCCCGGTTGATGCTGCGCTTTTCCTACCCGATGATGAAGCCCAGCTTGCGCAGTGGTCTGGAGGGGTGGCAGTACTACGAGAGCGCCTATGAAGGTATCCTCGACGACCACGGTCGGTTCACAAAGCGCATCCACTTTGATTTCGTCTACAGCTCGGCCTGCCCGTGTTCAGCCGAGCTCGCCGATCACGCCCGCACCAAACGCAATGTCTACGCAATTGCCCACAGCCAGCGGAGCAAGGCCCGGGTGAGCGTCGAGGTGCGTGCGGGTGAGGTCGTCACGCTTGAGGACCTTCAGCGCCACTGTGAGACGGCTCTTTTAACGGAGACCCAGGTCATGGTGCGGCGTGAGGATGAGCAGGCGTTTGCAGAACTCAATGGGGTTCAGGTCAAGTTTGTGGAGGATGCCGTGCGCCTGCTTTATGAGGCGCTCGATGCGAATCCGAGCCTCGTGGACTTTCAGGTTGCCTGTGCTCATCTGGAGTCGCTGCATTCTCACGATGCCGTTGCGGTGATCACCAAGGGCGTTGAGAATGGGTTCGCAGGAAATATCGACGACTTTCGAAGTCTCATATGCTGAACAGCCGGTTGCGTGGAGACATAACCGGCTGCGTGAGGCATCCTCTCGGGATGCACGATAAAGAACTTAAGGCCTGCGGATCAGCCCTCTTTGTTTGATGGACGGTAGGCCTGAATGTTGAGCTCAATAGCCACCTCGTCCCCGAGGATGGCCGAGAAGCCATCGACGCCCCAGCGCGCACGCTTGAGGGTCGTCGTGCCTTTCCAGCCTGTCCGAATCTTGTCGTCGCCTTCAACTTCACCGAGCAGGGTGACGTCGAGGGTAACAGGATGGGTCTGGCCGTGGAAGGTGAGGTCTCCGGTGACCTTGTAAGTGTCCTCTCCGGCGGATTCCCAGGAGGTGCTCACAAACGTCATTTCAGGGTGGTTTTCGACATCGAAGAAGTCGCCGGTGCGGAGGTGGTTGTCCCGTCTCTCATTCCGGGTGTCGACAGAGGCCATCTGAATGGTGGCAACCGCCTTGCTGTCCGATGGATCTTCCCGGTTGAAGTGAATCTCGCCCTTGAAGGCGGTGAAGGCTCCTGGCACCTGGTTGACGATGTGCCGAATGCGGAAATCGACGCCGGAATGAACGGGATCAATGGTATAGGTGACGCGCTCAGCTTGAAGGGTCGTGCTGGCGAGCGCCAAGAGAAGACTGGCGGGAATCAACAGGCTTTTTATCATAAGTTTTTGTCTTTTTGTTCTGGAGAGCGATCAGAGGCGGGTGGCGAGCTTGCTCAGGCCCATCCGGCTAACGAGCATGTGAACATCGTCGCCTTCCACCCAGGATGCGACAGAATGATCGCCTACAGACCGCAGGACGGGTCCGCTCCCGGGGCGGGCCATCAACTCTTGTTCAGGCAGATCACGGGCGGCAAAGGTAAAGAGGTGCACGACGCCATCCTCGGTATCGAAGCAGATCATATTCAGCTTCATCCCCTGGGTTTCGATCAGGCGGCAGGAGAAGGTTTCGTCGGAGGAAAGGCCCTTGGGAGGCGATTTTGGGGGGAGGCGTCCATGTGCGGTGAGGAAAGCCTGTGCGTCAGAAAATTGTCGGATATTTTGCGCTTCAACCGGGTTAAGGGTTCCGGTGCCGAGAGCTTGAACAAGGGATTCGAGGAAAGAGGCGCTCTGAAAGGTTTCGAAGGTGGTTTGGGCTCGGGCGACCTGGGGAAAAGACTGTTTTGGTGGAGAAAAAGTGAAGGTCAGGGTGAGGGCGAGAATCGCGGCAGCGGCGGCCCCAAACGCTGTCCAGTGTAGCCATCGCCCTTGGGTTGAAACTGTCGAGGCCGACCTCGGTTGGCTCAAGCCGCCGGCAGGCTCATGGGAGACGAGGATGCGGGTGAGGAGACCTGAAGGGACCGGGCTTTGGGCAATTTTCTCGCGAATAATTTCATCGAAGGTGCCGGATTCACTCATGAGAGCCTGCATTTTCGGATCAAGCAGAGCGGCGTCGATCTGTGCCTGAATGTGCTCATCCTCAACGAGGGTAGGGTCAGCCTGATAGGCCCGTACCCATTCAAGTAGCGTCTCTCTGTCCAATGATCGATTCATGTTACCTAAGCTCGGAGCGATCTCATTTCGTTCTTATTCCATGCGCTTGCCCAAGAGTTGGCGAAGCTTCGTTTTTCCTCGCGAGAGTCGGGACATCACCGTCCCGATCGGGATATCCAGCTGCTCCGCAATTTCCTTATAGGAGGCGTCTTCTATATAGAAGAGGGCGAGGGGCTCGCGGTAGACCTCATCGATCTCATTCATGATTTCCATGACCTCCTTGGCGTCGATTGCCCGGGCGGTGTCGGGATCCCAAGTGGGGAGCTGGGCTTCAAAGTGCTCGGGCTCGAGATCGCCTCGAAAACGTTCGCGCCGGCGGCCCCTGAGAAACTCCCGATAGAGCGTGGTGAAGAGCCACGACTTCGCCTTGCTCGGGTCCCGCAGGCTTTCACCTTTCTCCGCCCAGATCCGGAAGGTCTCCTGCACGAGATCGGCCGCGTCGCTCTCGTTCTTGGCGAGGCTATAGCCGAAGCGGAAAAGTCCCTGATAATGGTCTCTGACGAGGCTCTCGAAATCTGTGTCGTTGATAGGGCGCATCACTCGTCAAGAATCAGCATTGCATCACCGTAGCTGTAAAATCGATAGCCACGTTGAAGCGCTTCGCGATAGAGGGCCTTCAACCAAGCGAGACCTTCGGTGGAATCGGGACAGAGGAAAGCTGATACGAGGCACAAAAGGGTAGATTTCGGCAAGTGGAAATTCGTTAGGAGGGCGTCTACATGAAAGCGGGCTGGCGGGAGAATGAAAATCGTGGCTTCGGCGGCGTAAGGTCCTTCAGGGTCCGGCGCGCCGTGTTGCCACCAGTCTTCAATGGCACGCAGGGCGGTTGTGCCGATGGCCAGCCGGGAGGGCTCGGCCTTCAGGGCCTGGCGTGTCTTCGGGGAGATGGTGTAGGTTTCGCCGTGCATCGGATGGTCGCGGACGTCGGCTGTCTTGACGGGCCGGAAGGTGCCCGGGCCAACATGGAGGGTGAGGTCGTGGAAGCTATGATTCCGATCTTCCAGTTTCTCAATCAATTGGGGCGTGAAATGGAGGCCTGCCGTGGGTGCGGCCACCGCCCGGCGTTCTCTTGGGTCGGCATAGACTGTTTCATACCTGACGGTATCCATCGGCGATCTGGCATCATCCGGCTGGCGGGTGATGTAGGGTGGCAGCGGGGGCAACCCGACATCGGCGGCCAAGGCCTCTACCGAGGGATGTGCGCTGGGATGAAACGCCACGAGGCGGACCCCGTCGTGGCTGACCTCCAGCACTTCAGCCGGACAACTGCCCGCAAGAATGAACCGTGCGCCCACCCCCAGATGGCGTCCGGGTCGACCGAGGCACCACCATTGGTTGACTTCCGGACCGGGCCTGAGGAGGAGGCATTCAATCGCACCGCCTGTCGGACGCACCCCCCGAAGGCGTGCACGAAGGACGGCAACGTTGTTTCGGAAGATTGCCGTGGGGCGGGTGAGCAACTGGGGCAGGTCGCGCACAGTCAAATGCTCGACCGTGCCTGAGCGTCGACGCACGCATAACATTCGGGCGTCGTCGCGGTTCGCCGCTGGAACTTGGGCGATCGCTTCGGGTGGCAGCGGGTAGTCGAGTAATTCTGTATCCACGGAGGGGCTGAAACCAACGGCCTGTGCTTGTAATGGCAAGCCCTCTCGGGAGGGATTGACGTGGCTTGAGGGGGCGGCAGTCTCCGGAGAGACTATGGCTCACTCCTTTGATGGTTCCTTCATGCGATGCGCCCGATGGATCATCAGGCACTATGGCCTGATTGGAGGCATCATGGGGAGCATCTTCAGCGCTGGGAAGGTGTCGGCAGAGGCCGTCGATTTGCAGTTTTCACCTGAGCCGTTGTCCGGGGCGATGTCTGCCGTGATGGCAGCCGGGGATGTGCCTTTGGCGGATGCGCATGAGGGGTCTGCGCTGTCGGTAGAGGCCCATATGGTCAAGGGGCATGCCCTGATGTTGCGGGGCGAGTTGGAGAAAGCGGGTGCGGTCCTCGAGCGCGGCCTTGAGCTGAGTTCGGTGGAAACGGACCCGGAGGTACGCGGTCGCCTGCTGCTCGGGTTGGGCCGCGTGCGGATGGGATTGGGGGCTTTCGATGAAGCGGAGGGTTACTTCCTGAAGGCCATTGCCTTGCGGGCGCAGGCAGGGGAACGGCTCACCGCTTCAGCTTTGAATTACTTGGGACAACTCGAGAGGGAGCGAGGGGCGGTCGATCGGGCACGCAACCATTTCACGCAGGCTATTGATCTGAATCGCCGTCTCGGCATGCAGCACGACCTCCCCGAGCTCTATCACAACCTGGGGGTTCTGGAGCGGGATGAAGGAAACTATCCCCAGGCTCTCCGGTTTTTTGAGCGCTCGGCTGAGTTGAGCCGGATGAGAGGGGAGTTTGATGCTGTGGCGTGGACCCTGCATCATCGGGCCGATACCTACCAAAGGATGGGCTCCTGGGAAGCCGCAATCCTTCAGGCTGAGATGACACTGGAGCTTGTGGGCGATTCTCCGCGTCCCGCTCTGGTGGTGCCTGTCTACAGGATACTGGCTGATTGCTATGGGGAATTAGGCCAGTGGGAAAGGGCTTTTCAGATGGAACAGGCCTATGGGCAGGCATCACGTGAATGGCTTCAACAGGGCTTGTCGGATGGAGAGGTCTCACTGGGCATCGCAGAGAAGGTCGGGACTCAAGTTGACGAGGCTGCTCCTGACCGGAACCCGCCGGTGGTGCCTCAAAATACCGTTGAACCAACCCTTCTTCACAGTATCGAGCTTCCGCTCTTCCTTGTTCTTTCTGCGGCGCTGCTTGCTGCTCTGGTGATCCTTCTCGGCTCCTGGCGGCTGGCGGTGCAAGCGCGGGCGAACAAACGCCTTCGGCAAATGAATGCGGGCTTCTCCGCGCTGCTTGAACAGGCCCGGCACCGGGCCGAGGAAGTTTCCTTGGCAGACCGGGCTAAGGGGGAGTTTCTTGCCAGTTTGAGCCATGAGATCCGGACGCCGCTGAATGCTGTCGTTGGAATGGCAACAGTGCTACGCGAAACGCGCCTCACACGGGAGCAGCTTGGCTTCCTCAACTCGATTCTCAGCGGATGCCAGAACCTCCTCCATACCCTCAATGAAATTCTCGATTATTCCAAGATGGAGTCAGGGGAGCTGACTTTGGAGCGTGGAGGTTTCTCACCGGGAGAGCTGGTCTTTGAAATTGCGGAGACGTTCAAGTGGAAGAGTCGGGAGAAACTGTTGAAGATGGAGACGTCGATCGACGCAAACGTGCCCACCCGCGTCAGTGGAGATCGCGCACGCTTGCGTCAGATTTTGATGAACCTCGTCAGCAACGCCACCAAGTTCACGGACAAGGGCTCTATCTTTATCCAGGTCCGTCGCGGGCGGAGCGAAAGCGACAAGGTCAAGCTGGTTTTCTCCGTCTCCGACACCGGGATCGGTATTCCCAAGGAGAAGCAGGACAAGCTCTTTCAACCTTTTGTTCAGCTGGATGTTGGAAATCACGCACGGCGGGGTGGGACGGGCCTGGGGCTCTTCATCAGCAAGCGCTTGGCCGAGGCGATGGACGGGGGTATCGAGGTGGAGAGCGAGCCGGGTGCCGGGGCCTGTTTTCGGGTGACGGTGAGGGTCGCGGCAGAGAGCACCGCCGCCCACGAGAACCCACGGGTATCGCCACACTTAAAAGACGCTGCCATTGCTCTGGTTGACGCCTCCTCAACAAATCGGCGAATCCTGCGCATCTATCTTGAGCAACTGAAAGCCGCTGTCCTCGAAGCCGAATCTGTGAACGAGGCGGAGGCGATGATTGAAAAGGGTTTCAAGCCGACGGTGTGGATCTTGGGGGAGCGGTTGGAGAAGGATGGCTTTCCCCGGATGCTTGCGCTTCTGGAGCGAGAGGGTGGGCCGGTTTCTGTTATCTCGCTCTCGAGTTCGTCTGCGCCCGAACATCTTCTTTCGAGCCGATCCCGGATAAGTTTTTCAAGCCTGGAAAAGCCGGTCACGCGCGAGTCTCTGCGCCGGGCCTTGGAACGGGCTTTGGCAGATCTGGAAAAGGGTGAAGCAGACGATTCGCCTGTGGGCTCACCCCCGGAGGGAACATCGGACGAAGGGGTTTGAGGTCAGCTGAGCGATGAGCTTGGTCGCCGTCCCAGTCTTGGAAAGGTCTGACGGTCCTGCCGCATCCGGCCTGGCGGTGATGAATCTTGATCCAGATCAAGGAATGGTTGGATTTCCAACCGCCCAGCTTCTCTCAGACTTGAGCTGCTGTCCGAAAGACCAATGGTTAAGCGCCATGAGTCATTCACCGATTGAATTTTCGCCTTCCGGAACCCCGCTGCTCGACCGAACGGTCGGGGAACTCGTCGCTGAGCGTCCAGGCCGTTCCCGGGTATTCCACGTCCACAACATCGGCTTCTGCTGCCAGGGTCGCCGGACCCTTCGCCAGGCGTGCGAGTTGAAGGGTGTCTCACCCGAACAGATCGCCAGGGAACTGGAGCGGGAAGACGCCGCCAAGGGCGAGCCCGAGAAGGACCTGACATTTTTGTCGCCCGCCGAGTTGTGTGAGTACATCGTTGAGACGCACCACAGGAGCCTGCGCCAAGAGCTTCCGCGCCTTCATGCCATGGCAGAGCGTGTCAGCCAGGTTCACGGGGGGCACACGCCTTCACTGGTGTCGATCTATCAGGTCTTTCATAGCCTCTACCACCTTCTGGCAGATCATGTCGAAAAATGTGAACAGGGGTTGTTTCCCGCGATCGCTCGCCTGAACGGCAGCCCTAAGACCGATTTCCTGGGAGAGGATCAGGTCACCGTAGTGACGGACCAGCACAAGAGCATTATTGCCGCACTGGGCCAACTGCAGGAGCTGACAGATGGGTACCAGCCTCCGGTGGACGCTTGCAATACATACCGTGCCTTGTTCGCCGGGCTTCTGGATCTTGAGGCTTTCATGCTGAGGCATATTCATCTCGAGCGGTCACTTCTGTTTCCGTCGGAGCAGGCGCGGGTGGCTGCGGAGTCTTCTTGAGAGGTTCGCGTTTATGAAGATAATCGCGGAAGTTCGGGAGCAAAAAACAGGGATCGATCCCGTTGATCGCGATGCGACCGTCCGGCAGGTGCGCGATCGTTTCCCCGGCGGTAGCCAACTCCTCGAAAAGCTGGGGCTCGACGCACCCGAGTTGGCCAGAGAGCGGTGGGACGTTGTCTGCTGGGGCAGGTTCCTCGAGCCGACCACGGTCGTGAAGATCTTGCAGGCAGCCGAAACTCTCAACGCTTCGAGTCCTTCTTCCAGCGTGGAGCTGATGAGTTTTCCAGAGCTTTGTGATCACTTGGTTGACCGTCATCGCGTGGCGCTTCAGGATGAGCTGGATCAGTTGAGTGGTCTTTTTGCGGAAGCAAAAAACATGGCCGATGCGCCGGAATCCCTCTGGTGGCAGTTTACCCGGTTCAGGGATCAGCTGATCGGCCACCTGAAGCTGGAGGAGGAGGAATTGTACCCGCTGATCCGGAAAATGGGTACCTTGCAGCGAATGCAACAGGAGGACGTCGAGCGCCTGAAGCACTGGCTGGCAACGATGAAGCACGAACATGATGAAGTGGACGAAGCGTTGTCGGAGATGGCTTCCCTCATCGAAGCGCGCGAATGGCCGAAAAGATCTTCCGCATGGGTCAGCGGCCTGAGGGAGGCGCACACGCGACTGGAAAAACTACTGCATGGCCAAATCTATGAAGAGAACCAGATCCTTTTCAGACGCGTGGAGATGGCCTTAATAAGTCATTGATCCATTCAGAACGCGAAGCTCCAGATCAGCACAGGCCCGATCTGATTCAGAGACCCTCTTTCAAGGTTCTGCCTGAGCCGCTGCTTCCGCGTTGTCCTCGTTCCGGAAGCACTCGGGCGACAAGCAACCTGTTGATCGGTGGGAGCGTGACTGCACAGACGGTTCATCTGCCGTGCGAGCACTTCGGGGCCTTCGGGCATGCGCCG